>NZ_JBQSVH010000024.1:0-44379 GCF_052376135.1 Psychrobacter sp. AOP7-C1-14 | reverse complement strand
TCCCCATGAGAATACGATGCCGATGACAAAGAAGCCCATCATAAAGATACCCATGAGGTAGCCTTTGATAGACTGTGGCATTTTCTGGGTAAAGACATCGACGATGATTTGTGAGCGTTCAACGAAAGCAGCAAAGGCGGCTAATAATGCAAATAGCATAAAGTAGGAAACGATCTCTACACTACCTTTGACGGTAAATCCAAACTCACCACCGGTGAGTTTGAATATGTAGCGTGCGCTAACGTCGAGCATAGTGGTAAGCACGATGATGATGAGACTAACACCGCCGATAAATTGACACAGCCGCGAGATAGTCGCGCTGGTTTTTGTTAGGATCATCATAACGCACCTACCAAAGCAAGAACGGCCAATGCAGCAGTATCAAAGTTACTAGGTGTATTAGATAGATCGGGCCGGACAGCCTCTATGGCTGACGCAGATAAATTAATCCTCATCATGGAGTCCTTTCTTGATGGTTAAATATATTGCTAATAGTAAAGTGTATTAAATAATAGCTGATTATGATCTTATCAATTTAGCCCCTGTTTTTTCTTGCAGTGCATCAAAACTTAGCCCCACGACCATGTCACGAACTACTAGCCCTTGATCTGTGACATCAAGCACTGCCAAATCAGTGTAAATTCTATTAACACACTGTTCTCCTGTGATCGGTAGTTTAAGGTTTTTGACAATTTTGGGCTCGCCATTTTTGCTAACGTGATCCATAATGACATAGACTTTTTTAGCCCCCACTGCCAAATCCATCGCACCACCTACTGCTGGAATGTCCTTAGGACGACCCAAAAACCAGTTGGCGATGTCACCATTTTCAGCCACTTCAAATGCACCAAGAACACATAGATCAATATGTCCGCCACGGATCATGGCAAAAGAGTCACCATGGTGAAAGTAACTACCGCCTTTGAGTAGCGTGATATATTGTTTGCCAGCATTGATCAGATCGCCATCTCTATCAGCTTCTTCAGGGGCTGGCCCCATGCCTAAAACACCATTCTCACTATGCAAAAAAATGTCTTTATCTTTTGGTAGGAAATCAGCGACTTTAGTAGGCTGTCCGATACCCAAATTGACATACATGCCTTCTTCAATGTCTTGAGCGACACGCTTCGCAATCTCATCAACTGAACGCGGAGTATAATTACTCATTATTTGTCTCCTTCAATACAGACAACTTGATGCACAAAGATACCTGGCGTAATGATGTGCTCAGGATCCAACGCACCCAATTCAACAACCTCACTCACTTGAGCGATAGTATGTTTCGATGCTGCCGCCATAACTGGACCAAAGTTACGAGCAGCTTTACGATAAGTTAGGTTCCCCCAACGATCGCCCTGAAAGGCTTTGATAAGGGCAAAATCTGCTTTAATTGGGTATTCTAATACGTAGTTTACGCCATCGATAGTTCGTGTCTCCTTGCCTTCAGCAAGCAGCGTACCATAAGCGGTCGGCGTATAAATCGCGCCAAGACCACTACCGCCAGCTTGCATACGAGCAGCCAACGTACCTTGTGGTACCACTTCGAGTTCAATTTTGCCTGAACGATAAAGATCATCGAAAATATATGAATCGTGCTGACGCGGAAACGAACAAATAATTTTGCGTACGCAGCCTGATTTTAGCAATAACGCCAAGCCTGTCTCGCCGTTGCCTGCATTGTTACTAACAATGGTTAAATCCTTGGCATTGCGTTCAATCAATGCGTCGATCAACTCGGCGGGCTGACCTGCCAAGCCAAAGCCTCCTATCAAGATGGTCGACCCATCATTGATATGATTCATGGCGTCGATGGCAGATTCTGTCACTTTGTTTAACATGGAATCATCCTATATAAAAAGTTGAGTCGCTAGATCTAAATAATTGAAACTCAGCTATTTACTCTAATGCTTCAAATGGTAGGCCAACATAATTCTCAGCAATGGTTGCTTTGCCAGCATCTGAATTAATAAAGTAATCAAACTCAGCTTGTTGTACACGGAAATCAAAACGTCCAGCGCTTTGAAAGCGATGTAATAGCATTGTCATCCACCATGAAAAACGGACGGCTTTCCAAGTGCGCGCTAGACAAATTTCTTGATAACGAGGAATGAGATCAATGCGATTGTCTTCATATATTTTTACGAACAAACGATAAGCCGTATCGACATCGCTAGCCGCAAGATTTAATCCTTTAGCACCCGTCGGTGGTACGATGTGCGCGGCGTCTCCCAACAAAAATACTTTGCCATACTGCATTGTCTCGCAGACATACGAGCGCAGCGGTGCAATACTCATCTCTATTGCAGGACCAGTTACCAGACGCTCTGCCATCTCTGGTGGAATACGGCGTTTGAGCTCTGCCCAAAACTTTTCTTCATTCCAGTTTTCAATCTTGTCTGTATCAGGTACTTGAATATAGTAGCGACTGCGAGTTTCAGAACGCATCGAACATAGCGCAAAGCCGCGCTCATGAGCACAGTACACCAACTCGTCGTTGACAGGCGGTGTGTCACTCATCAACCCAAGCCAACCAAACGGATAGACTTTTTCGTACTCTTCTAATTGATCAGATGGGATCGATTTGCGCGACACACCGTGAAACCCGTCACATCCAGCGATATAATCACAATCTAAATGAAACGACTCACCATGATGCTGATACGTCACATAAGGGCTATCTGACTCAATATCATGTAACTCAACATTATCTGCTTCATAGATAGTAGTACTACCAACTTTCTCACGCGCTTCCATCAGGTCACGAGTTACCTCAGTCTGACCATAAACAATGACATGCTTGCCACCACTATATTTTTCTATATCAATATGGTAATGCTCACCCTGAAAACTAAAATCTGTACCTGTATGGATTAGACCTTCTTTGTCCATACGTTCGCCCGCACCTGACTCGCGAATTAGGTTTACCGTACCTTGCTCTAGTACACCTGCGCGAATACGGCTTAAGACATACTCACCCGTTTGTCTCTCCAAAATAACATTGTCGATACCAGCTTTAGTCAGCAACTGACCAAGCAATAGTCCTGACGGACCTGCACCAATAATGGCTACTTTCGTTTTGTGTTTCATGAAATCCCTCTCATTTGTTATTTGGCAAATCCTAGTTTGCCTAAAAATATTAAATAGGAAATACTAACTATCAAACAACGCACTTAAACTGCACAACAATCTTTTAAAAATCAAAGAAAACTGTCTCGTTGTCACCTTGTAAATAAATATCAAAACGGTAGCGAGGCTTGTCTCCACCCTGCTCTTTTTTAGCAATTAATGTTTTACGGCGCTCCACTGAAGGCACACTGTTCAATATTGGACACTGCTCATTGGCTTCCTGCTCATCATCGAAATATGCTCTGGTTTGCAGGTGTAGGTTTATACCTCGTGCAAAAATGGCGATATTGACGTGCGGTGCCATGGGCTTACCATAAAAACCTACTTGTCCAGGTTTGACGGTATGGAAATGAAAATCCCCATCCAAGGCACAAGCACTACGACCAAACCCGCTAAACGGTTCTTTGTTATCAAAGTTGCTAATATAATTACCGTGGCTGTCTGCTTGCCATATCTCGATCAATGCATCATGGACCGCATCACCATTGCCATCGTATACATGACCCACCAATTCAATATGCTCTCCCTCAGCACCTTCTTTGGCCAAATCTTGCCAAATTTCATCTGAACGCGATTCAAAGCCTGCAATCTCTAATGCCAAACCGATATGGACAAACGGACCCGTTGTTTGAGATGCTGTTTCACGTAGCAGACCGCTATCATCTTGTAGTTTGTATTGGCTATACATGATCTACTCCTCAAAATAAGTTTGTAATGCGCCGCGCACCACAATATCAAAACGATATGCCAAACAATCCATTGGCTTGCTCTGAGACATGTCTAGACGTGCAATCATCGTTTCAACTGCCTCTGGATCCTTTAATACCTGTACGATTGGACATATCGGAATAAGGGGATCCCCTTCAAAATACATCTGAGTCACCAAACGTGTAGAAATTGACGGACCCATTACAGATACGTGAATGTGTGCAGGGCGCCATGTATTGACTCCATTTGGCCATGGGTAAGGGCCGGGACGCACGGTACGAAAACGGTATCGCCCTTTGGCATCTGTAACGCATCGTCCCACACCACCAAAGTTAGGATCTAGTGGTGCCAGATAGCCATCTCTTTTGTGACGGTATTTACCACCAGCATTTGCTTGCCACATCTCAACCAACGTATTGGGGACAGGCTTACCAAACTGATCGATTACTTGACCATGCATGATGATACGTTCACCGATGGGCAAACCTGCTTGCGTGCCTTCTGTCCGAAAGTTCATTAGTAAGTCGTTGTCATACTGACCAATCTCTAAGCCATCAAAAACAGGGCCACTACGCTCTGAATCGCTAGCTCTTTGGAGACTGACTAGGGCTTGGCGCGGTGATCTTGCTACTGTTGTTTTGTAGCCTGGCGTAAATGGCCCAGGCTGCCAAGACCGTTCACGCGGTAGAAAAGAAGGGTACTTATGGCTCATTACAGCTCTCCATTTTATTAAGCAGATTTATCTTTTAAAAGCATTTGATATCAGACGGTAGGATTGCCCCAGCCATTGTCCTTGGCCAAAGAAAAAGCATGATTGGCTGCTGGTACGCCAGCGTAGACCGATACATGCATCAGCACCTGACGTAACTGATCTTCATTAATACCTAGACGATGCGCGGTACGTAGATGTAAGCCAAGCTCACCATCACGCCCGAGTGCGGCCAATATCGCAGTGGTAATCATGCTTCGTTGCTGTACCGTGAGACTGTGATCGCCCCACAGCTCTCCCCAAGCATTACGCGTGATAAATTGTTGAAATGGACTGTCCAATGTGGTGGCATTTTGGGATGCTTTTTCAACATGGGCCTCTCCTAAAATGCGCTTACGCTGGACTAGGCCCTGCTCATAGCCAATACCCGTCTGTCCGACTGTCTTGCGAGCCGCATCTGACTGTATTAATTTGACCAATTGGCTCGTTGCTTCTATTGACGGTACATGGCCCACACCTTCAAAAGTTTCTAATTTTGCATCAGTAAACTCAGTTTTTATCTCCTCTAGTTTGGCAGGTGGTGTCGAGACATCTTCTCCCCCTGCCACCAAAACCACTTTATCTCTATAAGTTGTTAGCTTTTTGCGGTTGTCTACTTTAGCTATAGCTTCACAAAGTTTGGCGTAGCTCTCATCGCCATTGCGTGATAACTGTACTTGCCAGCCAAGCAGTGCATCAGGATTTTGCTTAATATACGCAGGGGCAAACCAGCGCGGGACAATTCCTTCAGCCATTTGAGCCAGGCCCAAACTACGAACGTTGGCAGCGCGTTCAGACCACGCCTCAGCTGTACCAATCACAGCACCTGTATTGGTGAGCCAAACCTGCTCTAAAGATTCTGGCGAAATTTGGCAGAGGCTTTGCCCGATCATGCCGCCAATCGAAGTACCAATGAAACTAAATCTTTCAATATCTAAAGCGTTCGCTAAGCTGAGCACATCATAAGCCAGTTGCTCTAGCGTCAAATCTGTACAAGCAGCGCCACTGCTGCCATGGCCTGGTAGGTCCCAACGTATGCAGCGATAATGACCATGTAGCTCATCACATACTTTGTCCCATACATTACGGCTCATACCTAACGGGTGCGCCATAAATAATGCTGGCAAGTAGGTTTCACCACTATCTTGGTAAGCAACGAGATGCGTGTCTGTTGTCAAAAATGCCATTATTGTTCTCCTACTCTTGAAACCACTAAAGCAATACCTTGTCCAACACCAATACACATTGTACAAAGTGCACGATCTTTTTTGGTACGTTGTAACTCATGAATAGCTGAAATCAAAATACGAGCGCCTGAAGCCCCTAGTGGATGACCCAGTGCAATAGAGCCACCTCTGGGATTAAGACGCGGATCACGGTCTTCTAGACCCATCTCTCTTGAACAAGCCAGTGCTTGAGCAGAAAAAGCCTCATTAAGCTCAATGATATCGATATCATCCAGACTAAGATTAAGACGCTTCAAGAGCTTTTGGGTGGCAGGCACAGGGCCAATACCCATAATGGTCGGAGGCACACCCGCCGTTGCCATGCCTTCTATTTTGGCAACAGGTGTTAGACCGTATTTTTTGACAGCTGCGGCGCTAGCGATCAACATCGCAGCAGCACCATCATTGATACCAGAAGCATTACCAGCAGTAATTGTCCCTCCTTCGTAGATAGGACGCAGCTTTTCTAGAGCAGTCATATCAGTATTCGGACGTGGATGCTCATCTGTATCGACGATTAGCGCTTCTTTTTTACGTCTCTCAATCGTAATAGGAGTGATTTCGGTCGCTAAAAGTCCATCATTTTGTGCCTGAGCGGCCTTTTGTTGTGACCACACTGCAAAAGAATCTTGGTCTTCACGAGAGATATTATATTTTTCCGCTAAATTTTCTGCGGTACGTGGCATCGCTTCTGTACCATACATAGCGTCCATTTTTTTATTAATAAAACGCCAGCCCATGGTCGTGTCTTGCAGCGTTTGACGACGATCATAGGCACCCTCAGGCTTACCCATTACAAATGGCGCTCGGGTCATAGACTCAACTCCACCTGCTAATGCTAGCTCCATCTCACCACTGACTATGGCACGAAAGGCCGTTCCTACTGCATCGAGGCCTGAGCCACATAGTCGATTGATGGTTGTCGCTGGTACTTTTTCTGATAGCCCTGATAACAAGCCACTCATGCGCGCAACGTTACGATTGTCTTCACCGCTTTGGTTAGCACAGCCTATAAAGCTGTCTTCAATCGCACTATGGTCAAAATCAGGAGCGTCTTCAAGCACTGCTTTGATCACTTGTGCCAGCAAATCATCAGGACGTATATCGGCCAATACGCCGCCATACCGACCTACTGCTGAACGTTTGGGGTGACAAATATATACTGGGGTCATGCTGCTTTCTCCCTAAAGGCAATATGGGCACATTGTCATTACGCTATACCCTCAAGATTCAATACTGATTGTTACCAATATTGTTCTATATAAGAATTATTGTTCGTATAATGAATTAAATTATACTTTTTATTGGCTTTTGTCAACAGAGTTTACTTGTTTTTCCAAAATAAAAAACCCACGCTAATTCGTGGGTTTTCATTTCTAAAAACTCTACTAATCTATGTAAATAAACTGACAAAATATCAGTAAGAACAAGTAGTTCATCTTATCCAGTTAGGATCAATCCGGCTCATCAACCGATAGTATGCTGGCCATTCAGGTAGCCTAACCTGGGCACCAGCTTGCGCGTCACCGCCCTCAAACTGCTCTCTGGTTTTAATCATTGCTTCATCACTAGCTTGGAGTAATTTACCACCAGAAGCCATCGCCTTTAACTGAACCTCACAGCCTTGTATAATTTGGTACATTCGCATGAACGCCCATGACACATCAGGGCCAGTGGTAATAACACCGTGGTTGTTAAGCATGAGCGTGTGATTGTCAGTACCAATTGACTCAACAAGTCGCTCTTGTTCTGTTGCATCTAATACAATGCCTTCAAAAGGGTGATAACCAATACGATCATGAAACATATACGCTTCCTGGAATAAAGGTATAAAACCACATTCCAAAGCACTAACTGCCTGTAAATCTGTATTGTGAGTGTGCATCACACAGTGAATATCAGGACGACCTTTATGGATGGCGGTATGAATGACGTTGCCCGCTTTATTGATTGGAAACGGTGAATCATCAAGCTTATTACCATCAAAATCTATTTTTACCAGATTTGAAGGGGTAATTTCACCATATAAAAGCCCGAATGCATTAATTAGTAAATGATCTGTACCCGGAATTCGATACGAGATATGGTTATAAACTTGTGTAGTCCAACCATAGTAGTCAACCATTCTATAGCATAATGCCAGCTCAATTCTCGCCTGCCACTCATCATCACTATAGCCAGGCGGCGTTACTATTGATTCAAAAATATCTTTCATTAAGCCATCCTCTTATTCTGGTTTTTCGCCCATGACGACTGCCCGATACATCTCTCTTCTATAGCCATCATAGTCATTAAACGCCTGATGCAAGCAGATTCGGTTATCCCACATGATAACCGTATTGTTATACCACTTAAGCCTGCAAACAAAAGACTCTTGAGTCGCAAAACTTGCTAAGAAATCCAGTAGAGGACGCGACTCTTCTTCTGTCATACCTTCGATACCGCAGGCATAGGTTTTGTCTACATACAGTGATTTTTCGCCTGATACAGGATGTGTTCTAACCAGCGGGTGATAAGATCCTTCAATCATTTTTTGTGTATCGACATCAAGCTCTAAACTGCCTAATTCACCAGACTTTCTTTTCTGTGACTGTTTTTCAGCTTGCATAGAACTCACAACGTGTTTAGCACTCATCCATACTTTAAGAGGGGCTATCATCTCTTTCATTGCTGGACTTAAGCTGTTGTATGCGAGTACAGAGTTTGCAAATAAGGTATCACCACCATATGGAGGCATATCTTTGCCATAGTTGATCGCGATTGCAGGCGGGCAGTCTAAAAAGGCGGAATCTGTGTGCCAGCCACTACCAAACACCATCTTTGTTTCGACAGTTGCTTCTTTGATGACCGGTTGGATGTTCTCATGCCCTTCTACACCTTTGGTGTAGGCGTCTGTTCCAAAATCACCAAATCTGAGCGTTATATTTTCGTGGTCCGTAAAAGTGATGTCTTGATCTCTAAAAAATATAAGCTTATGCCTATACAAGGCCGCTTCTATCTCAGCAAAAGCGTCGTCGCTCACATTGCTGAGATCTACGCCTTGTATTTCTGCTCCCATAGCCGCCGCTAAAGGAATAGCGGTAATATGCTTATAGTCTTTTGCACCATTGTCAAACAGTCCGGTTGGATGTGTAATACTCTTCATAATTTTAATCCTTTAAAATTTTTGTTGATTTTTATCAACTATCAAACATAAGACAAAAAGATATTTTTTAGAGATAATCCTTTGTCAATATTGACAGTCACGCTTAGGCGCAACGCTTACAGCCAATAAAAAGCTACATATTGAACAATCATTGTGACTGTCTACATGAGGCCTACCTACCATTGCCTAAGATTTACAGCCTGCACTAACCGTTTTTACCTTTTCGTAGATACCATCAGCATCTAAACCTAATGCTTTAACATCGCTCAGATATTTCTGCGTGCCTTGCAATAGAGGCCCTTTCCAATCAGGATCATTGAGCGGATCAGGGATATCAATCATGGTATGTCCAGCAGCACGCGCTTCTGCCATATACTGAGCATCTTCTCTATCTGTTACTTCACCTACCAAATCAGACATTACTCTACCTGAGTTGTCATCTAGGATTTTTTTGAGGTTGTCAGGCAAATTCTCATACTTACTTTTGTTCATAGTCACGAGCAATGCTGAATTATAGAAAGGTATGTTAGTGTGCGCTTTAGTTAATTCAACTAGTCTAAAGTCACCCGTTGGCTGCCAAGGAAAGCTGAGGCCATCAATCACGCCACGCTGTAATGAGGTGTAGATATCATTAGCTGGAAGACCCACTGGTGTGCCGCCAGTAGCTTCAATGATATCGCCTGCAATGGCTGATGGTCGACGAATACGCAAACCCTTCATATCAAAAGGAACACGAATAGGTTCACCAACCGTATGAATCGCAGCCGGTCCTGCGCCCATGAGAAATAACAAATGCGTGTCCTCATATTCACTGGCGATAGTGCCATCGTCGTAAAGTGTTTGTAGAATGCAGCCCATTTGGGTGGCAGAGTTTGAAAGGCCGGGAAGCTCAGCAATCTGCGTGAGTGGAAAACGACCAGCACTGTAGCCGTGTGCCTGAGAGCCGATATCAATAACGCCTTTAGCAGCAGAATCATACATCACGTCTGGCTTACTCAGCGTTGCTGATGGATAAATCTCAACCCTTAATTGGCCATTAGATTCCGTCTCAATTTTTTTTGCCCATGGCTCAAAAACTTCAATATGCATCGCAGAGGTTGCAGGCCAAAAGTGTGAGAACCTTAAAACGGTGGTTTCAATTTCAGAGCTTTGCTCATTTGATTGACCAGAACACCCTACCATGCCTAATGCCAAGGCTATCAGCACAGACATACCTCTCATTTTGACGTTATCTTTGATTTTCATTTGCATACTTCCTTGTATATAAATAGCAGCTGAGTCAGCTTAAATACGGTCAATGCCAGCTGCTCCACCATCCTTGGCACTGCAGTAGTGTTTTATGAGTCTATTAAAGACAACCTCTTCCTTTACAGTAAAAAAGGTAGATGGCAGCAAATAATTACCTCAATTTTTTTGATAAATATGATATCCTTTGTTCTTTATTAGAACTAATGTTCATATTATGAACTTGACTATACTGTCCTTTTACCATGCTGTCAATAATTTACCTTTTAGAAAATATAATTATTTTAATCCCAATTCTTGGCTGCCTAGTTTTGGTAAAAGACAAAAAAAAGGCTTCCAATGCAATTTTTTATAAAGCATTGGAAGCCTTTTTCATGATGACCATTCAATCGTGATTTTTATCTGCTCATAACGTTGTATAAACTTCAACAGGTAATAACATTTGGCTTGACTGACTAGATATAATACGTTTGGATTTTTTCAGCGCAATCACGCAATATGGGCAAAAACTCTTTGATAAGCATATCTTTTGACACGCGCATGGCATTAGTACTGATATTGATAGCGCCGATAAGTTCATTATTTGACTTATAAACAGGCAGTGCAAGGGATCGCAGACCAGTGTCAAGCTCTTGATCGACAACCACATATTGCTCGTCATGAGCGGCACTTAACATGTCTTTGAATTGTTTACGATCAGTGATACTAAAGGGTGTATGTGCGTTTAGCTCAATTTTTTCGACGTAATCTTCACGCTCATCTCCAGGCAGGTTGGCCAATATAGCACGGCCCATAGAAGTGTAAGCGACAGGCAGCCGAGTACCAATAGAGAGCGAAATGGATAGCAGACGATGCTTGGCAGCAGACCGTGCAATATAAACTACTTCGTCATCATCCAATACGGCAAAGGAACAAGATTCACCCGTTTTTTCAGTCACACGTTCGAGATAGAACTGCACGATGTCGTGATGATGCGCACTGCTTAGATAGCTAGACCCAATACTGAGCGTTTTGGGAGAGAGTTTAAATTGACGCTTGTCCTTATGAACATAGCCTAACGCATGCAACGTCAGTAGATAGCGCCGCGCCTTTGCTCTGTCCATATTGGTACATTCGGCGACTTCACTCAGCGTCATCGTTGAATGATTGTCATCAAACGCTCGCAGAACGCTTAAACCACCAGCAAGAGACGTCACGAAATCTGGACTATCAAAGGATATTTTCTTATCTTGTTTCATAGATATATTATTCATACTTACCAAAGTTAGGAATTCTAAATGAAAATCAATCGACTAATCAATCAGCCTTTTGTACATTCTGATATTGCCAATGCATTTTCTGACCAGGCTTTCACTCAAGCCATGTTAGATTTTGAGTTAGCCGTTCTAAAAGTGCGAGAGAAAAATCAGCTTATCCCAAAAAACATCTTTCAACAATCCCAGCAAGCGTTAGCCTTAGAATTATTTGATATTGACGCCATTGGAAAACAAACTTATTTGGGCGGTAATGCTGCTATTCCTTTTGTAACACAAGCAAAGTCTTTACTTCCAACCGATATAAAACCGTTTTTTCATCAAACATTGACCAGTCAGGATGTGATTGATACCGCGATGATGATGATGCTCAAACCTTCATTTAGACGCATTCATCAAGATTTGATTGAAGTATTAAAAGCTTGTGAGGTACTGATTCAAACACATCGTAAAACGCCGATGGCAGGCAGAACGCTGCTACAACAGGCGCTACCTATCACTTTTGGTACCAAAGTATCCCAATGGGCATCTTCATTGATAGCTATCATGCCTAAGTTAGCACAATTAGAGCAGTCAGGGTTTTACTTACAATGGGGTGGTCCTGTTGGCGTAAGTAATGAAGAAAACGAGCATCATAATCTACCGCAACAGTTAGCGGAGTCACTGGGCTTATCAGCTCCTCTACTCCCTTGGCACACCAATAGACAACCTATTCATGCTATTGCTTCTACATTAGATGCCTGTGCTGGGGCAATGGAAAATATCGTCGAGGACATCGCTTTGATGACTCAATCTGAGCTAGGTGAAGTTGCTGAACCGTCTATTGAGGGTATGGGTGGCTCCTCATCAATGCCACATAAGCGCAACCCTGTACTATGCGCTTTGATCAGAACTGCCACGTTACGGATGCATGGACATATGAGTGTAATTAGTAATAGCACTGCCCAGCCTTTTGAGCGCGCATTAGGACAGTGGCATGCTAGCTGGGTACCTTTAACTGAAGGCACAGCTTTGATAGCAGGTGCTGTATCGTATTTAAAAGTATTATTGCATGGACTGCAGGTCTACCCTGAGCGTATGGCGACCAACCTTGATTTAAATAGCGATGCTTATTTAATCAAAGGCCTAGAAAAATATTTTGAAGCAGACAAAGACAAAATCTACCCGTTAATTAATCAAGCGAGCCAACAAGCCCACGGTCAACATCAAGGATTTACAACTACCTTTTTGGCTTTGCTATCAGAGCAGTCTGTAGGTTTAAGCAATCATGATGAGCTTAAAACAGTTTTATCACCTTTGACCTACTGCGGTGCAGCGCAAAGACAATGTCAAACCGTATTACTAGCTATTGAAGATATCACTTCATAAATTTGGTTCTACAAGCAGTAAAGCAGATTGACAGAAAAGTAAAAACAAGGTATTTTTAATTCACTATACGAACAAGAGTTCTTATTTAGAACAGAATATCGAAAAAGGATTTTATGATGAGAAAAACGCTTCCCCTTAGTTTGACGTTAGCCGCTATGATTGGATTGACTGGTTGCTCGAAATCAAACGAAGCCGCAACGGCGAGTACCGAAGAAGTCACAACATTACGTTTTTCACATTTTTGGCCAGCAACAGCGGCCACTCATTCAGAAATTTTTGAGCCTTGGGCCAAAAAAGTCGAAGAAGAGTCTGAAGGCCGTATCAAAGTTGAAATATATCCTTCAGCAACTCTTAGTAAACCTGATGCCACTTACGATGCGACTGCCAAAGGTATCGTTGATATAGGCTCTCAGCTACAAGGCTATACCAATGGCCGCTTTCCATTGACCCAAGTGACAGAACTACCAGGGCTTTCTAATTCAGCGACTCAGATGAACTGTATGCTACAGACTCTGTATGATGATGGGGTGATATCGAGTGAATACGAAGACACTCATTTATTGTTTATGATGGGTACAGGTCCAGGCGGCATGCACACCGTTGATAAAGCCATTCGCACGCCAGATGACTTAAAAGGCTTACGTATGCGTCGCCCCTCTGCTATTGCAGGCGATATTATTGAAGCGGCAGGTGGCACGCCAGTTGGCTTACCTGCGACTGATATTTATACGTCACTGCAACGCGGTGTATTAGATGGATTAAGTCTGCCGTGGGATGCGACAGGGTCCTTTAGGTTGATAGAGCTAACCAACACCCACACTAATATTCCTTTTTATAGTTCCGCTATTATGGTAACTATGAATAAAGACAAATATAACAGCCTACCAGACGACCTCAGAAAAGTCATTGATAACAACTCAGGCATGCAGATGGCAGCAGCGGCAGGCAAAGTATTTGATGCAGAAGATGCAAAATATATGGCAGAAGCCAAAGCCAAGGGTGACACGATGATAGATATTCCAGATCCATTAAACGATCCAAAATGGAAAGGTCCGTTAGAAGCTGGTACTCAAAAGTACCTAAAAGATGTCACAGCGCTGAATTTAGACGCACAAACAGTGTATCAAAAGGCTAAAGAAGCCAGTGCTGCTTGTCAATCTTAATCGCTTAACATTATTTTCGTCGACATTGCTATTGTTAATAAAAACTAAAAATCATATGACTCTAGCATCTTTAACCAGTCACTCAGAGGAATCGTCATGATACAGACAACCCCTACTAGCTACACGGCAGCAGTGATTCGCCAAAAAGGTGGGCCATTCCAAATTGAGCAAGTCAAAACCGCTACTATACAAGATGACGAAGTGCTGGTACGTGTCGTAGCAACCGGAATGTGCCATACCGACATGATCGCTCGTGATCAGGTGTTCCCTGTTCCGCACCCAATAGTACTGGGGCATGAAGGCTCTGGTATTATTGAGTCTATCGGCAGTAAAGTAATAGACATCACTATTGGCGACCATGTTGTTATGACTTTTTTAAACTGCAATAAATGTGATTCTTGCCATGAAGGTCACCCTGCTTATTGCGAAAACTTTAATCAGTATAATTTTTCTGGTCAAAGAGTTGATGGTTCTCATGCCTTAATCGCAAGCAACGATACCGAACTGAACGATCGTTTCTTCGGTCAATCATCGTTTGGTCAATATGCTGTGGCAAATACGCGCAACGTTATCAAAGTTCGTAAAGATGCACCACTTGAACTACTGGGTCCTTTAGGCTGTGGTATTCAAACAGGTGCGGGTACCGTCATGAATGCACTCAAAGTAACAGCTGGTTCTAGCTTCGTTGCGTGGGGCGGCGGTGCCGTTGGGCTATCAGCAGTAATGGCAGCCGCAGCGATTGGTGCTACGACGATTATTGCAGTTGATATTGTGCCTTCACGATTGGAGCTAGCGCTGAAGATTGGAGCAACATATGTAATCAACAGCAAAGAAGAAGATGCTGTTGCACGTATTCAGGAGATTACGGGCGGCGGTGCACAATTTGCTATGGATTCAACTGGCATAGGGTCGCTTATCTCAAGCATGGTCACCGCATTATGCCCTCGCGGCATTGGCGCTATTGTTGGTGCCTCAAAGCCAGGTTCAACGGCAGATATTGATCTGACCGATTTTATGCAAAACTGCAAAAAATTAGTCGGCGTGGTTGAAGGTGATAGTGTGCCTATTGCATTGATTCCAACGCTAGTAGATCTTTATATGGCAGGAAAATTCCCCTTCAATAAACTCGTTAAATTCTACGATCTAAAAGATATTAATCAGGCCGCAGAGGATAGTGAAAAAGGCGTCACTCTTAAGCCTATCGTTAGAATGCAGTCAGATGATATTCTTACTACAAGTTGATGCAACAGATTAGATAATCTTTTTCTATGATTTAAACGCTTTTGCTTTGTAAAAATGTTATTCATGATGGTGAGACATATGTATTTGATATAGGACAAGGTACGGTAAAACGCGCTATTTAGGATTGAAAACTATAACTGCACCAGAAATAGCTGCATCTAACATAGTTTATTCATTATCGGATTGCTTAGATACTTGATTAAAAACCTATTCCCACACTAAATACTTATATTTTTGATTTGTTTCTCAGCGGCTGCATGTACAATCCAGAATGTCACTGCTTAGGTAATGGTGACTTTGCTATCGAGGAACTGAAAATCTAATTATGATGAATATATACACTTATCTGTAAATATTAAAGAAATAAAAAGCTTACCAACGATTCAGCATAGTCCAAAAAACCCATAAGCTATCAGCTTATGGGTAATCTTGATTTATTTTCAAAGGCTGCAAATATTGACATGGAGTCCGACTTGGATATCTAATCCCAGATATAACTTATGCATTGTCCTCTTTAATCATATCAGCTGCCTTTTCTGCTACCATAATTGTGGGTGCATTGGTATTACCAGCCATAACAAATGGGAAAATAGAGGCGTCTACCACACGCAAACTTTTAACACCTCGAACCTTTAACCGCGGTGTCACTACTGCCAAACCATCACTTCCCATTTTACAGGTGCCATTCTGATGATGGTAACTTACAACTGACGAACGCGCATACTCTGCAATTTGTTCATCTGTTTTAACATCTTCACCTGGATAGATTTCTCGACCACGCCATTCTTTTAAGGCTGGTTGGTTTGCAATATGACGCATTTGTTTAATCGAAGTCACTAATGTATCGACATCATATTGTGTATCAAGTACATTTGGATCGATATTCATCTTATCATCAGGATTAGAGCTGTTTAGTGTAATTCTACCGCGCGAGGTCGGTCTAACTCCTGCAGCTACTAGAGAGAATGCATTTTGAACGGAACTATCTTGATCAGGTGCATAATAAGGAACATGGAAAAAAAGTGGCTGCATATCGGCCCCGGGTAGAGCTGTCTGGGTTTTTGCAAACATATGAGCATGCAATACTTGAATTGACATATCACTTGGTGGTGGAACCTCCCTTTTCCCTTCATATATTACAGGGCTTAAATTATGATCGTGGAGGTTTTCACCTACACCGGGGCTATCGACAATCACATTAATACCAAGCCTTTCTAACTCTGATTTTGATCCAATGCCTGATAGCATCAAAATACGAGGAGATTCAATAGCACCGCCGCATACAATCACTTCTTTTTTAGCTTTAACTGTTTTGATAGTGCCTTCTTGACGATAGGTAACACCCGTTGCTACACCCTTTGTTGTATTTACTTTGTGGACACGTGAGTTAGTTATTAATGATAAATTAGGACGATTGAGCGCTGGACGTAAGAAAGCGACCGCGGTGGAATGCCTCTTCCCATCTTTCGTATTTAAATCAGTATAACTGACCCCTTCTTGTGTTTCCCCATTGCTGTCATCATTGAAGGGGATACCAGACTCTATAGCAGCATCAACTATTGCTTTCGTGACTGGATGAGGCGTGAAGTCTGCAGTAACATGAAGCAGCCCGTCACCGCCATGATAGACACTTGGACCACGTGAGTAATTTTCTGACTTTTTGAAATATGGTAGTACATCGTTATAAGACCACCCAGCACAACCCAAGTCATTTGCCCAATGATCATAATCAGATGCATTACCTCGCACATAAATCATGGCATTTAATGAAGATGACCCACCCACTGTTTTACCACGTGGCCAATTTAAGATACGATTGTGTGCATTTTTTTGCGGTATTGTTTTATAGTCCCAATCATATTCGGTACCCCATAGCTCAATTAAACGCATGGGTGTTGATATCATTTCACTGTTATCAGGACCTCCTGCTTCAATGATAAGTACCTGACTACCGTCTTCAGTTAGACGATTTGCAAGTACACAGCCTGCCGAACCTGCGCCAATAATCACATAATCGAATTCTTTACTATGGCTATCTATAGGATTAATACTTGCACCTATAGCACCCTTAGACAACATAAGTACACCTGAGGCAACTGCGGTGTATCCTAAAAAATTGCGACGTGAAATACCTTTTGACTTATTTTTAGTAGACATTAAAACTCCTTTTTATTGTCAGCTATATTCCTTTATTTTAGATGAGCCTATTTCAATTAAAATAACTAACCATCTTCAGATAACTGATTTTTCCTACTAACAACCATATAATCTGAGGCCTTTAGCATCTCTAAAGATAAGTACTCACTACCTGTTCTACTTCGGCCATATTTTTTGCATTTAACTAGCAGTCACTAGGGTGTATCATCAATTAGATTGTGAGGCTTAAAATTTAGCCATTTTTAGGCCACTAAACGTATTAATGTGCTAATTAATGACGCGCCCTAGATACTTATTAGGTAATAAACAGCTATGTAATAAATATCTATTAAGATTTAAAAACTTGCATGGTCTGTATAGAAGTAAACTCTTTAAGACCAGCTTCTCCAAACTCAACACCAAACCCCGAGTCTTTGACACCACCAAACGGGGCATCAGGTTGCACCATGGCATGATTATTGATCCACACAGTGCCACAGTCTAAACGTGAGCCGATACTCTGTGCTTTTTCGATGTCTGTTGACCAGACTGAACCGCCAAGTCCAACAGATAAGCGGTTGGCACTAACAATCGCCTCTTCGACATCGGTAAACTTAATAATGGGAAGAATCGGTCCAAACTGTTCTTCATCAACCAATCTTGCGCCATCATTGATATCATTCACCAACGTTATGGGATAAAAATAGCCAGTCTCGTCTACCACTTCCCCGCCACATAAGAAGTTTGCACCGCGTTCTTTGGCATCTTGAGCAAGGGCTTTGACGATATTTAATTGTGCCTCATTTTGCAGAGGTCCAAAGTCAGTGTCTTCATCTAGCCCATTACCTGTCTTCATGCTTTTGGCAATCGCGGTCAAGGCTGCACACAACTCATCGTGTACGGATTCATGCACATATAGTCGTTTTAGGGCAGCACACGTTTGGCCATTATTGATAAAAGAGGTCGCAAAAATCTTACCTGCGATGGCTTCAATATCAGCATCCGCCAGTACAATACCAGCGTCATTGCCACCTAGCTCAAGTGTCAAACGTTTTAAAGTCACGGCAGCGCTTTTCATAATGGCCTTGCCCGTTGGGGTTGAGCCTGTAAATACAATCTTTTGTATGTCCACGTGTGCAGACATCGCCGCACCAATATCACCTTTGGCAGTTACCACGTTCAACACACCTGCTGGCAAAATATCTTTAGCAATCTCACCAAAGCATAGTACGGTCAATGGAGTCATTTCAGATGGTTTCATGACGACGGTATTGCCAGTGAGCAAAGCAGGAATTATGTGCCAAATACCGATGAGTAATGGATAATTCCATGGGGTGATTGAGCCTACAACGCCCAGAGGCTTACGATGTAACTCTATCCGAGCCAAGTCATTGTCTTGAATGGTTTCTGGCTCTAACTCCATGCTAGCAGTGGCACGTATCCAAGCCAATGCACCACCCAACTCAAAGCCTGCACCCAAATCGGCAAAACCTTTAGTAGGTTTGCCTTGCTCTTTGGTCAGCATTGTCATAAGAACATCAACACGAGCTTCAACCGCATCAGCAAGCTGCATTAAGTAGTCACGGCGCTCTGCATAGGTGAGTGCTGACCAACTAGTAAACGCGGATCTAGCAGCTGCGACTGCTTCATCTAGTTGAGTCACACTGGCCTTTGGGCAGCAGGCAATAACAGATTTATCAGCAGGGTTGATGACATCGAAATAATCGGTAGTGGTAACGCTTTTACCGCCGATAATTAAATTAAATTCTTTCATTGTTTTCACTCTTATTCTCGTAAATATTATTTATAGGGCTAACTAAAAACACTTAAACTAGGCTATAGAGTCAAATTATTTACTGAGGATGTCTGTGCTTATAAATAATTAGCATGAGTGCAGCAATGGTATTGCTGCACTCATGGACTACTATTCCAAAATATTTATTTGCTCTCATCTTTACTTTGATTAAGATTTAACGAAGGGGTTTCATCAAAGAAATTCCACGGTTTAAGCAGAATATTCACCCATTCTGTCGGCATAATAGGCCATTCTTCAGCGCGGGCTATATGAGTAGTACCCGTGGTTAGCCACACCACCAAATCTTTATTATGAATATTTTCGTCATCTGCAACAAATGCGCCTAGTCCTGTATCTTTGTCCGAACGATTAGGATACGTACCTTCTGGATATAACTCATTCGTATTATATTTCGTTACCCAAATTTGCTTATCCATAAAGTTAAGACGTTTAAATAACCACTCATCATCTGCAAAGTTAGCACCTTTCGCAATGGGGTGCGTGGCACCTGCAAATGGGATCATCTGATAAGACACCGGATTACCCATACGATTCTCTTTACTGGCATTGCCAATTAAACGTACAGTAGTAGGGTCAAAATTTTCTTTCGCCTTAGTTTCTGTCAATACTGTCGTCTCACGAGTCTCCATTGCACTAGTACGTGGCCCACCTCGCACATTAGGTACAACTACTGGCTCTATACGTTTGATGTTATTGGTCTCGCCATCAACATCCATATCCAAGCGGAAATTGTAGATATGCTGATGCGTGGTGCCAACGATGTTATGGTCTATCAGTGTGCCATAACGTGTGTCTTCTTTAGCACTTGGATCATGCATGGTTTTTGCAATAACACCTTTGACCGCTTCGATACCAGTAGCGCCAGCATTGATACCAATGGTACCGTTTGGCTGAAATACCCAGTCAAAAATATAATCATAGTTACCGATTGTGCTAATCCAGCGCACGACCAATTCACGACGCTCAGTACTGACATTTTTTTGCCCCATTTCTTGATGCTTAAACTCAGGGCCTGCGTAACGTTCAAACACGGCGATGGCATTCGGAATGGTATAAGGATTGCCTTCGTAATCTGCAAGCTCAGCATCGAGGAGTACCGCGTTTTCTGGTGCGTCAACGTTTCTTTCTAGCGGAGAGGTTAAGGTGCCCATACCATATTCGCCAGAATCCAAATAAGATTTAAAGTACCACCCCATATCAGGGTCACCATAAGGGACAACCATGCCGCCTAAGTTGCCTTGATACATGATTTTACGGTCTACGCCTTTGTCATTAAAGGTAACAGTGCTGATCTGTAAACCGGTACGACTATCTAAACCAATATGAAACTTCCAATTATTCCATTCAATGTTTCGACCAGTGATGGTATAGTTTTTCCCTTCTGGTTCAATAATATTCAATGGTTTATTGGTCACAACCTTTTTATCGCGACCATCGATTGGACGCGGGGTCATAGGCACCGGAATAACACCGCCTTCTTCGATTTTAACAATTTTGTTCTTATCTAAATCAACCACTGCTACCAAATTTTCGATAGGATGTGCCCAGTAGTTGCCATCTCCAACATCTAGATAAGAAACAATTTTTAGAATTCTTTGTTGCTTGTCTAAAAGACCATCTTTTCCGCCAAAATAGCCGACCGTCAATGGTGTTCCAACCACTTTTGTCACGTCATCAACGCCCCGTTTTTTCAAAGCGGTTTTGTACTCTGGGCTAGTTTGAATAATGTCTTGGATTGCCATAAAATCATCTACTAATACCATGCCGAATGTATTTTCGAGCGTTTTCCAGCCAGTAAGTGATTTTGTGTTTAAATCCACCTCACCTTCAATGACCGTATTCCCCTTTAGAATTGTAAAGGTGACTACACGATCGCCAACATAAGGTTTTTTATCAATTACGTTACGCCACACGGCATCTTTGTCAGGTTGCTTTAGACGAATATCAGCAAACCTTAAGTTGGTTTCTTTTGGTTTTGCTTTACGAATAATAGCGGTTGCTTGGTTGATTTCAGTACTGCTCAAAGTATTGAGTGGATGCGGTGTGCTCTCTACTTTAAAGGTTTGATCTAAATTTGATTGCAGTATTTCATTGGCCAAGGTATCAGGCACTAAAGCTTGACCATTTTTCATGACCAGCGGGTTGGTGATTTTTAGGGATTTCCCATTAACCATGGCAGTAGAGCTACTGGGTTTGATTTGTACTCGTGTAGAGTTCTTGATGATGGTATACACATCAGCATAACTATCATAGGTGACCTCTGCACCTGCTGTGGACATTGCTTCCTCAATCGGAACCATGTGCACCTCTCCACCATGTGCTAGTGCCTGACCACTGTAAATAAAAGCTAAGCTGGCGACTAGCGCCGTTAAAGTAGACTTGAATGTGATATTTTGATGAGATTTGATGCGACTGTTGGCAGTAACATCTTCCTGGTGCTGGCGACTGAGTTGATAGCGTTTCATAAATAACATCCTTGTCATTGAGGGTAGAAAGAGATTGCGTTTTTGGTGTTCATTGTTACTTTAAACTTAAGGAGCTAATAACTTAAAAATTAAGTCAAAAGTTCATAAAAATGACAACATACAAAGTAGATATAGCAGTTTTGAATGTTATCGGCACACTCACATAATATTGGTAGAAAATTTTCGATGAAAATATCATCAGACTTATAAACTGGGATTATTGATGGCCTGTGTTATTAAAGTTCTGATTTGATATGATGTTGAGCATTAAATTGCTTATGTGTTAGCCGCTCGTCTGTATCCATGGTTAAAGGCTTAACTTCCTTTAAAGAGTGCAAACAACGTTTGGTAAGGTCTATATATTGCTGAGTACCATGCGCTTTCCAAGCCAACTCTTTTTCTTCAAGTTCTCTTATCACTTTTGTAGGGCTGCCTAATGCCATGACATTTGGTGGAATGACCATCTTCGCTTTGACGGTGCTATTAGCACCAATAATGCTGTTTTCACCTACTTCTGCTAAATCTAAAATGACACTATTCATTCCAACTAGTGCATTCTTTCTCACAATACAGCCGTGCAGAATGGCTGCATGTCCAATATGTCCATACTCTTCAACCACTACTACGTGGTTGGGAAAGCCATGTATAATGCAATTATCTTGGATATTGGCGTTTTTTTTGATACGAATACCACCGAAATCAGCACGTAATGAAGCGAACGGGCCGATATACACACCTGCTTCAATCATAACATCGCCAATGATCACAGCAGTTGGATGAACATAAGCATCTGGGCTAATAACCGGTATTACCCCGTCAATGGCATAGCAAGGCATAGTCGTTTCCTTATCAATAAATGTCAAACAAGGTTTAAAGTCATCATTCGCTTAAGTTCCTTATTCGCTTAAACGTCTTCAGCAAACTTTAACCCGCCAAAGCGTTTATAAAACTGTGGCCGTGCTGGTGGCATGGTGCCCTCCGCAGTGCGGGCAATGTTAAGAAAAAACTCTTCAGACGAACTAACAAGCATTTGGTATATATTGCTGGTCAAATTACGCGCGGTCAGTGCCAGCCAATCCGATGGCAATAGTTCTAGAGGTAAATTCGGATCTTTTAATAAGATACGTCGGTACTGGTGAATCAGTAAAATACGAATTTGAAACGCTTGTAGTTCATTGAACTCACCATCTTCGATGAGGCTCAAAACATTACGAAAGTCGTTAATAAATTTATCATAGCGTTGATGCAGCTGCTCGATAGGCCAGTTCACCTCAACCATACGCTTGAGTGTTGGATATGACTCTTGCCATAAGTGCAAGGCTTCGGCACGAAACACCACCACTTGTTCAGTCATATTGAGATTAAATAGTAAGTTTTGCAGCTGCAACTCATCACAGCTAGGATAGGCCATGAGATTGGTGGTAACATTGGCAAACCCTAACCACTCCAATTCTTTTTTGAGGAGGGTTTTGTTTCCAAGGTCAACCGAGCTTAATAACACCAAATCCCATTTTTGATCCCACTCACCCTGATGTAAACCATAAATTTTTTCATGGGCGGCAGCAAAGCGCTCACGGCTGACTTCAGTAATGCGGTAGTAACTGGTACGTCCGATTTTTTCTGAGCTTAACCAGTCATTTTGCACCAAGCGAAATACCGCTGTACGCACCGAGCGTTCGTTGAAACCGAACACATCCATGAGTTGAATCAGACTGGCTAAACTAATGACCCCTCCTCGTTGAAAGATACAATCACCAAAGATTGACATAATTAACGAGGTGCCACTTAATACGTCTTCACTGGTAAGCTCATCAATACATTGTTTTAATTTAGCATTCATATCATTTATTCATCGTCTAAAAGACCCGCGATAATACCCAAGGGACTATCGCGCGGGGTTAAATTACATTAGGCAGGTACAGCAGTATTGCGTAGGTCAATAACACGTTGAGCTTTACCCTCAGAACGAGGTAACATACCTTGTGGTGAGACTTCTACATGAACGCTGATACCCACCATGGTTTTTATCTTTTGTTTAAGTGTATTTGCAAACTGCATCACTTCGATATCATTGGCATCACTACGTGACTCAACATGGATACATAGGGTGTCTAAGTGACCGTGCTTGAGGATATGGATCTGATAGTTTGGCAGTAATTTTGGTATTTGTAAAATCTGTTCTTCGATCTGCGACGGAAAGACATTAACGCCACGAATGATCATCATATCATCACTACGGCCAACAATTTTTTCCATACGACGCATAGTACGTACAGAACCTGGTAATAAGCGGGTCAGATCTCGGGTACGGTAACGAATGATGGGCATACCCTCCTTAGTAATAGTGGTAAACACCAATTCGCCAAGCTCGCCGTCTGGTAGTACTTCTCCGGTCTGAGGGTTAATAATTTCTGGGTAAAAATGGTCTTCCCAAATGGTTGCGCCATCTTTAGATTCTAAGCATTCCATGGCGACACCTGGGCCCATGACTTCTGACAGGCCGTATATATCTAACGCATCGATACCTAAACGCGTTTCGATTTCTTGGCGCATGGCGTTAGTCCACGGTTCAGCCCCGAAGATACCGGTTTTGATAGAACAATCTTTGGCAGTACCAAATTTTTGCTCCAATGCTTCAATAATATTCAAGCAGTAAGAAGGGGTGACCATCAATGCGGTTGGTTTAAAGTCTTGGATTAGCTGGGCTTGGCGGTCAGTTTGGCCACCTGACATTGGGATAACCGTTGCACCTAATCGTTCAACACCATAGTGCGCACCCAAGCCACCAGTGAATAGGCCATAACCGTAGGATACTTGAATGGTATCTTTGCTAGTCAGGCCAGCCGCACGCAGTGAGCGTGCTACGACATCCGACCAAGTCACGATATCTTGCTTGGTATAACCGACAACGGTAGGTTGGCCAGTAGTACCTGATGATGCATGAACACGGACGATTTGTTCACGTGGGACGCTAAACATACCGAACGGGTAATTGTCGCGCAAGTCTGATTTGGTGGTGAATGGAAATTTAGCTAAATCTTCTAATGATTGGCAGTCTTCTGGGTGAACACCGACTTGGTCAAATTTCTTCTTATAAACAGGGTTATTTTCGTATGCGTTTTTGAGTGTTTCTTTCAAACGTTTCAACTGTACGCTACGCAATTCGTCTACTGACGCGGTTTCGATGTGTTCCATAACATTATGATTCATGTAAAACTCCTTTTCGTAGTCATCCTGACTACATTTCCAATTAAAAAACTCTGTTAAAGACGTGATTAGACGTTTTCTACCACCATTGCCACGCCTTGACCCACACCCACACACATGGTGCATAACGCATACTTACCGTTACGACGTTTTAATTCTTTCATTGCGGTGATGACCAAACGTGTACCACTCATTCCTAGAGGATGACCTAGTGCAATAGCCCCACCATTTGGATTGATACGTGTGTCATTATCGGTAAGACCCAGTTCACGAATTACGGCAAGGGATTGCGCGGCGAATGCTTCGTTAAGCTCGATAACATCCATCTGGC
This sequence comes from Psychrobacter sp. AOP7-C1-14, assembly GCF_052376135.1. Classification (NCBI taxonomy): domain Bacteria; kingdom Pseudomonadati; phylum Pseudomonadota; class Gammaproteobacteria; order Moraxellales; family Moraxellaceae; genus Psychrobacter; species Psychrobacter sp. AOP7-C1-14. The sequence continues at coordinate 19,200 of NZ_JBQSVH010000024.1, read as the reverse complement.
TTAATGTTAATCCGGTTTGCTCAAGCACTTTTAGTACTGCAGGCACAGGGCCAATACCCATATAGCGCGGCTCGACACCAGCACTCGCCATACCAATAATACGCGCTTGCGGCGTTAGATTGTGTGCTTGACCAAAGCGTTCGCTACCCATTAGTACACAAGCAGCACCATCATTGACACCTGATGCGTTACCCGCAGTCACTGAACCGCCCTCCTTACGAAATGGGGTTTTGAGGCTAGTAAGGGCTTCTAAGCCAGAATCCGCACGTGGGTGTTCGTCTTGGTCAACAATCACGCTGCCTTTTTTCGTTTTAACTTCAACTGGTAAGATCTCTTCGTTAAAGAGACCTGCCTGTTGGGCAGCGGCAGTTTTCTGTTGGCTACGTAGCGCGAATAGGTCTTGGTCTTCGCGGCTGATTTGATATTTCTCAGCCACGTTTTCGGCAGTTTCTGGCATGCTATCAACACCATACGCGGCTTTCATTAATGGGTTAATGAAGCGCCAACCGATGGAGGTGTCAAAAATTTCTGGTGCGCGGTGAAAGGCACTGGTCGGTTTCGATTGGACATAGGGTGCGCGGCTCATGCTCTCGACACCACCAGCCAATACAAACTCGGCCTCACCCGTTTTTACCAAACGTGAGGCGATGCCAATCGAGTCCATACCAGAAGCACAGAGACGATTAACAGTGATAGCAGGTACCTTATCAGGCAAGCCTGCAAGTAAAGTTGCCATACGCGCTACATTACGGTTGTCTTCGCCGGCTTGGTTAGCACAGCCAATGATTACTTCATCAACTTTATCCCATGGCAAATTTGGGTTTTGATCTTTTAGATGTTGAATAGGCAAAGCTGCCAAATCATCCGTACGAACACTACTTAAGCCACCGGCATAGCGCCCGATTGGGGTGCGAATAGCGTCATAAATATACACTTGTTGCATTATAGCTTCCCTTACAGTAAATCAATGAGTTTAAGCGCTTGCCGTGTGACAGGTGACGGCTTTTTTTACCAAATACAGGCTGGCACGATAACGTTCTTCACCATAAATACGTTGTAAGTTATTTAGCGTCTTAAGCACGGTGTCGTAGCCAAGCATTTGTGCCCATTCAAACGGACCTTTGGGGTAATTTACGCCATACTTCATGGCCGCATCGATGTCTGCTTCAGAAGCGATGTTATGTAACACTGCTTCACAGCCTTCATTGATGAGCATAGCAATGGTGCGTAAAACATATAAACCAGGATGGTCGGCAGTCCAAATAACATGCACGTCAAGTCGGGCAAAGGCTTGCGTCACCAGCTCACGCTCATCATCATTACAGGCCATCGAGGCAGCCAATACAACAGCGCGGGCTTGTGACCAGTCCGCGTGCCAGTCCATCAGCATGACTTTGGCATCACCATGGTCAATCTCCACGGATTCACCCAGTGATAAACGGATGCTGACATCACCAATTCCGATACTGTTCTGGTTTGCATCTTCAAGAGTCACTGTGAGGCTATCAGCAACTTGTAAGCGTTCAACCAACCCTTTGGCATAAAGCCAATCACCGCGTACGATAATGTTAGGCAGCGCGGCATCGGTTTCTTCAACGGTGGGTAACGTATAGGCAGGGATTGCTGGCGTTTGGCTATAGTCATAAAACCCTTGGCCAGATTTACGGCCAAAGCACCCGGCATCGACCAATTCTTTTTGTACCAACGATGGGCGGTAACGTGGCTCATAGAAGAAAGCCTGGTAGACGCTTTGGGTCACCGAGAAGTTGATATCTTGGCCAATTAAGTCTGTTAGCTCGCATGGCCCCATGGCAAAACGACCTGATTCACGCATGATAAAGTCAAGCTGCGCAGGTGTGGTCGCGTTTTCTTGCAGTGCGCGAAAGCCTTCAGCGTAGTATGGACGCGCCACACGGTTGACGATAAAGCCTGGGGTAGACTTGGCGATTACCGGTACCTTTTTCCAAGCACTCATCAAGTCAAACAGGCCATCTGTAATCTCAGTCGCTGTTTGTAAACCGCGAACAATCTCAACAAGTTTCATCACTGGGGCTGGATTAAAGAAGTGTAAGCCTACTACACGCTCAGGGTTTGATACTGCTGAGGCAATCGCTGTAATCGATATTGACGACGTGTTTGATGCAAAAATTGTATCGTTAGCACAAATATCAGCCAATTGGACAAAAAGCTGCTGTTTAATGTCTTGACGCTCAACAATCGCCTCAACAATTAACTGCACCGCTGCCATCTCATTAATATCTGTAATAATAGATAAGTTCTCTAGGGTGCTATCAAGTAGCACTTGAGACATCTTGCCTTTTTGGACTCGTTTGGCAAGTTGGCTTTCTAGTCCCGCTAAGGCGGCTTGACTTTTGGCAACATCTAGGTCAAAGAGATAGGTCGTGTGACCGTGCATAGCGGCCAACTGTGCAATGCCAATCCCCATCGTGCCTGCCCCAATAACGGCAATGTCTGCTTTTGATAAATCCCTCGTTTCCATGATTAACGTCCTTGATAAATTGGGGTGCGTTTTTGCATAAAAGCTTGGACACCTTCTTTATAGTCAGCTGAGCGGCCAGCAAGTCGCTGCAAGTCTCGCTCTAAGATTAGCTGATCTTCTAGGCTATTGTCCGCGGAGACATTGATGGCTTTTTTAATGAGACTTAGGCCGTAGGTCGGTTGGCTGGCCAAGTTTTCGGCCAACTTACTGGCTTCGCTACGTAGCGCTCCATCTTCGACCACTTGCCAAATCATGCCCCACGCCATCGCTTGTTCAGCAGATAGCTTATCGCCTAGCATGGCTAAGCCCATCGCACGAGCGCGTCCGACAACGCGTGGTAAGAACCATGTACCGCCTGAATCTGGTACAAGCCCAAGACGGCAAAACACTTGGATAAATGAGGCTGATTTGGCTGCCAATACCAAGTCACACGCCAAAGCGATGTTCGCACCGGCACCGGCAGCCACGCCATTTACCGCACAGATCACAGGCTTTGGCATATCAGTAATCAGCTTAATCAGTGGGTTGTAATAAGTCTCGATAGATAGGCCTAAATCTGGCGCATCAGCATTCGGGGCAACTGCGCGATCGCCTAAATCTTGACCTGCACAAAAACCACGACCTTCAGCAGAGAGCACTACAGCGCGAATGGTACTGTCTTTTGACCATGCTTTTAGCACGCTGGACACTTCTTTGTGCATTACTTCATTAAAGCTATTAAGCTGTTTTGGGCGGTTTAAGGTAAGATAGCCGACAGCATTTTTTTCTTCGACGATAATCGTTTGATAGTCCATTACATACCTCTAAAAATTGGTTGACGTTTTTCTAAAAATGCACGGATGCCTTCTTGGCGATCTTGGGTGGCAGCAAGCCAAACAAATAGCTGACGTTCTTGCTTGAGGCCTTGGCTTAAGTTCACTTCGTGGATGGTTTTAAGTGACTGTTTGATAGCGCGAATGGCCAAAGGGGCTTGTTTGGCGATTTTGGCAGCCAAACCAATGGTGTATTGTACGGTCAACTCGCTTGGGCAGATTTGGGTGGTAATTCCATGTTGTTGCGCGCTTAATGCATTAATCCTCTCACCTGTCATCGCCCAACGCATAGCAAGCTGCTGACCAACTAAGCGTGCGAGGCGCTGTGTCCCCCCTGCCCCTGGTAGCATACCCAAGCCAATTTCAGGTAGCGCAAATTGGGCATTTTCGCCCGTAACCACGATGTCACCATGCAGTACCAGCTCAAAGCCGGCACCGAGTGCATAGCCATTGACCGCGATTAATAGCGGCTTGGTAAATTCATCGATTCGCTTCCATAAGGTTGGGCGAATATCGGTTTGTAAGCTAACGGTATCGAGTTGAATAAGTTCATTAAGATCTGCACCCGCAGCGAAGCATTGGGTGTTGCCAGTAATAACGACCGCTTTTACATCGGTGTCAGCGTCATAGGCTTGAAGCTGTTCAACGACTTCTTGCAAAGTAGCGTTATTTAAGGCGTTGCGTTTTTCTGGGCGATTAAGCTCAATCAATGCAACGCCTTCTTTTGGGCTTGAGGTTTTAATGTAATTCATCCCTGAATCCTAATAAAAACAATGAAATAAGGAGTTTTTGCTAAACCCTACTTTGAATATAAAAACGATAAATAGCTAGGTTGCTAACGTCTAACTATTACGCGTCAAAGCTCAATCGTATGTTGGCTGATATAGGTAATGCTTGGCAGCTGAGTACGTAGCCTTTATCTAACTCTTCTTGCTCAAGGCTATAGTTAACGGCCATTTCGACCTCACCTTCGATCACTTTACATTTGCAAGTGGCACACACACCGCCTTTACAGGCATAGGGTAAGTCAGCACCCGCACGTAATGCCGCATCTAAGATGCTGTCATCTTGTTTTGACACTTCAACGATCAGTTCACGTCCGTCCAAAATGATATTGACGCGTTCTTCGCTACGTTTTTCGATTTGCTGGGCAGTTGGTTTATTGACAGTCCCCGTATAGAAACGTTCGGTATGGATGTTGTTGCGATCGATACCAATGTTTGGCAATACGGTCTCAATGGCTTCCATCATCTCTTCTGGGCCACAGGCAAAACAGTGGTCGACATCAGCACTGATAAGTTGGGCGTCAAACAACTGTTGTAATTTGTTCGCATCGATACGGCCATTAAAAATCTCACTGTCACTCATCTCACGTGAGAAAATATTGACCAGTTGTAGGCGCGTTTTAAAACGGTCTTTAAGATCCATGATTTGCTCAGAAAACATGGTTTGTTTCCATGACCGATTGCCGTATACCAAGGTAAAATTGGCATCTGGTTGGGTGCTTAACACCGTTTTGACGATAGATAAAATTGGGGTAATACCACTACCAGCAGCAAAGCTTAGATAGTTTTGACCACCAGCTTTAGCGGCTTTTTGAAAGAAAACTCCTTGGGGTGGCATAACTTCTAGAGTATGGCCTACTTCTAGGTGTTCGTTTGCCCAAGTAGAAAATTGTCCTTGATCAATCTTCTTGATGGCAATGCTCATGTCTTCTTGCACATCACTACAGATTGAGTAGCAACGACGGATTTCGCCATTGTCTGTCATGTGACGGATGGTCAAATGTTGACCTGGTTGGTACTTAAAGGTTGCCGCGTCTTCCGAAGCAAGGTCAAATGCAATGCAAATCGCTTGCTCAGTTTGTGGCTGGATAGACTTGATAGTTAGTGGCAAAAATTGACTCATGCGAAAATCCTTCTTTCATTTTGCTTAGTTAGTGAGCTTACTGTCACGTGTGATCTCGCGACTACCCCTATCTTAGATGCATTTAAAATAATCAAACGGTTCAAGGCAGTCGAGACACTTATACAGCGCCTTGCACGCAGTTGAACCAAATTCGCTAATCAGTTGGGTTTTTTGACTGCGACAATGGGGACAGGTCACACCATCGGTTAGCGCCACGTGAGTACCACAGCTGTGTGAATCGCCTTGCGGCGGTGCAATGCCATATTCTTGCAGCTTTTGCTTACCTGCCTCACTCATCCAGTCGGTCGTCCAAGCTTCAGACAAGTCAACCACCACCTTTACAGGGGTCAGCCCACGTTCTGTAAACGTGTTGATAATCTCATCTTTTAGCATATCAGTTGCTGGACAGCCGCTATAGGTTGGTGTTAAACGCACCACGATTTCATTATCTGCGTTGATATCAACGCCTCGAATCATGCCTAAGTCAAGCACGGTCAAAACAGGCACTTCTGGATCATGAACCTCATTAAGAGCTTTCCAGCAGGCATCTGTGACTTGTGGAATTAACCGCATACTATGACTCCTTGTCGTGTATGTTTACCAATTCATATTTGGGTAAGTACGTTGCATGTACTGTAATTCTGCCAAAATATAACCCAAGTGTTCGGTATGAGCGCCTTGCTTCGCACCACGGCGGTATGCGCCAATCTCAGGCAACGTTAAGTTCAAATGTGCCAATCCACTTTCAACCTGCGCTAACCATTCAGCTTTTAGAAGATCGAGTTTCGGTAAGACACCACTATCAACCAAGGCTTGTTCGTCAGCGGTGAGTTCAAACAATTCAGCAGTAAAGCGCCATAGGTTGTTCAGCGCTTGTTGCGTTTTGTGATGTGCTTCATCGGTGCCTAGGCTTAGGCGTTCCATCCATGCATGTGAGAAACGTAAGTGATATTTTGCTTCTTTTAACGACTTTACACCAAAGGCTGCAATATCTACGTGGCTGCTTTGGCTTAATGCGTCAAGTAATAACACATGGTAATGATCCATCAACCATTGACGCACCATCGTTTGGGCAAAATCTACATTGGGTTGTTCACATAGCAATAGGTTGCGATATTCACGTTCGGTACGTAAAAAAGCTAAGTTATCTTCATTACGGCCCAAGCCTTCGATTTGTCCAGCCAGACTCAGCACCGTACGTGACTGGCCCAATAAGTCTAAACCGATATTTGACAAAGCAATATCAAGCTCAAGCTCAGGGGCATGTCCACACCATTCAGACAAGCGGTGCGATAGGATCAATTGGCTATCACCAACATGAAGTAAAAATTGTGTTAACGCTTGGTTATTCATCGATTATCTCCTACCTTAAATATGCTCAATACCGTCTGGAATTTGATAGAAGGTAGGATGACGATATACCTTGTCGAGTGATGGCTCAAAAAACTCTGGTTTTTCCTCAGGTTGCGATGAGGTGATCAGCTCTGACTTCATTATCCAAATGCTCACACCTTCATTACGACGAGTATAGACATCACGTGCGTTTTGCAGAGCAATTTCATCATCTGGCGCGCGCAAGCTACCAACATGACGATGACTTAAACCTTGTTTACTACGGATAAAAACTTCGTAAAGTGACCAATTATTTTTGCTTTCCATGGCTAATTTTCCTTTAAAAAACATTAAGCGGCTTTTTGAGTATTGGTGTGTTGTTTCTGTGCATAGACAGCAGCAGAGTCACGAACCCATTTGCCCTCCTCCCAAGCTTTACGTCGGGCTTCGATACGCTCATGGTTACACGGGCCTTTACCAGCAATCACGGCAAAGAGTTCGTCCCAATTGATTTCACCGAATTCATAGTTGCCGGTTTCTTCGTTAAACGTTAAATCTTTGTCAGGAATGGTTAAACCAAGTTGTAACACTTGTGAGACGGTGTTATTCACGAATTTTTGGCGCAACTCATCGTTACTGAATAGTTTGATTTTCCAATCCATGCTAAGAGCACTGTTGGGTGAATTATCATCATTTGGACCGAACATCATCAGCACAGGCCACCAGAAGCGATCGACTGCATCTTGTGCCATGGCTTTTTGTTCAGGTGTACCATTCGCCAATACCATCATGGCTTCGAAGCCTTGACGTTGGTGGAAGCTTTCTTCTTTACAGATACGAACCATGGCGCGAGCATATGGACCATATGACGTCCGGCAAAGCGCCACTTGGTTAACGATAGCGGCGCCGTCAACCAACCAGCCGATGGCAGCGATGTCAGCCCACGTTAGAGTTGGGTAGTTAAATATTGATGAGTATTTCATGCGGCCAGCAACGAGTTTGTCCATCATATCGTCACGATCTGCGCCTAGGGTTTCAGCGGCGCTGTATAGATACAATCCATGACCTGCTTCATCTTGAACTTTGGCCAACAATACGGCTTTACGCTTGAGTGTTGGTGCACGTGTAATCCAATTACCCTCAGGTAACATACCAACTACTTCTGAATGTGCATGCTGACCAATCTGGCGAATGAGCGTTTTACGATAAGCATCTGGCATCCAATCTTTTGGCTCAATTGAAATGTCCTTTTCAATCTTGTTGTCAAATAATTCTACTTGCATGTTCATGTGATACCTCGTCCTTAACAAGTGTTTGTGTTATATAACATAAAGCGATACTTTTTTAAAATCAACATCTATTTTTATGTATCGTTTTATTTTTTAGCCATTTTATTAATAAGATACTGTTTTAAAACAATATTTATAATAATAAATTTTAAAAAAAATATTAATAATATTAAATATGCTTGACTTTTTGGTGATTTGAATACAGATTATGACACGTTAAGTTTTTATTTTTATCTATAATGTATCATAAAAGGAGTTATTATATGTCAGACATTAAAACGTTAAGCTCACTCGTCCTTGGTGAAGCCTACGTTGCACAAAGCGATTTTCGCACCGTGCATCATGCGGTCACCGGCGAACCAATTTATCAAGTCAGTAGCGCTGGTATCGATACCAAAAAAGTGGTTGAATATGCCAAAGAATATGGCTCAGCGCTTGCCAACTGGACATTCCACCAACGCGCTAATGCACTGAAACTGGTCGCACAATATCTACTTCAACGTAAAGAAGATTTTTATGCATTGGCCACGGCAACGGGTGCGACACGCAAAGATGCCTGGGTCGATGTTGAAGGGGGCATCGGTACTTTATTTGCATATTCGAGCCTCGTGCGCCGTGAGCTAAGCGATGAGACCGCCTTAGTTGAAGATGTTTGGATTCCTCTATCAAAAAATGGTACGTTTGGCGCTCAGCATATCTTGAGCCCGAAAATGGGCGTGGCCATTCATATTGATGCGTTTAACTTCCCTATCTGGGGCATGTTAGAAAAAGTCGCACCGACTCTATTAGCCGGTGTCCCTTGTATCGTCAAGCCTGCAACCGAAGGCGCTGAGCTGACTCATGCCGTGGTAGCCGCGATTCATGAAAGTGGTCTATTGCCAGAGGGTTCATTGCAGCTGATATGTGGACAAACCTATGACTTGTTTGACCATCTAAATCCCCAAGACACCATTACCTTTACAGGTTCTGCAGTAACGGGTCAAAAACTACGAGCCCATCCACACTTGAACGCCCATTCAATTCCTTTCACCATGGAAGCCGATTCGGTGAACAGTGCCATTTTAAGCCCAGCTGCCAACGATGAAACTATCGATTTGTTTGTACGCGAAGTTTTCCGCGAAATTACTATCAAAGCTGGTCAAAAATGTACTGCGATTCGTCGCGCGTTTGTTCCTGCAGCCTTGCTAGAAACAGCGCAAAATCGCCTAGTTGAAAAACTACAAAAAGTCGTGGTCGGTGACCCAAGCCGTGAAGACGTGACCATGGGTACATTAGCTAGCGTGAAGCAAAAACTTGACGTCACAGAAAAAGTCGAGCAACTAAGCCAAGAAGCCGAAGTAGTATTCGGTAGTCACTTACGTGAAGACTTCACTTTACAAGTAGACGACGCAGAAAAATCAGCCTGTTACCCACCAACCGTGTTGGTCTGTAATAACCCAAGCCAAGCCGAAAACATCCATCACATCGAAGCATTCGGTCCAGTTGTCACCCTAATGCCATACGGCGACCTAGATGAACTCGGTGCACTGGTAGCACGTGGTGAAGGTAGCTTAGTTGCCTCTATCGTGCGCAATGCAGACGAAAACATCGAAGCCTTATTGAAAAAAATTGCCCCTTGGCATGGCCGTGTACATATCCTAGATAGCGAAAGTGCTCGTGAAAGTACGGGTCATGGTTCACCCCTCCCATTACTTGTACACGGTGGCCCAGGCCGTGCCGGTGGCGGCGAAGAACTTGGTGGTCTGCGAGCCGTTAAACACTACATGCAACGTACTGCCATCCAAGGCTCACCCAATGCCTTGACCCAAGTCGGTCACAGCTGGACAGCTGGTGCACAAGTGTTTGAAGATCGTGTCCATCCGTTCAAAAAATCATTCGATGAACTTCGTATTGGAGAGCGTCTATTGACCGCACGTCGTACAGTGACTGAGGCAGATATCGTTAACTTTGGCTGCTTGAGTGGTGACCACTTTTACGCTCACATGGACAAAATTGCGGCGGCAGATTCGTTCTTTGGCGAGCGTGTCGCCCATGGTTACTTTATCGTATCAGCGGCCGCTGGCTTATTTGTTGACGCACCAGCTGGTCCAGTTATCGCTAACTACGGTATGGAAAACCTACGCTTCGTTGAGCCTGTCAAGATTGGTGACACCATTCAAGTTGAGTTAACTTGTAAACAAAAGACGCCAAAGGCACAACGCGACCCAGCGGAAAAAGCTCATGGCGTCGTAGTATGGGATATCAAAGTTAAAAACCAACGCAATGAATTGGTCGCAACTTATGACATCTTGACCTTAGTTGAGCGTAAGGCTTGATACCTATATGGATCTGCAAAAAAGGAGTCGTTATGACTCCTTTTTTTCAACTAAAGCAAACTTTATTAATAAAACATATTGACGTCAGGTTGTAGAATGGCTAAATTATAAAAAATATGATACATAATTTTATTTTTAATAAATAAAAAGTATCATTAATTTATATCAGGTAATGTTTGGCTAGGATAGCTAAGCTGTCGAGTCGTTTCTAGGACAATACATAGACAAGGAGTCACTAATGACAACCACCACCGCAATGGCTGAAAACGCCTCGCTTGCTATACATCAGGATAAAAAAGTACTCACTGCCACCCTAGTTGGTACTGCGATTGAATGGTATGATTTTTTCATCTATGCACAAGCCGCAAGTCTCATATTTGCTCCCCTGTTTTTCGCTGAAGTCAGCAAGTCAAACCCTATGTTCGCCCAAATTATCGCTTTTGCAACCGTTGGTATCTCATTTCTATTTCGCCCATTAGGCGCAATCGTATGTGGTCGCTTGGGTGACAAGTACGGTCGCAAGATGGTGTTGGTAACAACCTTGATTTTGATGGGTGCATCAACGACCTTAATAGGCTTTTTGCCGACTTATGCGCAAATTGGCGTATTAGCACCCTTGGCTTTGGTATTTTTACGTATTATCCAAGGCTTTTCTGCAGGTGGTGAATGGGGCGGTGCAGCATTGTTATCTGTCGAGCATGCACCCCTTAACAAACGCTCACTATTTGGGGCTTACCCACAGATTGGCGTACCTATCGGTATGATTTTAGCGACTGGTGTCCTGCTGCTTTTAAATTTGATTTTGGGTAAAGAAGCCTACCTCGAGTGGGGTTGGCGCATTCCATTTATATTATCGATTGCATTGATCATCGTGGGCACCTTTATCCGTCGTTCGGTTAAAGAATCACCAGTGTTTGAAGCCATGCATCGCCGTAAAGCAGAAGCCTCTGCACCATTATCATTGTTATTCAAAAATCACACGCCAACAGTTCTTAAAGCGGCTTTAATCTTTATGGGAGTGAATGCAGGTGGTTATATCCTTATCGCCTTTATGGTGGGTTATGGTCAAAAAGCCTTAGGACTTAGCCCTACTTTGACCATGCTAATCGTAGTTGCGGCTGCTTTTTCTTGGTTAGTATCAACCCTTTGGGGCGGCATATTAGGTGATAAGATTGGTCGTCTAAGGATTTTTAAATTAGGCTATATCTTATTGTCGTTATGGTCGATTCCAATGTGGTTTTTGATTGATACCAACTCTCCATTTTTATTTATGCTAGCATTAGTGGTTTGGGCCATTCCCCTAGGTTTTACGTATGGTCCATTATCAGCTTTATTTGCTGAAATGTTCCCTGCTAAAGTACGTTTTTCAGGGGTATCCATCAGCTATGCATTAGGTTCCATTATTGGTGGTGCGTTCGCTCCGATGATTGCGCAATGGATTATGGCAACTTATCAACAGTCATGGATGATTGGTTTGTATATTACTATTGTCTCATTAATTTCATTATTCACACTTTACACGATTAAGAAAGACCCACAAGGCGTTGATCTATCTCTCTAAATAAATTTAGAGAGATGCTGAAAAATATCACCATGTAAATGTTATAAATATTTTCTCAGCACATGACAAAAAACTTGCCCTAACTCACCTTTAACGGTCAAACAACTGATTAACTGTCGAAATAACGAAGTATCGTGATTGAAAAATACCAAACACAAGCCCTCAACCAGCAGGTCTAGGCCTAAAATGAACAAACTGGCTTGAGTGCTTGTGTTTGACTTTAGCTTGTGTTTTAGGGGTTTATTTTTAGTAGCTTAAAGACTGTTGCCAATAAATTATTGGCAACAGTCTTTACACTGATAGTTCTGCTTGCCATAGCTTTTGAGCTATTTTTCCTTAAACTACAACTTTGACATTTGGTACAATTAATATCTATTAGTGTTTTTATAACCTCAAATATATTATCTTACTTTGTTTATTACCCTCCTTCATTTCCTCAACATACTCTCTGACACACTACCTTAAATCAAGCTATAACTTATTAGATAGCACAAACCGATGCTATGGCATTCAAAATATCAGGCCACATTCCCATATGCTATGGATTTATTTTGCTGTGATGAGTTAAAAAGTCCATACATGCTATTATTCGTATAGCATAGAAGGTTAAAGCATGAAATCCAGTTTTCTCAGTTGTTATTAGGGTTTGTGCTATGGTGTCATTGATATGAACGATTAAGTCTGGCGCTGCATCATTATCAATAGTATTACTATTTTTTTGAGCATAGATCAGCGCACGCAATGTACGAGCCGGAATATAATTGCTCAGGTGATGAAGACTCCGCCATCGAGGTACTGTAAATCTGATTATAATGAATATACATACTTATCTGTAAATATTAAAAGCTTAGAAAGAGGTTTCCAATGATATACTAAATATAGCCTCGGTAAACTTTTTTAAGTTGGCATTTTATTTAGGTGATATTGTTAACATTGGGGTTTGATCAGATAGCATCAGTTGCCAAGGATTTTGTGACTGCTATTGACTACTAAACATTGGAAAAAATTTATCCAATCAGATCATTCGTGATATAAAAGCCAATATTAATCGGATAGCAAGTCAATAAACTTTAAGAAGTTGTTAAAAATAAATACCTAACAACCTTAACCCTAGTAATAAAGGATTTCGCTAATTTAGTCGTTGCGTGGTGGACGCACCATCAAATAAACCCATAACTATTAAAGCACAAACAATCCCGCATAAAGCAGTTGTCAAGTTTATAATACGGCCACATCCCATGAGATATATTCAACACAGTCTAAGAGTACGATTTTCCGGTGAAGACTTGAATGTTTGATGGGGTGCTATTAGCGTCGATACTTCGCCAAGGCTTATATCGACGATTAGGATAATATTGGAAATTGATAAATTTTTGCGTAAATCAATGTACTGACAAGTACTCCAAACCCACTCAGCCAAACCATGTATACATGAAGATTTGACCATTCGATATTCCATGTGATTTTATTTTCTGCGCTCAACCCCTCTGTAATACTAATGCCAAGTGTCAACCAAAATCCACCTACTAGATAACCGCCCAGTACATCACTTAAATAATGTTGGTTTAATACAACCCTGCTTAAGCCAATCAACATGATAAAAAGAATAGCCATTGTAAATATACGAGTTTTTTGAGTAAAATTTTGGCTAAATCGAATCAGTAAGTAAGCTATAAATCCATATAACGCCATAGCAGTCGTCGCATGGCCACTTGGAAACGAATAAGTTTGCACAGACAATATGTTATTAGCAGGCCTTTCACGCTGAAATAAATATTTCATCAAAGAAGTAAATGTCGTACTGCCTAAAGTAGCAATCAACAACCCTACAATTACATAGCGTTGTCGCTTTACCCAACAATTCACAGCAGCGAAAAAGACCATCAAAACGTAGATAGGCGTAGACGCCAAGCTGGTTATCAGAACGAAAAAACTAACAATATTGGAGTCCTGTAGAGAATTCATCTGCATCGATACAAGATGGTCTATAGTTATAATAGGATTCGGTATAGCCATAGTTTTGGTCAGTCCTACGAATAACAATAATATGCAGCCCATTACTACGCATAAAAGCATCAAAGGCAGACCGTAAAAGTTCCGTATGCTGAACCGTTGGGAAATTGTCGCATACAACTTAGGATGCTTATCTTTAAAATTAATGACACATTTATTTTGTCCAAAATTTCGTTGAATCTTCAAAATATAGTAAAAAAATTGAGTAAAGAACCTATGACCATAATGAATGGCTATATGATGTAAAATCAACAAGACTGTGACAACCAAAAAAACTAGAAAGCCTAACGCAAATAATGGCTGATTTTCTGGCGCAAATGATATCATCATCAAACCTCTTGTTTGTTGGCAACAGTAGATTAGATCTATTAAAGTTAAGACAATGCATGTCGTAGTATATGGTGTCTTAATTCTAGGAATAATTACACCCTATCTAACAAATTACGAAATCATGTAATAACTAATTCTCTCATCACTGTAGAAAAACAGGCTGGACCCTAACCTATTTTTTGGTCTTCAAAATATGTCTTTAATACTATCACTGACCGAATAGTCTGTCGGTTCGAATCCGGTTACACTTACCAGATTCAAAAAGCCATAAAAATAATTACTCTTATGGCTTTACTATTTTTTATATATTGAAGCTTCGACTTAGCTTTGAGTTAAATAAGCTCCTTTAAATCAGTCAGCTTGTCTAAAACCGCATCAGGTGAATATTTCACTAGCTGCTGCTCATTTTGCGCACCAGATAGCACACCTAAAACTAGCCCGCACCCTGCATTCTTACCTTCTTCAATATCGATACCACTATCCCCCGCTTTTAACACTTGCTGGAAGCTATCAATACCAAATTGCTTCATTGCAAGAGTAATCATATCGGGGCTTGGACGGCCATTAACGACATCATCGGCTGTTATTAATGCATCTACTTGATCCCCCACAGACCAACCTAAGATAGTCAAAATTTTATTAGCAGTTTTAGCATCATATCCTGTATTTAACACCACTTTACGACCGCTCGCCTTCAACTGCTCGAACAACTCTGACATGCCTTCAAACTCAGACAAGGTGTCTTTGCTATAAGCAGTTGCAAGATTGACTTTAAATGCTGCAAACGCCTTATCTGTTAATGATTCAATATCAGCATCAGATAAATCTAACCTGTTTAAAGTATCGCGGATGGCGTTGCGTTTTTCTTTACCTGCACCATATTCTAAACATAACTCAAGACTCACTTGCTTGTCTGACTTGCCAGCGCTATTCAGTGCTTCATTGATGGCATGACATACAGTTTTATAGACTAGGTTACCTTCATCTACTGTTGTGCCAGCCATATCAAATACACAGAGCCTAATATTAAAAAATTTGTTTTTAATACTGTTTAAACTATCACCATGTGAGCTGCTGCTTATTATATTATTATTTGCTGTATTCATTACTTTGATTCCAATACCAATTCAATTAACTCTTCGCCAAATGCGAAACCTGTTGATGCCCCTGTACCGCTAGTGACTGCACCAACCACCACACCTTTTTCAGGTGATGCCTTAAATACCACATCATCTGCACTTGGATATACACCCAACCAGTGCTGAGTAATATCTATCTCACCAATATCCATCACCTGCTTAAATTCATTAATGATTAGATCATCAATTTGAGTGTCTCTAAACGGCAGTTCTCTATCACTATAATCATGACTATCGCCGATGATTAGTGATCCATCTTCAGACTGAACCACAATTAGGTGGACACCTGCTTGACGCTCTACACTTTGAGTATCATCAAGTAAGGTTTTTAGCACCGTAGCTTCAGGTAACTGAGCAAATCCATCATAACGGGCAAAGCTTAAATCTGACATGACAGCGGCATTTAACCTAAATGCTTTTTTGGGCATGACTCGCATCATATTTAGTGTGCACATTTTAGCTTTGGTCTTAGCGAGTACTTCTGGATATAAGCCAGTAAAGTCAGCTCCTGGGCAGACCACACAGTGCTCAGCATTAAGGACACCACGGCTGGTATGCACTTTTGGTAATTCCACCGAAACCACCGTGGTACGATTATAAAAATCCACACTCTGCGTCTCTTGTAGCCAATGAGCCAGCTTAGCAATTGCAGTATTGGACTCTACTCTAAGCTCATGTGGGCTATATAACACCCCTTCTCCCTTGTTCAGATAAGGCGCAGCTTCATTAATTTCAGACTGTGTCAGTAGCCGGCACCCCTCACCCATTTCCGTCTTTAAAAAAGCTTGTGCAACATCTACCGCTTCAGGTCGCTGCATTAACATATGCAGACCGACATGCTCTACCTGAATACCTGCTTTTGGGGCAATCTCGGCCCAAACATTACGCGAATGCATGGCGCGTTGCCAATGCTCACCTCGACGCTGACCACTAACCGTCACAAATCCAAAATTACGAACAGAAGCATCTTTGTTCTGAGGTTGGCGTTCTACAACTGCGACACTCAGCCCTTTTTTAACGGCGGCGTAGGAGCTTGCCAGTCCAACGATACCCCCACCTACGACGACGACATCGTATGTTTTATCAGAAAGTATTTTGCTCATTGTCATATCTACTCTTCCCATACATCTTTATTAATTAACCCTCTACTTGCTTAACCTATGAACTAATATAACTAAGCATGAATGGGCATTATTTTGATTGAACTAAAATTACTCACCATGGAAAAAAGCACGGTGCTTATCTAACAGCTCGGCAGTTAATGGCTCTGGATAGGTCTTAGAGTTATCAATCTGATTCTCAGCGGCTACTGTCTCGCCGTCATACACAATATTTGGATAAATCTCTAATAAACCTGGGCGAGCTTTAGTGACAATTAACTCAGCCATTTTCATTGCTTTAGGATTGGTTTTTTCTCCTTTATCAATAACAGCAACCGATTCAGTCAATGTGTAATTACCTTCACTAGGATCAACAAAATCAATTGGTAAACCTTTTGCCTTATTAGCGACTGCCTGATGACGTAGACCGAAACCGATAGGCACCTCACCTGCCATTACCTTTTTAAGAGGACCAGAGCCAGATAGCTCTAAATTAGGTCCTGCATTTTCACGAATAGCATTCATGATTTGTTGACCTTCAGCATCGGTGCCATATTCAGCAGCAATGTCTTGTACAAACAACCAACCAGTTGATGAACCATTTGGATCAACCATAGAAATTTGGTTTTTATAAATAGGATTCGCTAAGTCTTTGGCACTGGTAGGTATGGGAATATTATTGGCTTTCATCTCTTTGGTGTTGAGTAAGATGGCACCCGTAAAGCTGAGAAACGGTGCATAGTAATTAGGCGTCGTAATCTGCGGGTTTGCCGTAAATGCTAACGCTTTAAACATTGGATTCTTTGCTTGAGCACTTTCGATATAAAACGAGCTCATTGTCACCATATCAGCTTCAATATTTTTTCCTTCTGCTAATAGCCGTCCACCAAGCTCACCTGTTCCGAATGATTGAAATATGTATTGACCTTCAAAGCCTGCCTCATCAAGCACCTCTTGAATAACCTCGACTGCCTCCTCATCAGCATTACTATAGATAATCACCTCCTCGCCAGCCGTATCTCCTGAGCTTTTCGCTCCACAGCCTGCCACTAAAACTCCACAAGTTAATCCCGTTATTATCGTTTTAAATAAATTCATTGTTTTCCCTGATTGTTTGAGTGATTAAAGGTTAAATTAGTTCTCGTAACATCAACACCTAAACTGTGTTGAAATATCTAAGCGACAGTCGTCACTGTGGTTTTTTTCACTTTTATTTTTGTTGTGCCGTTGATGCTTCTGGTATAAAGGTATCGAACTACTGCGAAGAATATTAATACCGTGATATTTGTGAGTAGCACCATCAGCGACAAGATAAAAATCTCATCAAAGCGGGCGAAGTGCTGTAATTCAACAATTTTTGTAGTCAGCACCATCGTCTTCGCACCTGAAATGAATATCACTGCACTGATGCTGACCATCGCACTAATAAAGAAGTACGATGCCACTTCGATAAGCGTAAGTATTGAGTTGGGTACCACGATTCGGCGTAAAGACTGTAGCCATGAGTCTCCAAGCAAAGAAGCTGTGGTCTCCCAGCCTAAGTTCATTTTTGACAGTGCATTTTTGCTCATGAGATAAGGTGTCGAGAAGTAATGAATGATATTACTAATCACAATAATGAAGATGGTGTTCGATATCGATGACCCTGAAAAAACCATCAGATAAGCAATACCAATAACCATACCTGGCACTGTATTGGTTACTAAAGCTGAGCTTTCTATCGTCAGCTTTCCTATCTTGAATAACCCTGAGCGCTCGTATATCAACGCGGCAACATAGGTAATAATAGTTCCAAAAACAGCTGTTAGTGCGGCGACAATAAGTGAGTTCTTATACACTCGCATCAGGTTCGAGGACTCGATCACCTTAGTAAATGTGTCTGTACTAAACGCCATCTCGTAAGGCCATGTCTTGATCCATGGAATGATGAATATGACGGCAAATACGAATAACAGTGAAATCAAAATGCCACTGGACAATACACCCAGAATCTTGTCTTTGACTTTAGAGGTAGGCAAGTCAAAATGCTCTACTGAATCATACCTGACATTAAATCGAGCCACATACCAAAGCAGTAGAATGCTCAAAACAGAGGGGATTAGCATAAACAAGGCAACCACAGAGCCCTTTTCAAACGAGGGAGATGCACCCAGTATTTGGGTATAAAGCTCAGTGGCGATAACCTTGTACTGACCACCAATAGAGGCTGGAATACCAAAGTCAGTAAAGGCCAAAAAGAAGCATTGAATGATAGCGGCTGCAAAAGTACCAATTAAGGGACGAATGACCGTCATATCTATCTGGCGTAAGCGTGAATCGCCCATCAGTTCTGATACGATCACGAACTTCTTATCCAAATATTGAAAGGTGTTGTTAAGCAGTAAAAAGGCTATTGGCAAGGTATAGATGGTGTAGCCAAGCCACATACCATAGAAACCATATATGTCTTCAAACAACTGAAAGCCAATTATCTTAGTGAGTAAACCCTGCTTACCAAAGGTGTAGATAATGGCAAATCCATAAGTCACTGTTGGCAATAGCATTGGGAACAGTGATGCAAGTTTAATGGTTTGTTTAAAACCCTTTGGTAAGTTAGTCCAGTGCACAGTATAAGCAAGGATAAATGCCAAAAAGGTGGCACTCATCGCACTAACAATGGCAACAAAAAAACTATTTAACATCACTTGTCTGAAGTCATTACTGCTGATGATATCAACATAATGGCTTAGACCTAATCCCTCTGCCACATTAAATGACAGCACCAACATTTTACCCAAAGGCACAAACATAAAGACGAGAAATAGCGCACCAATGAAAAGCCACGAAGCTTTCATTAGCGGTGAGTTATTAAGTTTCATAATGACCTACGCGCGAAATAAGTAAGTTTTGGTAGACCAGCGT
>NZ_JBQSVH010000023.1:0-44567 GCF_052376135.1 Psychrobacter sp. AOP7-C1-14 | reverse complement strand
CTCACGGACACCAACGGTGTCAGCATCACTGATGGTACAGTTGGTGGCGCCGCTACCACCATGACCGCAGCAGGCACCAGTGTCACTGACGGCACTAACACCAGTGAGTATGGTGCTAACGGTTTCACTGCAACTGACGGCACTACTAGTACTGTCTTTAACCAAGCAGGCGTTACCTTTTTAGACGACACCGACACACAAGTTGGTCCTAGTATCACAGCAACAGGTATCGATGCGGGTACCACTATCATTACAAACGTTGCTGATGGCAGTTTGGCTGACGGATCAACCGACGCCATCAACGGTAGTCAGTTGAACACAGCAGCGGACTCTATAGCGGCTAACCTAGGTGGTAACTCAGCCTTTGACTCTGCTACAGGAGAAGTAACCGCCCCGACTTACACTTTAGATGATGGCGATAATGCAGGCACTACTGCGAACTTCAACAATGTTGGTGATGCACTGGGTAACCTAGATGGTCGTACCACTACCAACACAACTGCTATCAATAAAGGTATCAAATTCAATGTTGACGGTGGCGAGCGAACCTATGCATTGGGTGAAACAATTGGCTTGACCACAGACAGTAACCTCATTACCTCACCAACAACCGATGGTATTAACGTTGCTGTCAATCCTGACCTTTTACTTGATAGTGTTACTACTGGTAACACCCTCACGGACACCAACGGTGTTAGCATCACTGATGGTACAGTTGGTGGCGCTGCTACCACCATGACCGCAGCAGGCACCAGTGTCACTGACGGCACTAATACCAGTGAGTACGGCGCAGAAGGACTAGTTGCCACGGATGCTGCTGGTAACAGTACTATTGTGAACCAAGCAGGCGTTAGTTTCACTGACATGAATGGTGCAACAGGACCAAGCATCACAGCTACAGGTATTGATGCAGGTATGACTCAAATTACCGGTGTTGCAAGTGCTGGTGATATCACCAATATTGCCAATGCTAATAATGCTGCCAACGCAGGAGACGTGAATGCTGCTATCACTGGTGTCACAGAGTTAGGCTTAACGTTTGCTGGTGATAGCGGTAACGACGTACAGCGTAGTCTTGGTCAAACTTTGAACATTACAGGTGGTGCAACTGGCAATCTAACTACAGGTAATATTGGCGTAGTTGCTAATGGTGCAGACGGCCTAAGCGTACAACTTGCTGAAGCTATTGATCTTGGCGCTGATGGTAGCGTTAGAGTAGGAAATACTAACGTAAACAATGCGGGAATAACTATCTTGAATGGTCCAGTCGACACCGTTACTCTTGGTAGAGCAGGGCTTAACAATGGTGGTAATAGAATCACGAATGTAGCTGATGGTGTTGTATCAAACGATGCGGCGACCTTTGGGCAAGTTGAAGCGGTTGATGACAAGGTAGATATGTTAGGTGATAACACCGCAACTAACCTAGGTGGTGGCGCTGTTTACAACGCAGCTGATGGTAGTGTTAGTGCCCCGACTTACACCTTAGATGATGGCAACAACGCAAGCACTACTGCGAACTTCAACAATGTTGGTGATGCATTAGGTAACCTAGATGGTCGTACCACTACCAATACAAGCAACATTGCAACGATTCAAGCGCAAGCTAACCAAGGCTTCAACATCAGTGCAGCAGGTGGTGCTGATGACAACGTTCAATTGGGTCAGACGGTTGACTTCACTAATACTGATGGCAACCTTGTCGTAACCAACGATGCTGACAACGGTATCAACTACGACCTTGCTGAAAATATTGATCTAGGAGCTACTGGTAGCGTTACCACAGGTGACACAGTGGTCAACAACGCAGGGGTTGCTGTTGATGACGGCGCAGGAAACGCAACGACCATCACCACAGGTGGTACTAATGTTGTAGACTCAGCTGGCAACAGCGCTGACTACACCGCTATCGGCTCAACGTTAGCTGACGGTAACGGCAATACCAACGTGAGTACTGCTACTGGCAATACTATCGATGATGGCAATGGCAACGTTACCAGCATCACAGGTGCAGGCACTAGCGTCACTGATGGCACTAACACCAGTAACTATGGCGCTAACGGTTTTACGGCAACTGACGGCACTACCAGTACCGTCTTTAACCAAGCAGGCGTTACCTTTTTAGGTGCCGGCGGCGCTCCAGTCGGACCAAGTGTTACTGCAGCTGGTTTTAATGCTGGTGGAACTGTCATTACCAATGTGGCTGATGGTGTAGCAGCAACAGATGCTGCAACCAAAGGTCAAGTAGATGCCGTATCTGATGGCTTGGCAGATTTAACAGCAGGTGCCGTTCAATACGATACTAATCCAGATGGTACTGTCAACAAAGACAGCATTACATTGGGTGGTGACGCGGGTACTACTATAACCAACGTCAGCGGCGGTGCTATCAATGCAGATAGTACGGATGCCATTAACGGTAGCCAGCTATATGACCTAGGGAACGATGTTGCTGGAATTATTGGTGGAAATGCAGCAATCGATGCTGACGGTAACCTGACAGCCAGTGATATCGGCGGTACAGGAACAGATAACATTAATGATGCTATTGCTACTGTAAACAACGCTAATGCACAGGCCAATGAGGATATTCAGTCCAATACTGATAGACTAGATACAGGCCTAAGCTTCGGTGCTGACAATGGTGATAATGTCAACAAGTCGGTAGGTGATAGCACCGCACTTCAGTTTGAAGGTAGTGATAACATCACGACCACAACGACTGAAAGTGGTATTCAGTTTGATTTGAGTGGCAACATTAGTGTAGACAGTGTTACGGCAGATACGGTCACGACTGGCAATACCACAGTCAATACAAATGGCGTAACGATAGCTAACGGTCCAAGCATGACAACTGAAGGCATTAACGCAGGTGGTAAGACTATCACAGGTGTTGCTGATGGTCTAAATCCCACTGATGCTGTTAACTTTGGGCAGTTGAGTGCTCTAGATGGCAAGTTAAGCAACAGTGTTAATGAGTTAGGCTACAAAATCAACGAAGTAGAAGACGATGCTAACGCTGGTATCTCTGCTGCCATGGCAATGTCTTCACTGCCCCAAGCTTACATTCCTGGTAAGTCAATGGTTGGTGGCGGTGTCGCAACCTACAATGGTGAAAGTGCAGTTGCCATTGGTGTATCTAAAGTCTCGGACAATGGACGTTGGGTAATGAAGATCAATGGTACAGCAGATACCCAAGGGAATGCAGGCGGCGCCATTGGTGCAGGCTTCCATTTCTAATATAGCCACATCTCTAAACTGTTTGACAGCGTTTGCTTGTATACAAGCGCTGTCAAATTACTCATAAAATATATTAAGGGATAAATAATGAAAAAATCTTTTTATCGTTACGGCTTGTTGGCTACGTCTGCTTTACTATTCACAGTCACTGGTTGTGCTCAGAAAAATATTATGCCATCTTGGCATTTAACACCCGGCGCTCAGCATGGATCTGTTGATGCTAATGATTTAGTATTTCCAAATCCAGAAAAAGCATGGCAAAAAGGAGGTACTATCGTTACTCCTGATGAGATTGCCAAGATCCAAGTGGATACCACAAAAGATCAAATTTACAAAGTAATTGGTACGCCTCATTTTAGTGAAGGGTTTAACGCTCGTGAGTGGGATTATATTCTTAAGTTTTATGATGCCAATAACAATGTAGAGACGTGTCAGTATAAAATTATCTTTGATGATAGTTATGAAGGTAGACTGCGCGATGATGAGTTTTTCGCCACTGAGTTTTATTGGCAGCCAGCGTCTTGTGCTAAATATTCACAGTTCTAGTATCAGCTTTAATTAATAGTCATAAAAAAGAGCAAGACACTTGATGTCTTGCTCTTTTTTATTGTGTGCCATAATTTTTGTAGTCAAAGCATTGAGTCTAATAAATATTGTACTGCCAGCACTGAAACACATTCTAATTGGTCAATTCAATCATTAATTACATTTAGATATACACTGATTCAGTCTAAAATCCTATACGTCTAGATATAATTTGACTACCGCTAAAGCTTCAAAGTCCCACTAGGAGCTTAAACCTCAACCCTATCTACCCAAGAGAACGCTTCTAGGATACGCTTCCATTGATCGTCTAATCCTGCTGTTAATACTAAAGGCTCACCAGTGACCGGGTGACTGAGTGTCAAAGTCTGAGCATGCAGCAGCATACGCGTGCAATCGTATTGAGTACGAAAAAATCGTGTGTGACGTATATCACCGTGACTGGTATCACCCACGATATGATGGAATACATGTCTCATATGTCGACGCAGCTGGTGTTTGCGCCCAGTTTCAGGTGTTAAGCGAACCAAACTATAGCGGCTAGTGGCATGCTTCTTTGATACTGCAAATGGCAGCTCAATTTGTGCCAGGCTTTGCCAGTGAGTGACCGCTTCTTGAGCAGGTTTATCTAAGTTAGCAAATTTATCGGCAATGGCATCAGGCTTAAAGCTCAAAGCATAATCAATAGTACCTTGCTCAGACATAAATCCGCGCACTACTGCTAAATATTGCTTGGTCACTCTACGCTCAGTAAACGCTTCGGTAAGGCTGCGTGCAACGGCTGAGCTCTTGGCAAATAACAACACGCCTGATGTAGGCTTGTCTAACCTATGTACGGGAAACACATGACAGCCTACTGCATCACGGGTAAGCTGCATGGCAAAGCGTGTTTCACCTTTATCCAGCCAACTGCGATGCACCAACAGCCCAGCTTCTTTATTGATCGCCACTATATACTCATCTTCATAGATGATTTCTATTTGATCAGTGGTATTGCCTTCTATATCCATGCTTTCAGTGCTCATATTTTAGATACGTCAATTATATATCCTTTTTATCGTACCTGTAGTGGCATAATAAATTTAGATAGTGCTGCAGAGAAAATATGCGGTGTACAGATGAATGGTGATGAAATTGACTATATCAACCAAAAAATCTCTGTAAGAGCGTTTATATCTTTGCCATTAGTAGAAGCATCGATGTAGATAGCAAGGCGTGAAATAACCAGATGATCGCATCTTAATCATTGAGGTACTAATGATTGCTTAATGCTTTTTTACGCTTAATAGCGCAGCGAGATTGAATGTAGAGGAAAGAGTTGAGTACAGTGTTTTAGTTTCAGAATGGGAGAGATAGTTTGAAGGTAATGTCTTTCAGCAAGACTAGTGGTTTCGCTTTTATGAGAACGATGCCGCTAATAACCAAGTGCTACCCAAACAGTTAACATCAACGCATAGAAAGCTGCTTGAGTAAAATAAAACAAGAATAATTTGATGTAAGGGTTAGGTGAGCTAAAGTAAAACCCTGATTGTCATGAGGTTAATCATGTGTGGATCAGGACGATACTTGAGATATACCTCAGTTGGCTTACAATCAGAGGGCCGACTCTTAAGTTCTATAAAGTACTTTTACGACATGCCAGCCAAATTTGGTTTTTACTAAATGCGGGGTAAATAGTTCGCCGGTAAAGCAAACTTTATCAAAAGGCCCTACCATATCGCCTTTTCCAAACTCTCCTAAGCTGCCACCTTTTTTGCCTGATGGACAGGTTGAGTATCGTTTGGCCAGTACATCAAACTTAGCACCTTTTTTAAGCTTGGCAATAATGTCCTCAGCTTGTTCTTTATGTTTTACCAAAATGTGTAATGCGCTAGCGGTACGAGCCATAATGTAACCCTTTCATAGAATATTGATTATCCGGGCATTATATCACTACTTACCTTGACTGCTCACTTAACTTGTAGGCACTGCTTTCTTATAGGTCCTTTATATAATCGCTACTATTGCGGTTTCGGTCGTAGCCGTGCTCATTCAATTTCAATATCAAATCATATAACCAGACTGTCTACAAGCAGTTGAATACTGGTATTTAATGCATCATTAGCAAACTTTTTATTTCTCAAACTATGGTTAGAAACGGCTTCAGTTTGTGTAGAAAAATCAGAATAGTGCTGAGTGACTGCCCAAATATGGAAAATTAAATGGATAGCAGAAACAGGTTTAATCTTATTCTCTGCGATCCACCCATCAATCACTGCTACTTTCTCTTTAACTAAAGACTTCAACGGTCCTTTTAATATAGGCATCAAGTGAGGTGCGCCTTGCATAATCTCTAACGCATATAACCTTGAGGCAGCAGGCGATTTTTTTGAAATTTTATACTTTTCTTCAATATAGGTTTTAAGAGCATTTCTTGGATCTTGATTGATATTCATCCTGTCTAAAGGTGACAACCAATTGCTAAGCACCCTTTCTAAAACAGCAACATAAAGAACCTCTTTACTTTTGAAGTAGTAAAATATATTGGATTTGGATATATGAGCTTCTTCAGCAATTTCTTCCATTCGAGCCCCGTTTAGGCCTTTTTGGGAAAATACGATCAATGCAGCATTGATGATATGTTCTTTCTTCTTCAATACTTTGGCACTCACTTCTGTCTCTTCTCTTAGCGCGTATTCTCTCACTGTAGGGTTCCTCATCACAAAGTTCTATAAATCTAACTTTAAATGATAGTTGATTCAATTTAAAAAAAGGTCAAAACAACCAAGTATCAACTTCATTGAATGACCAAAGTAAGTGCATCAATAGCGGTTAATGCCGTATGGGTTTATAAGTTCATTGGGTATATAACTGACCGTCAACTAGTAGCATATTTGTTACTTATTCAGCCCAAAAACTATTCAAATAATCATTAAAAATGACTTTTAGGCTTTTGTGCACTTTTGCACTATTTTATAACATTTCGCACCATTTTATAACACCTCGCACTATTTTCCTGCATTTTTTTGGACCATATGGTTTAAAAAATTACAACTATAAAAACGATAAGTATTTGATAATTAACATTAAAAAAATATGGCATAGGTTTTGCTTTATAAAAAACGTAAAAGATTTTTATTTCTTTTATAGCTTTTTCTTTTCTCGTCAAACTTACAGGTGAAATTATGGAAATAGGTATTTTTTGTCCGATTGGTAACAATGGCTGGTTAATTTCAAAAAATGCGCCGCAATACAAGCCAACATTTGAGCTTAATAAGCAAATTGTACAAAGTGCTGAACACTATGGTTTTGACTTTGCGCTTTCGATGATTAAGCTACGCGGTTTTGGCGGAGAGACAGAATTTTGGGATTATAACCTCGAAAGCTTTACCTTGATGGCGGGGTTAGCTGCAGTCACCTCCAAGATAAAAATCTATGCCACATCGGCGACCTTAGTCATGCCACCTGCAATTGTCGCAAGAATGGCGTCGACGCTTGATAGCATCTCAAACGGCCGGTTTGGATTGAATGTAGTAACCGGTTGGCAGCAAGCAGAATATGGACAGATGGGGATGTGGCCGGGTGACGATTATTTTGGTAAACGCTATGACTACCTATCTGAATATGTACAAATCTTAAGAGACCTTTGGGCGACAGGACAATCTGATTTGAAAGGCGAGTTCTTCCAGATGGATGACTGCCAAGTGAAGCCTATTCCAAAAGGGGACATGAAAATTATCTGTGCAGGTCAGTCAGATACAGGTTTAGCGTTTTCTGCAAAATATGCTGATTACAACTTTGTCTTTGGTAAAGGTCTAAACACGCCAACTGCCTATGCGGGTATTAATGATCGGTTAAAAGTACAAACAGATAAGACGGGCCGCAATGTTCCGACTTATGTTCTCTTTATGATTATTGCAGATGAGACCGATGAAAAAGCCCAAGCAAAATGGCTCTCATACAATGAAGGTGCAGATTTTGAAGCCATTGACTGGTTACAGTCACAAGGCGGTAAAGACAAAACATCGGGTAAAGATACCAATATTCGCCATATGGCTTCAAGTGTGTCACCAGTTAATATCAATATGGGTACGCTGGTTGGCTCTTTTGAAAATGTGGCCAGCATGTTAGATGAAATTGCCGAAGTAGAAGGCACTGACGGTGTGCTACTTACTTTTGACGATTTTGTACAAGGCGTTGAAGATTTTGGTAATCATATTCAACCCCTTATGACGAGTCGTATCAACGTCGATACTCCAGTAGCCAGCCAAGCTGTCAGCCCAGCCTAATCAAAGGAGCGAATATGAACTCGGTTAACACAATTCGTGCAGATTTTACCAAAGAATCCTCTCCTGTTTTGGAATCAGTACCTGAGTCTATTAAATTAGATCCATCGCAGACGGCACTGATCGTAGTGGACATGCAGAATGCTTATGCCAGTCAAGGTGGTTATCTAGATTTGGCTGGGTTTGATGTCACCAAAACCAAACCTGTCATAGATAAGATAAAGCAAGCCGTGGATATTGCCCATCAAGCTGGCATACAGGTCATCTATTTTAGAAATGGTTGGGACAATAAATATGTAGAGGCTGGTGGTAGTGGATCGCCTAATTACCACAAATCAAATGCTTTAAAAACCATGCGCAAAAACCCCGAAATTGACGGGACATTATTGGCAAAAGGTGGTTGGGATTACGAGTTAGTCGATGAGCTTAGCCCTGCACCTCAAGACATCGTCATAGACAAGCCTCGATATAGCGGCTTTGCTAACACCAACTTTGATAGTGTACTGCGATCACGTGGCATACGTAACTTATTACTCACTGGTATCGCGACCAACGTTTGCGTTGAATCTACGCTTCGAGATGGATTTTTTCTTGAGTATTTTGGGGTTTTATTAGATGACGCTTGTTATCAGGCAGGACCGCCAGAGTCTCATGAGGCCACACTCTACAACGTAAAAAACTTTTTTGGTTGGGTTTCTGATGTTGCGAGTATGCAGCAGTGTTTTTCAGATAGCTAATGTTTTAAACAATCAGCTAAGCAATCAAAACCAAACGCTTAATATTTAATTTAACCAGTATAGGAATACAGATATGTCTAAACAAGTCGTTATACCTGAAGGTACCAGCAAACCATTAGCGCCTTATGTACCCGCTACCAAGGCCGACAATATTGTTTATGTCTCTGGCACGTTGCCTTTTGATGAGAACAATGACGTCGTACATGTGGGTGATGCAGCCGCCCAAACCCGCCATGTTTTAACGACGATCAAAAACGTTATTCAAACCGCTGGCGGAGACATGGATGATGTGACGTTTAATTCAATTTTTTTAAAAGACTGGTCAGATTATGACGCTGTCAATCAAGTCTATGCAGAATTTTTCCCCAATGAAAAGCCAGCCAGATTTTGTATTCAATGTGGGTTAGTCAAACCAGAAGCCCTAGTCGAAATCGCGTCGGTAGCACACATTGGATAAGAAGTCTTATTTAAAAATAACTGCAGTTAGTGAATTCAAGGTTACCTAAGATTTAACCGTAGTAGGGCGCTTTAGTTGACTACATATGTGGTGGGATATTGTTTAAAAGGAAATGACAGATGAATACAGCAATGAAAGAAAGCCAAGTAACGCAATCCTCATTAATGAAACATAAATCTAAAGCATCATTAACCTCTACGGCAGATCACTTAACCGACATGCAGCAAACTTTTAGAGACGCTATGAGCAAGTTGGCTGCTGCAGTCAACATCATTACCACTGAGGGTCCAGCAGGGCGGGCAGGATTTACAGCCTCAGCGGTGTGTAGTGTCACTGATGAACCGCCAACCCTATTAGTATGTTTAAACAGAAGTGCTTCTGTATACAATTTTTTTAAAGAAAACATGGTGTTATGTGTTAACACCCTTGCTCTTGAACACCAAGATTTAAGCGGTGTGTTCGGCGGTAAAAAATCTCTAGAAGAAAGGTTTGATCAAGGCAATTGGTCGACCTTATCAACGGGGTCACCTGTATTAGAAGACGCCAGTATTTCTTTTGATTGCAAAATCAAACTCATTAACTCGGTAGGAACTCACGATATTCTTATTTGTGAAGTATTGGATATCAAACACAAGCCTGATTGTGAAAGTCTCATATATTTTAATAGAGGCTATCATCAATTGAGTAAGTGCAAAAAATAAGTATCACACTTTACTTTTTAAGGATATTTAAAATGGATAAATGGTTTGTGAAATGGCGTCCATACACTGGAGACCTAGAAACGACACCGGTAGGTATCAACGAATATCTGCCAATGGGTAAAAGTGTGGTTTTAGGTGCACAGCATTCATTCGCAATGTTTGGTGCAACTATCTTAGCCCCTTTACTGATGGGGTTTGATCCCAGCCTAACCATGCTCATTACAGGTATAGGCACAATACTTTTCTTTCTTATTACTGGTGGTCATGTCCCCAGTTATTTAGGCTCAAGCTTTGCATTTATCGGCGCGGTCGCAGCAGTAACAGGGTATAGCGGCACTGGTATCAATCCAAATATTGGCATTGCCCTTGGCGGCACGTTGGTTTGTGGGGTTTTATATGCACTGATGGGTCTGCTGGTGATGAAGACAGGTGCAGAGTGGATTGAGAACTTGATGCCCCCTGTTGTCACTGGGTCTATCGTCATGATTATCGGGTTGCACTTAGCGCCCGTCACGATACAAAGCGTCATCGGCAATAGCTTTGATTCTTGGATGGCGTTGGTCACTGTGTTGTGTATCTGTGCAGTCGCCGTATTTACCAGAGGTATGGTAAGACGCTTGTTGCTGTTAATTGGGTTAGTCGCTGCATATTTTGTTTACTTCCTCTTAACCAATGTCATGGGCATGGGCACGCCAATTGATTTTGCACCAGTTGCAAATGCCGCTTGGTTCGGTATGCCAACTCTATACTCTCCTGTATTTGAAACCAGTGCCATATTGGTTATTGCACCTGTCTTTATCATCCTAATCGCCGAAAACCTTGGACATTTTAAAGCAGTAGAGGCCATGACTGGCAAAAGTATCTCACCTTATATGGGCAGAGCCTTCTTCGCTGATGGTCTGTGTACCACGCTATCGGCCTCGGTAGGCGGTACTGGTATGACGACCTATGCAGAAAACATCGGCGTGATGGCCGCGACCAAAATTTACTCTACAGTCGTCTTTGTCATAGCAGGTGTTTTCGCCATTCTATTGGGTTTGTCTCCTAAATTTGGCACCTTGGTTAGCACCATTCCTGTGGCGATCTTGACGGGTGCTTCAGTCGTTGTCTTTGGTTTGATCACGATTGCTGGCGCACGTATTTGGATGAATGCAAACATCGATTTTAGTAAGAATGGCAATATGTTGGTCGCTGCCGTTCCAGTCATCCTAGGCACTGGTAACTACTCACTAAACATTGCGGGCTTTGATTTGGGTGGTATCGGTACAGCGACTTTTTTGGCCATTCTGATGAACCTCGTTTTTAATTTTAAAAACAAACAAAAAGAGATGAGCGTGACCACTGAGGAAGAGGTCGTTACACCAGAGCCGCTCATGAAACTCAATACATAAATTTAAACGCCTGTTTTACATCTATTTAAGGAAGCAAGTCATGAATACAGAACCACACAGCGTACAACAACTGATTAACGGCGAATTTACGGAATCAACGACTACCGAATGGATTGATATCACCAATCCTGCCACTCAAGAGGTAATCGCCAAAGTACCGCAATCAACCCCTGAAGAGATTGAGCAAGCCGTTAAGGTCGCATCTGAAGCATTTCAGAGCTGGCGTACCACACCTATCAGCAAAAGAGCTCGTGTCTTTTTGAAGTATCAAGAGTTGATACGTGAGCATATGGATGAGTTGGCGGCGCTATTGACCGAAGAGCAAGGCAAAACGCTGGCAGATGCTAGAGGTGATGTGTTTAGAGGACTTGAAGTTGTAGAACATGCATCAGGTATCGGCAACTTGCAACAAGGTGGATACATTGAAAACGTTGCCAGCAGCGTTGATATGTATACCGTTCAACAACCATTGGGCGTCTGTGCAGGTATTACTCCTTTTAACTTTCCTGCCATGATACCGCTATGGATGTTTCCAATGGCCATTGCCACAGGCAACACATTTATCTTAAAACCCTCTGAACAAAACCCAATCGTTACCATGAGATTGATCGAGTTGGCCCTTGAGGCAGGTATACCGAAAGGGGTGTTAAATGTCGTCCATGGTGGCAAAGATACAGTCGATGCGCTGTGCGATCACCCAGACATAAAAGCAATGTCTTTTGTTGGTTCAACCGCAGTGGGCAAGCATGTATATGACCGTGCAGGTCAGGCTGGCAAACGTGTGCAATGTATGATGGGCGCGAAAAACCATGCCGTCATCATGCCTGATGCGAATAGAGAGCAGTCTCTGAACCAGTTAGCCGGGGCAGCATTTGGTGCAGCAGGACAGCGCTGTATGGCACTGTCTGTCGTCGTGTTGGTTGGTGAATCTAAGCAATGGGTGGATGACATTGTAGAAAAATCAGCCCAGCTAGTGGTATCCGCTGGCAAGGACGACAAAGATTTGGGCCCATTAATATCTAAGCAAGCCAAAGCACGTGTAGAGCGCTTAATCCAAGCTGGTATTGATGAAGGCGCAACTCTCAGACTAGATGGTCGTGGTTGTCAGGTAGCAGGCTACGAAGACGGTAACTTTGTAGGTCCAACTATCTTAGACAATGTGACAGCAGATATGAGCTGTTATACCGAAGAGATTTTTGGTCCTGTCCTGTGCATTATGTATGCCGATACCCTTGAGGAAGCCATCGAAATTATCAATACCAATCCAAACGGAAACGGCACTGCCATCTTCACCCAGTCTGGCGCCCATGCGCACACGTTCCAGCAACATATAGACGTCGGACAAGTCGGTATTAATTTACCAATTCCAGTACCGCTGCCAATGTTTTCTTTTTCAGGGTCTAGAGCCAGTAAGCTCGGTGACTTAGGCCCTTATGGTAAGCAAGCGGTGCAGTTCTATACGCAGACTAAAACCGTGATATCACGCTGGTTTGATGAAGATGCCAGTGAAGGTGTGAATACCACTATTTCTATGAAGTAGGTATACGGCATATTGAAATCAGGAAATCATAATAGAGCATATTATTAATTAAGCTACGAGGCTAAGAAGAGCAGATATTTTTAGCCTGTAGGTGTCATTTTAGTAGTTAGTAATATGTTCTAAATAAAAAATATATAAAAATTAGTCGTTGTTTTTATAACAATACATGGTGAGTTTTATGAATCTTAATACAATACCGGAAATCATTGCAGATATTAAAGCGGGCAAAATGGTCATACTCATGGATGATGAGGATAGGGAAAATGAAGGTGATTTAGTGATGGCAGCTTCTTTAGCCAAACCTGAAGATATCAACTTCATGATTACACACGCCAGAGGTTTGGTTTGCTTAACGCTAACTTCCGAACGTTGCAAAAAATTGAACTTACCTTTGATGTGCAAAGACAACCAAGCACCTTATAGTACGAACTTTACCGTTTCGATTGATGCAGCAAAAGGCGTCAGTACTGGAATATCAACGGCAGACAGAGCTCAGACTATCAGAACCGCTGTGTCTCAAGACGTTACCTCTGAGGACGTAGTGACCCCAGGACATATTTTCCCGCTGATGGCGAAAGAGGGCGGTGTCTTAGAGCGGGCAGGTCATACTGAGGCTGGTTGCGACTTAGCCAGATTGGCTGGTTTAGAGCCTGCGGCGGCCATTGTCGAAATAATTAATAAAGATGGTGAGATGGCTCGTAGAAACGATTTAGTTAAATTTGCCGATACTCATAACTTAAAGATAGGTACTATCGATGAGCTGATTAAATATATTGAGTGTCAAGAGACCACTAAACACACCGCTAATAATTTTGAAGAAGCGCTAACGTATGATTACTATGACAGCGATGAGCGTACCGTTGAATTGATTTAGTAAATTGGACTTAATGTTAGAACGTTACAAACCATTAGATGCTTTTACCGCAATTTAAATTCTACTGAAATTGGGCAGGTACATATGTTAGTTAAAAAATATCCTTGTAAAAACGAGACTTCAAAAACAATTGTCTTTAGTTCAGGCTTAGGCGGGCATGCTGATTTTTGGTTGCCTCAAATTGAGTGTTTTACTGAGCATTATCATGTGATTTGCTATGAACAAGAGGGCGTATTACCTGACAGTGAGCTCTTACCCGATAACTATTCTATGCAAGATTTGGCAGATCAATTAATCAAAATCTTAAAAAAAGAAGGGCTGTCTAACTGTCATTTTGTCGGTCACGCACTTGGTGGTTTTATCGGTATTGAGGTCGCTCACAAAGCGCCAGAATTATTAGATAAGATCGTGGTTTTAAATGGTTGGGAAAGCTTAGATCCCCATACTACCAAGTGTTTTAGTATGCGAACCAGTTTGCTACAAGATACAGGGGTAGAGGCATTTGTACGCGCGCAAGCGATATTCTTGTATCCACCGATCTGGATCTCAGACAACATAGAAGCACTCACGCAAAAAGAAGACAAAGCCATTGCTAACTTTGCACCAGTTGAGAACGTCGCAACGAGATTAAAAGCTTTGCAGGCTTATCAGCCCTTGATAAATGCTCAAAATATTAAAAACAAAACGTTAGTGTTAAGCAACCTTGATGATGTTTTGGTGCCATGGCAACGCGGTCTGGCCTTGGCTGAAAATATGCAAAACGCCCAATTTGAGTTGATGGTAACGGGTGGACATGCCAGCACAATCTCAGAGACCTGCTCAGCCAATAGCAAAATCCTTCAGTTTTTATCTAAAGTTTAATATCAATTAGGAAGTGTTATGAATAATTCATCATCGTTATCTACCGAAGATTTTGATCAGCTATTTGGCAAGGCCAGATCCTTTAATGCTTGGCAACAAAAAGAGGTGCCAGATGCACTACTTGAAGAGATTTATCATTTAGTTAAAATGGCGCCTACCTCGGCTAACTGTTCACCTGCCAGATTTGTATTTCTTAAATCTGATGAAGCTAAAGCGCACTTAGAGCCTGCACTATCATCAGGGAACATTGAAAAAACCATGACAGCACCTGTCACAGTTATTGTCGCTTATGATAATGAGTTTTATGAAAAACTGCCTAAGCTATTTCCACATACTGATGCTAGGTCATGGTTTAACTCTAGCCCTGAACTGATAAAGGAAACAGCATTTAGAAACAGCTCTATGCAGGCAGCTTATCTCGTCTTAGCTTGTAGAGGGTTGGGCTTAGATACGGGTCCGATGTCGGGCTTCAATAATGAGTTAGTAGATAACACCTTTCTCAAAGATAGCAATTGGACCTCAAACCTACTGATTAATATAGGTTATGGCGAACTTGATAATTTATATCAACGTCTACCAAGATTAGATTTTGATGAGGCTTGTCAGATCTTGTAAGGACACAGTTGTTTATCTACTCAACTGTCTCATTATATGAATAGTAGAGTGAATTGATGACACATGCAGCGATAGCTGTCTTTGGCTGAATTATTAAGTAAACTCTGAGAACTTTTAATAGATATTTTTGCTTATAGAGCTTCAAAGCTAAATGTTTGTCAACACATCTGACATCTTACTAGATTCAAAAAACCCCAGTCATTTAGCTGGAGCTTTTTGAATCTAGTAGGCGTAATCAGAATTGAATGACTACGTTATGAGTTGTCATAGAATAAAGCTTTGGACGTCTTTGGGCATTATTGTTTAAATAATAATCAAGTAGAGTCTATTCTTACGCTATATTTAACAAAAACGGTATTAGAAATTTCGAAACGGTTTTGTAGTCGCTCAGATAGTAAATAGCTTAGATTGCTTAAATGACTTCGTCTTTTCGAAGAGTAAGAACTTCATAGCCATTAGAAGTAACAGCAGTTGTATGCTCCATCAGCTAAAAAAGACGCTTCTTAATTTAAGAAGCGTCTAGTTAAAGACTGCTTGTAAGGCTAAAGGCTATTTGAATATTTATGATTAATGGGTATGTTCATCATCATGTTCCGCTTTTATACCGAACCATGCTAACTGAGAAGGAGTGAAGTTTAGAGTTATTTTTGACTCGATTTCACCATCATCAGGATCAATTTCGATAATCTGTTTATTTGAGCTGTCTATCATATACACCACTTCAGTATTTGGATTGACAATAAACTCTGGTACGCCATCTTCTGCAAGACCATTTGGGAAAATATCCAATACAGCCGTTTGCTTATAGTCTTGTTCAGTATCCAGTATGTATAGCTTGCCAGTATCGTCAAGTAGCATGAGGTGTTCTCCATGTGCATCAAAATCATAGCTGACGACACGGCGACTGCTATCTGTTGTCCAGACAATAGGCGTTATATTTTTACTAATGGGATCAACATGGTAAGGCTGACCACAAGCAGTACCAATGACGTAGTCATGATGATGGTTGGTGATAAATGAGCCAATTCGAGCAGGACTACTTGCCCCATCACATTGCATATTGGTTAAGCTAATAGGATAGGTAATTTTTTCAGCACTGAATGTATCTTCAGTCTGCTTAACACTTAAAACACCATCGCTACAAGCAAAGACACTATAATCTGTGACACTGCCACTGCCATGTAGTCCCATGCACTTTGTATCGAAAGTCTGGCTTATATGATAGTGATCATCATGCTGTTTAAAGACAGAGAGTGTGTCGGCTAGTGAGCTACCAGTTGTCTGATAACGTTGTGAGGCAATTACATAGTCTCCTCTAGGTTCTGCTGTACCATGTATGTTGGTATTAAGCTTTTGATAAGGCAGTTTGCCATCAGCAATATCGGTATCTGTGACGAGTGCGAATCCAGCTTCTTGTACAGGGTTTTCTATGGGGTTACCTTCCGCACCTAGGCCATCAAAAAATAATCCTGCTTGCTCTCCAAAGGTTTGAAAATGTACTGGACGGGTATAGTTTAGCTGTAATGGAATTTTTGTGACATCACGAGCATACGGGTGATCATGATCGCCATGGTTTTCGATATCAAGCCCACTATGGTAAAAGTTGACTGTGTTATTGGTACGATCCATGACGACTGCGTAATTAGCATTTGGACTGGTTTTTATAGCATCGATCGGTCCTGTTAGGGGTAGGGTTTGAATCACTTTATTTTGAGCAAGGCTATAAACATAAGCCTGACTATCATCCTTTGCCGTCATGAATAAACGACCTTGATCTATTTCATCTGTGACGGCTGTTGAGCCATCATCGTCATGGTCGTCATGGTCGTCATGGTCGTCATGGTCGTCATGGTCGTGCTCATCATCTGTTTCTATGGCAGACGTTTTTCTATCATCTGATGAGCCGCATCCGCTGAGGGCTGATATAGCGATTAGAGAAGAGAAAGCGATTGCGATTGCACGGCTCAACGTAGTTATTTGATTCATAAAAGACTCCAGTCATGAGTTGTTTGGCTCATGATCACTGATGGTTAATTAAAAGAGAGTTAGCTACTAAAAATTGTATGTGATACCTGCGTTTAATGAGCGTTCTGGCATGGGTACTTGTTCAGCCAAATAAGACGCATGGTTATAGGCAAGCTCGTTGAAAATATTTTCGACTTGGAAAAAAGCGGTGTAATCATGAGCGCTTGAACTATGGTAGACAAGTTTGGCATCAACCATGTTGTAGCTTGGCGTATTGGTTTCAAAATCAGCAATGTTATCTTGCTCAAAACGATGGTATCCAGAGAGAATTAAATCAAACTGTCCAAATTGAGAGGTAATATCACCACCAATTCTGGGCGATACTAGTCTTGGCGCGTACTTTCGTGTAAGACTTGAATCATCTAGTGTTATAAGTGCGATATCGGCAAAGCCACCAATACTAATATTGTTATTAAGATAATAGCGTGATTGAATTTCACCACCATAATGCTTGGCGTCGCTTTGAACATAATCCACTAAGCGAAAACCTGCAGATTCTCCTTCAGTGACAACATCTTGGGTCTTAGCGTAAATATAATTTGCACTGTCGTTATAAAAGACAGAAATACTACTATCAAAACGATCGCCATCGTCGTAGCGCAGAGTAAGCTCTACGCCATCAGTGGATTCTTTTTCCAATTGCCCGTTGCCACGCTCCCAAGTGTTGGTTGCAAGATGAGCACCGTTAGAAAATAACTCTTGTGGAGAGGGCAGTCTTTCGGAGTGACTGATTCTGGCAGATAACTGCGTATTAGGCGTCAGATATTTGCCACCTTCTAAACTGACAGACGTTCCGGCATGTGTTTTTTCAATATCATTGTCATTATCCGTCAAGTTTTGAAAATCCTGTCGGCCACCAAACTCAATATACCAAGGGCTTTTGCCTTGTTTTCTTAAAATACTAGATGTATCGAGGGGCGTGTTGGTAGCCACCGCTGTCTCACCATGATTATGACCAGCATGTTCATCGCTTTTAGATAGCGGCTGACCTGCAAACTTATCAGAATTCTGTATTTTTGCGCCGAAATAATCTGGTGTGAGTCGTTTAATGAAGTATAGGCCGACTTGTGTGCGGTCGGTCTGCGGCAAATACCCTTCTAGCCCGATAGCAGAAAACCTACTGTTTGTGTAGTCTAGACCGACCACTCCTTTCATAAAGCCCAAATTACCTGTTTTATATGTGCTGTGTGTGGCTTGGGTTTTAGCGCTAATGGCTTTGTTCTCAAAAGTCGTGCCAACAGAGCCTTCATCTATTTCATCGTGACGATAGTCGGTATAGCTGATTTTAGTATTGATACGATCAACACCTATCATGGGCAATTTTTGCTCTGCATAGAGCTGATAGATGTTTGAAGTCATATCGACATAAGGTGCAGCACCATGTTCGTGGTCGTGGTCGTGGTCGTGGCCTGACTCACAGCTTAATTGGTTAGTTAACGTGCTATCAGGTGAGCATGAATTATGAACATGGAAGGGCAGTCCATATTCTGAGGATAGACGTTGATACGATGCTCCGATATAGCCCATATCGGTCACATAAGACAAACCAATACTGCCATTGTCTTGTGTGTACCAGCTGTTGGTAATCTCGTCAGTATCTAAGTGTGGTGCTAGGATATTGCCTTTATCTGTCTTTTGGTAATAGCCACTCCATAGCCAGTTTTCACCGATACTGCCATTGAGTCCTGCATATCCTAGATAACCGTCTGTGGCTTGTTGACCAGTCAATGCCACCTTTCCGCTGATACTTTTTTGCCCTTTCTCTTGAGGAATAGAGTCATTGACAATATTGACCACACCGCCTATAGCACCGCCGCCATACATCAAAGCTGATGTGCCTTTGATGACTTCAACTTGTTTGGCACCTAGTACAGGTACGGCCACTTGATGATCTGGTGAAATTTGTGAAGCATCTTGTACGTTTAAACCATTTTGCATGACTTGGACACGCGGCGCGCTTTGCCCTCTAATAATTGGACGACTTGCACCTTGTCCAAAACTATCAGCAGATACCCCAACCTCACCTGCTAACGCATCGCCAAGCGTGCTGTTTACCTGAGTAGTGAGCGCATCGCTAGTAACGATACTAGTCGCAGTTGCCATTTCGTTTGTCTGAGGCAATAAAGGGTTAGATGTGACAAATATCGTATCTAGAGTCACCGATGGGTCACGAACGTCAGAGGAGTCTGAGTAGGAGGATGAAGATATAATGGGGTCTATATTGACCGTCGTATCTTCTGCATTGACTGAAAAACTTGCTATACCTAAAGCTGTTGTGACTGAAAATACAGTCGTTGCGTGACGAAGCCTGAAATTGACTGAAGATACAGAGTTGTAATCAGGTTCTTTTAACTTGTTGACATAAAAAACT
Source organism: Psychrobacter sp. AOP7-C1-14 (assembly GCF_052376135.1). Taxonomy (NCBI): domain Bacteria; kingdom Pseudomonadati; phylum Pseudomonadota; class Gammaproteobacteria; order Moraxellales; family Moraxellaceae; genus Psychrobacter; species Psychrobacter sp. AOP7-C1-14. The sequence continues at coordinate 24,947 of NZ_JBQSVH010000023.1, read as the reverse complement.
GGAGACATGAGATTACCAAATGAAAGTTATATGAAAATAAGTAGGAACATAAGCGATGTATATTGTTATGTTATACTATAACATAACAATATACAAAAATTATATTTCAGAAGGCTTCGTATGTTAGCTACGTCTACACGAGGTAACCTCAATACTGACTTTTTGTGTGAGTGATGAATGGACAGTCATGGAGTGAATGATCTGGTGCTGGGATACTGATGAGCATGTCGAGATTTAGAAAATGGATGTGTTAAAAACTGCCAACGATAGGCAGTTAACTAACAGTGGATGGTCTAGCTTATTGAAAATTTGCAGGAATTTGACATGACTGTTTAAGATGTCATATAGCTGAAGGGATCAGGTTCTAGAGTTTTAAAATCAACTTTGAGTGATAGTTTGAATAAAAAATAGCGAGTCTAGATCTAGTCAGAGTGGCGAAGAGCAAACGTTATATAGAAGGGTAGGTTTTAGAGTCGATTTGTTTTTATTTGTGAATGTGACTCTATACATTTGGCACAGTTGAACAGAGAGAGAATAGGAGATAGCGCGAAGTCTGTTTGCGATATTGATATAACTGAACACATACAGCATCCCTGAGCACACGAATAATCGTATGCTATTAAATGGTAGCAAAATAGTTAATAGGTAGTGGAGACGTTATATATAACGATAAAAAAGTACTAATTACTTGTATCCATACAGACAATATTTAATATGCTTCATGTAGGTTTTCATGACAGGAATTGTCAGCAAGGGCGTCCAATATGCCACATGACTTCGCTGGAGTTTCACTATCGCATTTCTTCCGTAAAACACTCAGATGTTTTTTTAACTGTTTCAGCTCTTTTATACGTGTTTCCACAGCCTGAATATGTTCATCTAACAGGTCATCTACATCACCGCAGCCTCTGCTAGGTTCTTCCCAGTACTTAAGTAACGTTCGTACTTCATCCAATGTCATATCGAGTGTGCGACAGTGCAAAATAAACTGTAGGCGCTCAATATGACTTTCGCGATACAAGCGATAATTCCCTTCGCTACGGAAAGGCTCTGGTAATAGCTTCTCTTTTTCATAATAGCGAATGGTCTCTACTGTTGCACCCGTACGTTTAGCGAGCTCTCCGATTTTTATTAGCATAGCTTTCTCAACGTTATCTTAAAATTAAAACATTAAAGCAACTATAAGGTTTGGTATTACGAAAATCAAGTTTATACAGCCATATAAAAGTGGCCTTGACTCTGAAGCCACTAGAGGGTTCACAATACGTTATCAAATGAATTCTTATAATGAGGCAGTTGTTTATGCAATATCATATTGAAGGTATGGACTGTGCCAGTTGTGTCAGAAAGATTGAAACTGCACTAGCACGTATGCCGGGTGTTTCTGACATACAGCTTAATTTTGCTACTGAAAAGTTAGAGCTATCGCTTGCCCCTGATTCAGATACTCAGTACCGCGATATCGAAAAGACCATCAAGCGTCTGGGATTTGGTATATCTGCCACTACTGATCAAGCAAATGCAGCAGATAACGATAGTGACAATCAATTGAATACGCAGCAACAGCGTTGGTGGCAAACTAAAAAAGGTAAGCAGGTAATTGGTCTCGGCGTATTGATGAGCGTTGCCTACACGCTAGCACTAATCTTTCCTGATTACGGCACGTGGGTATTTGCTATTGCCGTCATTGTGGGTGTTTTCCCCTTCGCTCGAAAGTCTGTAGTTCTAGCGATGACTGGTAGTCCTTTTTCGATTGAAATGTTGATGTCTATCGCGGCAATTGGCGCGCTTATCATTGGTGAAGCTGAAGAGGCGGCGGCGGTTGTCTTTTTGTTCTCTGTCGGTGAATTGTTAGAAAGTGTGGCGGCTGATCGTGCCCGTGCTGGCATCAGAGCACTGGCATCATTGGTTCCCAAAACTGCGATTCTACTTGATGCACAAGGCAGGCAGCATACCGTTCCTGTAGGCTCGTTGCAGGTCGATGACTTGGTATTGGTACGTCCTGGAGATAAAGTATCTGCTGATGGTGTTATTGTTCAAGGTAACTCTAGTCTAGATGATTCTCCAGTAACGGGCGAATCAATACCCGTTGCCAAGGCGATAGGTAATACGGTATTTGCAGGGTCCATCAATGTGGATGGAGCGCTGCAAATTCGTGTACAAAAGACAGCTGCTGACAATACCATTGCACGCATTATCAATCTGGTAGAGCAGGCGCAAGCCTCTAAAGCCCCTACGGCGCGTTTCATTGAAAAGTTTAGTCGTTATTACACCCCAGCGGTGATGGCTATTGCTGCACTGGTTATCCTTGTTCCGCCGCTAGCGATGGGAGGTGAATGGTCGACGTGGCTATATCGTGGTTTTGCACTATTGCTAATCGCGTGTCCTTGCGCGCTGGTACTATCCACTCCAGCAGCCATCGCGTCAGGGTTGGCTGTCGGTACACGTCGCGGATTGCTGATCAAAGGTGGCAGCGCTTTAGAGACTATGGGTCGTGTGAATGTCGTCGCTTTTGATAAGACGGGCACATTAACTGAAGGTAAGCCTCGAGTTACCGACGTTATTGCCTTTACACAGAAACGCCCAGACCAAAAATACATAGGATCTGAGAAACAGAGTGAGCTGCTGGCACTGTTTGCTAGCGTTGAATCCGCCTCTAGCCATCCACTTGCAAAAGCCATTATTGATCATGCTAAAGCCGCTCATATATCTATACCAGTGGCTTCCAAAGCTTATGCTACCGCGGGGAAAGCAGTACACGCAACGGTAGCTGGGCGTCCTCTAGCCATTGGGTCACCAGTTTACGTAATTGATGAAGGTCTGCTGTCAACCGACCAACAGGCAGACATTGAAGTATTGCAAAAGGAAGGCAAGACTGTCTCAGTTTTGTTCGATGAGCAAAGCGGTGAAGTGCTTGGATTGATAGCGCTACGAGATGAGTTGCGGGATGATGCTCAAGAAGGAGTGGCCCAGCTCAAAGCGATGGGTGTGCATTCCATGATGCTGACAGGTGACAACTATCTGACCGCTCAGGCTCTTGCTAGTCACTTAAATATAGAGTGCGAAGCTGAACTCTTACCTGAAGACAAACTACACTTGCTCAATGAGAGGAAAGGTAATAGCAAGGTAGCGATGATTGGCGATGGTATTAATGATGCGCCAGCATTAGCAACAGCAGACGTGGGCATTGCCATGGGAGGCGGGACGGATGTTGCTATCGAAACAGCCGATATTGCACTATTGAAAAGCCGTGTTACAGACGTGGCTCATCTCATTGCATTGTCGCGTGCAACCATGGCTAACATACATCAAAATGTGGTTTTTGCTCTAGGATTAAAGGCCGTGTTTCTGATCACTACTTTACTAGGTATTACCGGACTATGGATTGCTGTGATAGCGGACACTGGTGCAACGATACTAGTGACTCTCAATGCTTTGCGCCTGCTAAGGTTCAAAGGAGCTCAACCACTAAACGCTCTGTCCAAAACAAAGTAAGTATGAAGTTCTTGTTAAAATGGCGGTTTGATTCTCTGTTGCTATAACTAAGAGTTATGTCGTTAAGGTTTTGGTTTAAAAGGTTTTGAGAATTGTAGGATTAAAAAACCAACAACTGACAAGATGATGGCAATCTCATAGCGACCATAAGCCACTGATATTCCAATGGCAGCTGTATTCCACAATCCAGCCGCAGTAGCAGTACCCTTCGCGCCATCTTCATTCTTGAAGATGGCGCCACCACCAATAAAACCCATTCCAGTGATTATGCCGTACATAATTCTAGCCTCAGCATCGGCCTCTTGGTAAATATCCATGCCAACTAGCATGAAAGCACACGAGGCTATTGTCACCAAAGGAAAAGTCCTTAAACCTGCACCATTATCTGCAAGTTCACGGTTGAGAGCGATTGGTAGTGACAATATAAAAGCAATACCTAATTGGAAGGCATGATATAGCAGAACATTTAGACTAATATCGAAGTTAAACATAGTGGTAACTCATAAAGTATGGATGCCATGACTTACTTTAGAAAAATGTGGTAATACAGCGTCAACGTAGAAGGTGTTTGAACAGCCTGTAATAAGTATCAAGGTTTTAATAGTCTAATATCAGTCGTTCCACTATAGCAATCTACAATTGTGTTAGATATTGATAGAGGTCGATCGCGACTTAGTTACCATAACTTTTTTAAGCAATCTAGAGTTGATTAAATAGTTATGAGTATAAGTTGATGTAAGCAAGAGTTTCTTCTATTGAGCTGTGCTGAAAAAACTGTACAAGTAAATTCGGTAAGCTAAGCATATTCACAGCATTTTATCATGACCAACGAAATCAAAACCTACAGTGCAGAATTCAAAGCCGAAACCGAAGTTGTCAAAAATATAGCAGATAATAATGGCGATATTTCAGCTACTGCAAGGCAACTTGGCATCGCTATGTAAATACTATCGAACTGGCATAAAAAGCCAATCAAAACAAGCTTGGACGGACTGAGTAGTACGGTCTATAGTTTATGGCCGTGATGGAAGAGAGCAAGCGCCTCAAACGACAGATAAGAGTTACCGAGAAAGAACGAGGAATATTGAATGAGTAGGGATAGGGCGAAGTGCTACTTCGCCCGGACGCAAGATGAGAGCTATGCTCGCAGTGAAACGAACATTCAAAAGATTTTAGGCTATAGACAGCTAAAGTAGGTGCGGTTTGACTTTCATTGTCGGGCTGCGTAACTAAAACTTCCAAGTTTAACTCTACGGAATTGATTGCAAGGCTAAACAACCCCTTCTATAGTTCAGATACTGGTCTGTCTTTCTAAAAAGACCCAAATATAGTGCCGAGTATGATAACAAGAATGAGAGCAATTAAAGGAATGATCACAGCAGTAGCAAATATGTCTTTGTAGGACTCTCTATGGGTCAAACCACAGATAGTTAGCATTGTTATTATTGCCCCATTATGTGGTAATGAATCCAAACCGCCAGAGGCCAAAGAAGCAATACGATGCATTAATTCGGGGTCAATATTATATTGTTCCGCCAGTTGCATATAGCTTGCACCCATAATTTCTAGCGCTATCCCCAATCCACCTGAAGCTGATCCAGTAATACCAGCTAAAACGTTGACCATAATCGCTTCTGATATAAGAGGGTTTCCAGGTGAAATGCCCATAAGAGATTGTTTGATAATAGCGAAACCTGCAAGAGTGGCAATCACAGAGCCATAGCCTACTTCTGAAGCTGTATTAAAAATAGGTAGTAAAGATCCGGTGGCACCTTTGTTTAGGCTTTCTGCCACACTATCTATTCTTTTGAAACTCGAAGCAATAACAAACACACAAGCTAAGAATAACGATAAAATAATGGCCCAAATACCAATAACTGAACTTAACGCTACACCACCAAACTTTTCGTCAGCTAAGTAACTATTGTTCCATAACGGTATTATAATTTTTGAAAAAGCGTAGTTGCCTATTATCACAATGAGAATAGGAGACAATGCGAGCCAAAAATTGGGTATATCGATACCTGAGTGAGGCTCTTTTTCATTTAACGTATGATTTCCATAACCTTCATTATTTGCACTCGCAATACGCGTTTGGCGATTCATCCACAACATACCTCCGCCTAGCATAACTATCGAGGCAATAATTCCTAAACCAGGAGCTGCAAACGCATCGGTCTCAAAATAAGGCATCGGTATAACATTATGAATAGCAGGTGAACCAGGTAGTGCGGTCATGGTCAAGGTTAGAGCGCCAATACAGATGGCTCCGGGTATCAGTCTTTTAGGTATGTTTGTTTGCTTAAATAGGGCGGCAGCAATGGGATATATTGCGAAAGTAACGACAAAGGCTGATACACCTCCATACGTCAAGATTGAACAGGCTAAGACTACGGCCAACAAAGCATGTTTGTCTCCCAGCTTATCCACTATGTTACGTGCGATGCTATAGGCGTAACCAGAATCTTCCATCAACTTGCCAAAAATAGCACCTAAGATAAATAGCGGGAAATATTTCACAGCAAAGCCACCAAGCCCCTGCATAAATACTTCAGTATAAATACCCATGGTTTGACTACTATCGCCACTTAAAACAACAGCTAAAATAGCGAGTAAGGGCGCCAAGACTAATACGCTGACACCTCTATAGGCAAAATATATTAAGAGTGACAAAGACAAAAAAATAGCAAAAATGCTCATAATTTCAATTTCCTTCCATGGAAAAATACGCTGTAAAATTAAACTCTGCTCGTAAGATAATGCTTCTGATAAACAGAATTTAGTCTAGTTATTATTTGATAAAACTTTCTCAGAAGTTGCTATTTAGACGGGAAAATGTCGTAGCGAATGACGAAAAAATGAAAGTACTTCATGTCATAGCGTAAAGGCTCTCTGATAGCTAACTATTCCTCAGACATAGCATTAGGGCTAGTGACTATAATGTTTACAGCGATATATACGACTCGACTTATTCTCGATATAAAAGAGTACTCATAGCATCGAACATATATAACTGGGGCTTTATCATGCAAGTCAATACTGTTTGAGCGGTACTTGAAGAGTTTTAACTTGTAAGAGTTTTAACTGAATTATTGTTCATAGTAGCTATCCTTAGCATGAACGAAATATGACTCATACAACTGCTATAGCAACATGATGTGCAAGCACTAAATGGTTAGGTATTATTTAAATACATCTTCATATAAAACGATACATTATGTATCGAGTTAAAATCTAACAGAGATATAAATAAATATCAACTATTAAACTTTAGCAGTCATTAGATAGTCTCAGTGGTTCACTGTGAAAAATAAGACGTACTATACTGCAGCGATCGTAGAGACGATTTTGATAAACAGATGATGCGATGACAAGTGTGCCATGAGTAGGGGCAAGCGACGCAATAGCCTGGCATTTTCAGAGTCGTTACTTGATGATTAGAGACAACATTATAAATATCAAACCACTTTAATAAAATCTAATAATTAAAAGCTGATTTCATAATCATGACTATGACTCGATGTGAGCAAGTATTTTTCTCTACAGCCCATATTTCACGGACAAAAAAGCCCTAATCTTAAGATTGGGGCTTTTCGAATCTGGTAGGCGTAATCGACTACTTAAGACTCAGAGACCACCGCATAACGCTCGTTACGGTGTTCAGGCTGCTCAATCTCGTCAAGCATAGCAATAGCAAAATCAGCATAGCTGGTATAAGCTTCACCTTTGCTATTTACTAAGGCCACATCGGTACCCGTATCATAACGGCCTGTACGCTTACCTTCTGCATCGAATAGACCGCAAGGGCTGAGATAGGCCCAATTCAAATCTGACGTACTTTGAAGCTCTTCCAAATTTTTGCGCATCTGTAATGCCGTATCTAAGAACTGAGCAGGGAAACCGGCCGATTCATGAACACGCTCGCTGCGACTCTCATCAGTGAACAAGCTACCACCGCTACCGACAACAACAAGGCGAGTATTGGTTTGGCCTTTTAGCGCCTCAATCAATACATGACCTGCGCTTGCGTGTTGCTCTTCCGTACCAAACGTCGCATTAAACGCATTAACCACTACATCGTATGGCGTCAAATCTGTAGTGGTCAACGTAAATATATCTTTTTCGACCACGGCGATCGGACTTTCTTGTGCCAGTTTTTCTGGACTACGAACAATAGCGGTAACACTGTGGCCGCGATCTAAAGCTTCTTGCATAACCAAACGTCCAGCCTGACCTGTAGCACCGATAATTGCAATTTTCATAATATATTCCTATTTATTAATGATGAGTATTGAAATGTTGAGGTTAATATTGAAACCAATATTCAATAATAATTTAACCTGTAACTATTTAAGTTACAGGTATGATAAAATGAAGACTCATTAAAGTCAACTAATAATTTTCATTGGACAACTATTGTCTTTTTATAAATATGTTTAGACCGTAAAATGTTAAAACTAGTGAGTTGCTCAAAATGTTACTCTGTAGATTATTAAATAAACAAGTAGGGAAGAAGCGCTATGTCTATTACGACACGTTTTTCAGTCGGGATTCATATCTTGGCGGTATTGGATATCTATCAAGATGAGGTAACGTCATCAAGCTTTATTGCCTCCAGTGTTAATACCAATCCAGCGGTGATTCGTAAGATCATGAGTCTATTAAAAGCAGCAGGACTGATTCATACACAAGCTGGGGTTGCTGGTGCGCGTTTAACGAAATCACCAGAGCAGATTCCACTATTAGCGGTATATGATGCGGTATATGCAGACAATAAGTCGCAAGCATTGTTTGATGTGCATCAAGATACCAGTGAGCGCTGTTTGGTAGGAATGCATATTCAATCAGCAATTAATCCGATCTTGCATCGGGTAGAAGATGCTTTAAGAGAAGAGCTAAAAGGTTCAACGCTTGCGGATGTGATTCAGCAAATTCGCAGTCAAGAATAGAGGTTTTTGGGACATGATTTATGATTTTTCATAAGAAAGGTTTATAGAAATAATTGTGCTGAATAAATCTTATAAAAGACAACTATAGGTTAGGACTTATAAAATGATTTTAAGCTTAAAATCACAACAGGAATCATTAATACGATAATAATGAACCGCCTCGGGATTGTCGGAGACTTATTTAGTTAGGTCAGCGTTTACCATTACATTGGAATATGTTCCCATAACGGTGGTTGTGGTAAAGGGTTTTGAGACAAAAAACTTAATTCGTAATAGAGAGTTTCTCATCTTTAATCAGCATTATATGCACAAAAAAAACATAGTAGCGGTGAGTGCTGCGACTTGTTCGTTTGATCTCTATGGTCTTAACTAGCAATACCGATATGGATAGCATTTCTCAATTCATCAGATTGCCGCTTAAAGAGAATAAAGAAAAAATACTAAGAAATAGGTTCTAGCCTAGAGTTTAAAGTAGAGGTCAAAAAGAGGATTTTAACTTTAATAGTTTTTAAGGGTCGGTCACGTTTTGGTCACCGTCACTTTTTTGAATGATTTAAATCTGATTGTATACTCATGACTATGAGTCGATGTAAGCAAGTATTTTCCGCTACAGCCGATATTTCACGGACAAAAAAAGCCCCAATCGTGAGATCGGGGCTTTCTAAATTTGGTAGGCATAAGCAGATTCGAACTGCTGACCTCTACCATGTCAAGGTAGATCTACCAAAGTGTATATCCTGACAATATCTTACAAACATTGATATTAATAGCCTGTAAATATTATCCGATTGAATAATCACAATGTAAATTACAATATAATAAAATTTAACTCGTATTTGGGCACTATATTTTTATAGTATTTTTACCTCTACTCAAGCCTCTCTTAGAACAAAAAATATGTGTGTTCGTTGAGAATCTATTCTTATTGCATCTACTATTGTAGTGACCTTTGCTGAAGCTGCTATTTTCTATAATCTCAGCCCAACCACCATACAAAACTGGAAGAAACGTGTTCATAGCAAAACGACAAGGCAAACCAAACCCTATAAAATACCTGATGACCTGCTACTTAATGATGTCAAAGAACATCCTGATGATTACCAGTATGAGCGAGCTCGTCTCTTAAACTGTAGTAAAACAGCAGTTTATCACGCCTTAAAGCGCCTTGGAATCAGTCAAAAAAAAGATCTTGGAACATCCAAAAGCCTGTCCGATAAAAAGAGCGGTATATCAGAGTAAGCTTGATAGCTTTCTGCAGCAAGGCTATCCCATTGTGTATATGGACGAAAGTGGCTTTGAGGCGGAAACCATTCGCCCTTACGGATATGCACTGATAGGCAAACCTTGTATTGATAGTTACAACTGGCAAGCAAGAAAGCACACTAATGTCATTGGTGCTCTTTATGAAAAAATGCTATTTGCGCTTGATTACTTTGAGACCAACATTAATAGCAGCATATTTTATCATTGGTGCAAACACACATTGATCCCAAGTCTTAAAACAAAATGCATGATCGTGATGGACAATGCTAGATTTCATAAGAACAAATGCATTCAAAAACTCCTGAATAGGCATGGCCATCGTATTCTTTGGCTGCCGCCTTACAGTCCTGACCTGAATCCGATCGAAAAGAAATGGGCACAGGTGAAGTTTCTACGCCAAGGCTGGATGCAAAATGACTTATCTAAATTACTTTATGATATTTGTCCTGGCCATAACAGTTCTATTTTGAACTGACTATATTTGTAATGTTTATAATAATTAAAAAAAATGTTGTCATATTTCAGGTTTTCTAGATACTGTTGTCAGTATCATAATATAAAGGGGCGCATAAATAATGATTGAGTCAAACTATAAAAAAGTTACCGTGTGGACAGTTGTCAATTTACTCGTTCTTTTTGCCACTTTAGCAGTCAATTATCTAGGATCGTCTGGATTTTTCAATGGCATGGGGCAGGCGGCTGTCTCAGAGAAATATAAAACGCTTCTTACCCCGAATGGTTTCGCTTTTTCAATTTGGGGCGTCATTTATACTCTTATATTTGCAACACTTGTGACTCTTTTTTTAAAGAGAAAAGATCCAGCAGTCACTAAGATTATTGCACGAATATCTGGGTTGTTCGTTATCAGTAGTTTATTTAACATGGCATGGATCGTCGCTTTTTCTTATGAGAGAGTAGGGCTATCGACTATTTTTATAGTAGGTATATTAGTGTCTCTAATGACTATTGTGCATAGAACCTATAACGCGCGAGTTGGTATGGTATCTACTTTAGCAGGAACCGCTTTTACCCTTTATGCTTCTTGGGTGTTTGTAGCAACTATTTTAAACAATGCTATATTTTTAGTTCAGCAAGGAGTAGATGGCTTTGGTATTTCCAGCTCAGTTTGGACGATTGTAGTATTGATATTTATAGTCGCTGTCGTTGTAGGATACGTAATGCGCTATCGCAATGCAGTCTTTCCTATTGCAGTGGCTTGGGCATATTTTGGTATCCATAGCTCCTACGCTAACGGTTTAATTGCGCCCTCGATGGCATGGATAATTCAGCTAGTTTTACTTTTTGGAATTGCGGTACTTATCGCTTTATCGTGCTATACCTTTGTTAAAAACAGCTATTCTATCTTTCCACCTACTAAAGCATAATAATTTTTTGCTGCTATTATGTGTGACAAAGCTCCATCACCCTATAAAACAATAATGGAAATTTTTAGCTGGTTATTTTATTAGTAGCCTTTTTCGGAGCAGGTCTACTAGTGTCTTATTTCATTTGTTTGAGACTCTTTTGATAAGCACTGAGCTGATCGATAATGCTTAACAAGTTAGCTTGTTGCTGTTTTGCTTGAGCAATCTTTTTGGAAATTACATCCATTTGCTTATCAATATCGAGAGTGCCATCGTAATAATCATTCAACCAGACTTTGAGTTCGTTAAGATTAAAACCGACAGCTTGTGCATTTTTGATCAGGTCGATACGCTCGACACATTCCGGATGAAACTCAGTGTATAGACGTGAACCTGCTTGGCGCTTTCGGGATCTTAGTAAGCCCATATCATGATAATGGCGCACAGTGTCTTTGGTAGTATTGGCTTGTAAGGCTAAACGACCTATTAGTAAATATGACGTGTCAGCTATCATGGAATTACCTATAGAAAGTAGAGGTGATGCTCTTTAAACTAGATGTAAAAATGTTGGTTATATTAAGCAGATAATCAACCAATACCAAACAGTATCCTTATAGCCCATAATATAATGAACGCCGTCAAAATACTGGTTATAATCACAAAAGCCCACGTAGTTTTAGCGTGTTTCCTCATCATTTAATCGTGTTCCAAGTCATATCAATAGAATATAAGAGCATTAATTTTTAACATATGAGAGCATATCAAAACGTTTTTAACGTAAGTATGTAAGTGTCTCGTTGAGCCAATATTATTAGTTCGACTTACAAATAGAGCAGCTCTTCTTTTGAAGAGCTGTCCAGTAAAAGCAAATATGTCAGTTATCGTTCTATAAAGGCTATTTCACCAGCTCAGCATCAAGCCAAGCAAGCGCCTCATTTTCCTGATCGGCAGTAAAGGTTTTGATGTCCACTTGTGGAAATACTGGATTTGCCGTTTCAACGATTTTGTTTATCCAGTTAGGTGCGCCAACGATGGCGTAACGCTCGACTTTATTCATCGCATCAATTTTCATTGACAGTAAACCGCTACTTTGTATAAGAATAGAGGGATCGAAACCATCGAAATTTTTCATTCGAGCCATCAATCTTACTTTGTCATGACCGCTAAGAAATTTCTCAAGTTTTTTCGTAATGCTCGGCATCTCATTTGCAGACAACACGCCATCAATCTCAAAAGCAAGCACGTCATCTTTGTTGGTAGGCAAGAAGCGGATAGCCCCTTCTTTACTTACAGGCTGCTCAATCTTTTCTGCTGCCCAGCTCAAAGCTTCTTCTTTTTTACTCGAAGGAAATACTTTCATCTCTATGGTAGGAAAAAACCGATCTGTTACTGAAATGACGGCTTCTGGCCATTCTTTGTCAGATATAAAAGCACATTTATTAAGCTGCTTGATATGACTAAAAAGCTCCATATCCGCTTTAGTGCCTTCTACTATCGAATTTGCAGTCATGTCGGTGAGGTTTGTAATATCGACGTAGAGGCCAATGTGGTCATAGGCTTCTAGTTTCTTTTCAAGAACCTTGCGATACTCTTGTAGACCTTCACCCGTTAGTGTGCCATCAAGAGATAGCGCGATCACATGGTCTGGAGCAGTTATTTGTTTTAACATAATTTCATCCTTATATTATATTTATCAACTTTCAAGTTTTGCAAAACCTCGCGGACGCTTCTCAATAGCTGTCTGCTAAAGGTTTTGACTATAAACGCTCAAGTGAGCGAATGCTTTTACTAAGTAGAATATTACTCCTACTCATTGTTTGCTTTTTTTGCGGCGGCTGCTTCCAGGTCAGTCTTTTCTGGCAGCACAACCAATTTAGCCAATTTTGGCTTCATCCATATTTCAAAATCTTCAATCAACTCATATACCACTGGTACTAATACGAGCGATAGCAATGTCGAGCTGATGAGTCCGCCTATAACCGCAATGGCCATAGGCGCACGAAACTCTGACCCTTCGCCCAGTGCTAGGGCAGTAGGAACCATCCCTGCAGCCATTGCTATCGTTGTCATCACAATTGGACGCGCACGTTCACGGCAAGCCGAGAGTAATGCTTCTCTTTGTGAAGCGCCTTTATTTTCAGCTTCGATGGTAAATTCGACTAATAAGATGGAGTTTTTAGCTGCTAGACCCATAAGCATTAATAAGCCAATCAAGGCCGATAGATCAAGCGAACTACCTGCTATCAATAGACCTAAAAAGGCACCTGCTAGTGATAAAGGTAATGCCGCCAAGATTGTAATTGGCTTAAAGAAACTTTTGAATAACAACACCATTACTCCGTAGATCAAACCAATACCAGCAAGAATTGCAAAGCCAAAGCTAGCAAAAAGCTCATTCATGGTCTCACTCTCACCAAAAGCTGGTTGAGTCACGTCAGATGGCAAATTCTTAAGAGCTTCTAACTCGTTAACGGCAGCCGTCGCCTCTCCTAAGGTGACACCATTGAGCTGTGCCTCAATCGTTGCACGGCGTTTACGATCATAGCGGTCAATGCGTGACGCTCCAGGCTGAAAGCTGATATCAGCAACTGCCGACAAGGGCACCGAGGTACCATTGGATGTTGGTATCTCTAGATTTCCGATTGTTGTTAAGTCTGTACGGGCACTATCAGGCAAACGCACTCGAATAGGTAGGCGCTGATCACCAGTATTGAATTTTGCAGTATTAGAATCTACATCGCCGAGAGTGGCGACCCGAATAATCGAGCCAAGCGTGCTAGAGGTTATACCTAGACGAGCTGCTTCAGAAGGCTTAGGTGTTATGATCAGCTCAGAGCTTGGTCTGGGTGTGACTTGGTGCACGTTGCTAAGCTCATTAAGACCTCGCATTTCGCGTTCAAGCTTGAGAGCCGACTCAGACAGTGCATCGGCATTCTCACTGGCTAAGACAATTTGTAGCGTCGTACTACCGCCGCCACCTGCCTGACCAAACCCAATACGTACGTCGGGGACACTTAGTAATAAAGCATCTAATGAACTTTGGAAAGACTGGGTCGATTGAGATCTATCCTCGTTAAGAAGTACAGTTGCTTGTCCAGAGCCCACATCTCCATTATTCGAACTTGAGCCGATAGAGGTAAATACTGCTTTGACATCACTTAGATCCAGTAGTTTGTCTGTTAAGACGTTATTACTACGGCGCATGTCCTCTAAGGTGGCACCAGGTGCGCCTTCTATTGAGAGTTGCACGATACCGTTGTCTTGTGGTGGCGTCACGCCAGTTGGTAGTAATGTGGCTAAAAAGACAGAGCCTCCGAGTAATATTCCTGCTAGTCCAAGTGATGTCCAGCGGTATACAAGTGCAAGATCAAGCACTCTACGATAGAGACCTTTAAAAGGTTTTGGTTTGTGTGGTTTTGTCGATGGTTTCAACAAATATGCCGCCATTAATGGAGTCAATAAGCGTGCCACTAATAGCGAGAACAATACTGAAATAGCGACGGTAAAACCAAACTCTTTAAAAAACTGCCCAGCGAAACCACCCATCAAGGATACTGGCAAAAATACGACAACAATCGTTGCTGTCGTCGCCACAACCGCGAGTCCAATTTCATCAGCACCTACTAACGATGCTTCATATGGACTTTGACCTGTTTCAATACGTTTTTGAATATTCTCGACTTCAACGATAGCATCATCAACCAAAATACCGATGACCAATGTCAAAGCGAGTAGGGTGATCATGTTTAAGCTAAAACCCATCCAGCTCATTACTGCAAAAGTAGGGATGAGAGAAATGGGCATTGCTGCAGCAGCAATTAAGGTTGCACGCCAATTGCGTAAAAACAAAAATACCACGATAGCAGCAAGCAACATGCCTTCTATTAAAGCACTTAAAGTCGCCGTAAAGCTATTTTGGGTACTGGTTGCTGTTGACACAATGCGCTCAAATGTCACATCAGGATAGTCTTCTGCTAATTGCTTGGTCGCATTAGCAATTGCTTCTGCAACCGCTACATCAGAAGCGGCTTTGGTTTTTTTAACTTGGAAACCGACAACTGATTGTCCGTTTAGTGAGGCGAAACCGCGTCTTTCGGCTGGGCCACTAGAAACGGTAGCAATATCAGATAACTGAACGGTGTTGCCACTGACACTAGGAATAACCAAATCGTTTAATGCTTGTACAGACTCAGCAGCACCCAATACGCGTACGGTTTGTTCTCGTTCACCGATTTCAGAGCGTCCACCAGGTACGTCAGTACTTGACGTACGTAATGCATCGTTAATATTGGGCGCTGTCAAACCTAATGCTTGAAGGCGACTGGGATCGAGTGTGACGTTAATCTCTCGGTTAACACCACCCACCAGATCAACTTGTGCCACCCCTTCTTGTGTAATCAAATCGCGTGCAACTGTATCTTCCACAAACCAGCTTAGCTCGACATCGGTCATGGTTTCAGTAGATACGGCATAGGTAACGATAGGTGCCGAGTCAACATCAAAGCGTTGTACAATAGGCTCTTCAATACTGTTAGGAAGGCTGCTTCTGATACGATCAATGGCTGAACGGACTTCATCTGTTGCTTCTTGTGGATCTTCGCCAATTTCAAACTCGATAGTACTTGATGAAACACCCTGTGTGACAACGGACTGCACATGTTTGACACCAGAAACATTAGACACTGCGGCTTCAACGGTTCGGGTAATCTGAGTTTCAACTTCGCTTGCTGCTGCGCCTGACAGTGTCACGTTTACCTGCACAATTGGAAATGAAACGTCTGGATAAAGTTTAATAGGTAGCGCGCGATAACCGCTCATTCCTGCAATAATGAGTACAATAAACAAAAGGGCAACTGGTATCGGGTTACGAATTGCCCATGCTGAAATGCGCAAATTCATGAATTCACCTTTGTGTCTGAGTCAGTATTGTCAGATATATCATCAGGTGTACTTGCTTTGCTAATTGGTTTAACTGGGTCGCCATCAAGTAAGAAAGCGCCGCCCCCTAATGCGACACGGGTACCTACCGCTGGTCCTGTTTTTACTTCAACAAAACCATCATTTCGAGCACCCGTCTCGATTGCGACGCGACGCGCTAGGTTGTTGTCATCAATAACAATTAATAACGAACCGCTGGCCTCAAACTGCACCGCTTTTTCAGGTACTGCAGGAACTGGTGTAGAGACTTGCCCAAAAACAACTTTTGCATAACCACCGGCTCTTAGTTCAGGGTGAGTCAAAAGTTGCACCCGCACACGACCAAGTTTCGTTTGTGGATCAATGCGAGGGGATAGTAGTCTTACCTTACCTTGTAACTCAGTGCCTGAGGGCAATATTACTGTTGCTTCTTGACCAACAGTAATAGTAGCAAGGTCATCTTCCGGTACTTCTGCATCCATTTCGATCAAACTATTACTAGCAAGGCGAAACATTGGTTGAGATTGACCTGAAACATCGCCAAGGCGTACTTGACGCTCAAGCACGAATCCATCAACTGGAGCACGTATTTCCATACGTTGCTTCTGTGTTTGTAATTCATTCAGCTGGGCCTGAGCGACATCAACACCAGCCTCTGCATTCTCTGCTTTGGCAACTCTAGTAGCGATCTCTTCCTCCGAAAAGGCACCTATATCTTCGTAACCTTTAAGACGATCAGACTCAGCACGTGACTGGTTTGCAGTGGTTTTTGCTTGAGAAAGATTGGCTTCAGCTTGAGCAATCTTAGCTAACAGTAGACTTGGATCTAGGCGCGCCAACACTTCGTTTTTTTTAACGGTTGCCCCCTCATCAACCAATAATTCGGAAACTCGATAACCTGATATCTCGGAACCAACAGCTACTTCTTCACGTGGCAACAGTAATCCAGAAGCAGTCACGCTTCCCGTCATAGGGCGCAGAATTATAGAGTCTACGCTAACTGTTCTTGTACCTAGTTCTTTAGTATTGGTTTCAGGGGCATTTTCTTCTTTTGAACACCCTATCAGGAGGATCATCACGAAACTGAAGGGTAGAATCCAGTATTTAATATTCATTGTAATTCTCTATATATTGCAGCGTAACAAGGCACACTCTATTGATTACCTTGTGGTACTTATGGAAGCTTTACTAAGCTTTAAGGCACACCAAACTGAGATATTATTTGTTGCCGTATACACTATGTCCGTTAGATAATAAATTGATTATTAAAATTTATAACCGACACTTGCACCTATTAGACCACCCGTATCTGACGTCGTAATAGGACTATCCGCTGCTTCACTACCTAACTGATAAATCCCTGCATTTAGCGTTGAAAATACGTTTGGAGTAAATGTGTGTACCCAAGAAGCCCCTAGACCATAGCGTCTGATACCGGAGCTCACCTCATACTCGTCTAGACCAGAGCGGCTCGACTGTACTGGAGAAACACCGAAGTAAGCTTCCATTACTTCTTGATCAGACCAGTCTATAGACGCTTCAAAATTAATAATATCCTTCGTATTAAGAGGTAGCGTATAACCAGCACCTAGTTTGATCTGAGCACCGTTAGCATCGCCGCCTAAGCTGTGTTTGACAGTACTGTTCAAAGAAAATGGTTGTAAATTCCAACGTGCAAAAGCTCCAAGAGTAGCACTAGGGTCAATATCACCAAGACCTTCTAAACGCTCATTGTCACTTTCTTCACGTCCGAACTGATAAGAGAGGACAGGACCAAAAGACAAGTTCTCTTTGCTTGAGAGGTCATAACCTATACCACCTAGGGCCCCTGCAAAGAAACGTCCATTACGGTAACTGATCACTGGTAAAGCACTGACCTTATAATCCTCTGATCCCTCATACTCTGGTACGTAAGCTACACCTGCACCAAGGGTAAAAATTGATTTAGAATCATTTTTCTTGACTAATTCTGCTTCAGCATTAGCGGTAGTAGTCATACCTAAAGTTGTTATCATCACTAGCATAGTTAGTGGTGCATTGACGAAATAGTAAGGTGAGGTTTTGACGGTGTTTGTATGAGGGTTCATGATTATTTTCTCTTAATACTAATGGTCTATATGTGACTGTCAGTCACCAATGAATAAAAAAATTCTATAAGTTATATCAGTACAAAATCAAAACTGTTCTAGCAGTTTTGATTAGTTGTAGGGATAGGTAAGTTGTGATGAACCAGGCCAGCTATCATAAAACTAGTGACTTCCTCTAAGTGCTCTTCATGATCAATGTCGCCAAGATAACCACTCCAAATAAGCTGTATCGAACCCCAAAATATAGATTGAAGTCCAAATATCAATAAATGAATAGGTTTGTTTGCAAATAAGCCTTGCTCTATACCTTCAGTCATCAGCTGATAAGTATAGCTACCGACTTGTAATTCAGCGTCCTGCATATCGCTAAGTAGTTGACTAGGCAGTTGCGAGCGAAACTCAGCTCGACTACAAAACATAAAGACCCGATGTAGTTCTTTGCTAGAGAGATGTATCTCCCATGCTACCTTTATGTAGCAACGCAATCGGTCAAGTACGGGTAAGGAAGTATCGATAAGATTTATCTCGCTAGCTATATGCTTTTGAAAACGAATGGCAAGCCGTACATAGATCTCACTCTTACTCTCAAAATGTTTATAAATAGTGCCTTTACCAACTTCAGATTTTTGCGCAATCTGCTCAACCGTAACCTGTTCCCAGTCATCTGATTCAAATAAGCTCAAAGCTGCATCTAGAATTTCTTGACCACGGTTCTCAAACTCACGGAGTTTGCGCTCTTGAATTCCCATATATATTGCCCAATTGTTTCTGTGACTGTTGGTCATATTATAGACTGATAGTCATGATTACAAATTTTTTAATGTACTAAGTAGTTATTTTTTCTATTAACCAAATAGTTTGAATAGCTCGATACATACACTTTGGAGCACACCACTAGTATATCAGCAATTCAAATTCCGATATTATTAGACTACAGTGTAATCTTTAAGCTCCTATTACAGGATCATCCATTGTTCCCATAACGGGTCTTATGACAAATGACTTTGGATACAAAAAACTTAACTCACAATAGATAGCTTTTCATCTGTAATCAGCATCATATGTACAAAAAACCGTAGTAGCGGCGAGTATTGCCATTTATTCGTTTGCTCTCTATGGTCTTGACTAGCAATACCGATATGGAAAGCATTTTTCGACTCATTAGATTGCTGCTTAATGTCTTGATAGTCAGTAGATGACATGGTTTTCATCAATAAAGCTTCGTTGCTACTCACCAGCCAACGTTTCAAAGGCAGCAGTTTCTTAGCGATATCAATGAACCGCTGCAACTCTTTCTCATTTTCTTTTCTAAATGGTAGGTGTGCTCTGCTAACAGACAGTTTTTCACGACATATCTCAATAAACCAAGTCCAGTCAGTTCCTGACTTTTCTCGTAGACGGTAGGCATTACTTAGCAAAAGCGATAGCAATCTTAAGTCACTTTGGTATTGAATGTTCAGTGGACTTAAGACAGTAGTTTCTGAGTCTATGAACTTTACAAAGCGAGGTTTACCACGTTTGGTAGTGATGTTGGCAACCTCGCTCGCACGTTCTATTAGAACCTTTGCATCGTGAATAGAAATATTTGCTAACTGGGCTGCTTTACTTAAAGGCATCTCTTTATCATAGGTCTGTAGTAGCAGCTGTACTCGGTTTAGACCATAACGACCAAACAATTCATCAGTGACTGGCGTATTGGTACTCAAGAGAAATTGCTTATCACGGCTTTCGACCGTAAATTTCGGTGACTTGCGTTTGCCCTCTACGATATTTTTAAATAAAAGTGTACGAATACTAGGTATGCTGACGCTACTATTATGGACAGTCGCATTATTTTCCTTAAGCTTTTTATTAGTGAAATCTGTTATGTTATACAGCGTTCGATTTGGCAGTTTTATATCTGCTTTACTAAGCGCATAGGTCGCCATCAGCGTGGCAAAATGGTTGTAATACTCAAAGCTCCGCTCAGGCGATAAGTGCCCCATAATACCTGATAGAGCGTACCAACGATCTTGTCCCTTGATATGCTCCCCGAGTAGGCCTTCTTTTATACGCAGTACGTCGCTTTCGTCATAATCGGTGAGGGCTTCTACGAGATCTGAATGGCCTACTAGCACCAGAGATAGGTTACTCACTGCCGTATGCCTAAACCCATGAAAGGTATGCTCTGTAACATTATCATCTACCGAAATGTCTTTTAAGACTCGTTTGAGTAATTGTAAAGGAACATGGTCATCAATAGGACGTTGATCTGATGATAAGGTAAAGATAAATTTGTTTGAACTATCGCCAATATTACTCTGCACAAAGTTAATAAAAAAACTTAGCTCATCAGGTTTGAGGAGGGCAAATAAGGGAACGCGGCGAATACTACTTTGAGTCTTAGTTGGACGATAGCTGCTGGGCCTGATTACCACTGATGGTAAAGCTGTTTTCAAGCCTTCGAGATCGTTATACTTAAGTCCCAGCAGCTCTTTTTTGCGCATGCCAGTACGATAGACTAAGATAAATAAAAGCGCGAACATCTCTCGCTCCAATATATCTACAGAACCCAGTATCTGTATGATAATGGCTTGGTACGCTTGCGGTGATATCAGCTCTGCACGTACACGCCGACCATTTTTGGTATGTTGGAAGTTCACGGAGGGTAGGTTGTATTTGCTCTTAGCAAAGTTGTGCATACTCTTCAATAAATTGGCAGAATATACAATGTCAGTATTATTACGTACGACAGCTTTATACTCTAAAATATCTTCATAGAGCTCTTCAAACTCTTCCTCTGACCAAATATCAAGCGGCTGCGCTGTCGTGAAATATAACCATTCATAGCCTATAGTTTTAATATATTTTAAAATAGACTCATTACTAAGCGATTTTATCTCTTTTCGATTGAGTAAACTTAGTACCCAATCTAATAAAATTTTTTCACTTAAGTCATCGTATTGTTCATAGCGTTTTTGTACTCTTTCGATAAGAGTAGGCGGCTTTTTGCTGGTTTTTTTCTGTTTCTGTTTTTTATCTATTTTGAAGTCTTTAGTCAGATTCATAATTAAATCAGACTTTCTAACCTCTATCTTTTTGGTAGAACTACTACTAGATGTCTCGTTTTGATTAACAGAGTTTTTGCTGATAGACAGCGTCAAAATATGTTCTAGATCATACGGATCCTCTTTATACTGATATGTTTGGTTCAAAAACCGACCAAAGTCCTGCGTACTCAGTCCTGCAGTATTATGCATACCTCGCAGTACGCCAACTGAAGCATGATCTATATCAGCACCTTCTAGCTCCTCCCAGTAATAACTGGCGTAATATAAAAATCTTGAAAAGGGAAGTGGCTTAATACCCAAAGGCTTGATCACGTTAGATAAAGCCACGGTCAAATATTGTTTTATCTTATCTTCTGACAGCTTGGCAATGATATGTGTAGTCTCTGCTGGACTGCTGCTTTTATGGTAACGCATCAGCCAACACTGACTGACCATATCTACAACGATTTGCTTGGTGTTATAAAGCTGGTCACTTTCTTCTTCTCGTTCGTTACCAAAGCGCTTTTGTACAAAGCGCGGCGAGACCATTATCCTTTCTTTGATGAATGGCTGATATTCTTTGGTGAGCAATGAGATAAGCCACCCTTGAAGCATTTGTATCTCGTTGATGCCACCATATACAATTCCTGAGAATATCAGCCAGCCTATAATCTGATCTTGGCTATAATCGGCTGTTTGCTTCCAATTATGCTCTACTGCGCGAATAATTTTGACCAGCGCCTTACCGTCTTTTAACCAAGCTGTATTTGTAATTAGTGGATTGATTTTAGTAGGCTGTGGCGCGATTATCTTAGGATAGTGATGCTCAGCAAGCATATGGTACTTGTTTTGATAGTCAACAAACTTAACGACGACTTGCCAGACATGTTTGAGTGTTCTAGATGACTCGTAAGCTTTTGCAATTTTGTTTTCAATGATTGACTGAAACTCATCAAATCCTTCTTGAGACAATGGTTCCAGTTGCTTATAAAGCGCTCCCTGAAACTGGCTTAAAGATTGACTCCAAGATAGCCATGACAAATCAAAATAATCGCTAGAGCTTGGCGAAAATGAAAAGATGCGTTCATTGGGCCAAAGTGCTTGTTGATAATATTTACTGAAAGACTTTATGAATCCGATCCTTCCAGGATGAATCTTTTTCAACGACTCCCATTCGGTTTGTAAGTCGGCGAGTAGCTGTATCTCACGTGTCCTTGCCGTGTCACTGTCTTTGAGTATAGATGGGTAAGGCACGTAGCGCTTTTTCCTACCATCAAACTTTGCTAAGCCATCAATAATTTTTGGCAGCTGTATTTCATTTATTAGCATGGTCAACCTCTGCAGTGCTTGTGCCAACATGATTTGAATTAGGGTAATGGTTGATTGTGATATCTGATAACCCAAGCTGTGCTGCGATCTTTTCAAACACGGACGCCACACGCTTAATATCTGCTTTACTACTTGATGAGAAGCGCCCCAATACTTCTTGACGAGCTTTTTCGTGACCAATAACCGTGTTAATCAGCGATAAGGAAACGCCAAGCTTTTCAAGCTGCGTACGAACAAAGTGGCGTGTCCAGTAGGGATTGGCGTCAATGATGTGCTTCGTCATATGATAAGCATCGCCACGCTTAATGTCTTTAAGAGTAGGGGAGTTAGCAGTAGGAGCTCGCTCATACAACAGCTTTAATAGTGCTTCATCATTACCCAAACGGATATTGTCAATGATAGCGCTGATGTCATGATAATCTTGGTGCTTTGCCTGATAATTAATCAAATACGCTCTATAGTCTGTTAGATGGCGTATAAGTGTGGGGCATAGCGGAATGAGACGATCACTTTTGACCTTCTTAACAGGCTTGTCATTGATGAGCAGCCAACCCATATCAAGATCGATATCGTACATCTTGCCAAGACCGTTGTTTGGTCGCACGCCGGTTAAAAGGCAAAAGACAAACCATACAAAAATACTGGTTCTGTTAAAGTGCTCCTCATCATTTGAACTTTGATCGGTCCAGTACTTCATCTCATTTATGATGTCGCAAACTGTTTCAATCTTCAACGCAAACCCTGATCCCACTGTATATTTGCGCCAAGCGGTGATATAAGTTAGGTCAAAATTGCTACTGCTATTAAATATGCTCAGTGCTGATTTATAGTGATCCATAAGTGCTTCGCTAGTGTGGCTACTATAGTACATCGCAGGAGCATGGGACGCAGGCGTGCGACAGATGATATCAGCGATATGCGCATGACAATCAGGTGTATAACGAGAGAGCACGACATGTAGTGCGGTCTCTATACGATTGACGGACAGGTAAGGCAATCCAAGGCTGCTACGTAAGGTGGCAAGATAAGCCGTAAAATCTTCTTTTAATGGCAACTCACAAGCAAGTAAATCATCTATCAGCCACAACGGCAGTGGAACTTTGATGGTATCAAAAGTATTTTCATAATCATTTTCGAGCAATGTTTGGCTTGTGGACTTTTCGGTAATACCTAAGCTGTGTTCAATGTAATACTTTTTACCTTTAATTTTGAAAATATCAGGATGACCGATATAGCCAGGTATTAGTAAGGATTTAACTGGCAGTCCAGTAATCATAGATAACAGTAAAATACCCGCACAGGTTTTATCAGTCTCTGTTTCTGGTAAGGTGCTGGCGTCTTGGTTGAGCGCAGCAAATAACGCTTGGTAGCCGGCAAGAGAGAGTAAGCGCGTGTTAGAGTTAAGCGCGAGATTGCGCTGAGACATATAGTTTTGCTGTAGCGATAAATCTATAGTTTGGAGCGGTATAGAGTGTTTGATTAACGGGTTTGGATATTCGCCATAGCTGACATAGGGTGCCTCATGGTGGTCAATACGCTCTTCAAAGCTGGTGGTTAACCCTTCATGGCTTTCAGTATTAGCGTCTAAAAATGCAAGATCTATGGCGATAGCGCTGTGTTCTATATCATCACGTGTGTTACTCCATGTATCATTGCTAGGCGTGGTATTCCAGTTGTGACTCGTTGCAGTAGAGTCTAAGGGTAATCTCGATGTTTTATCTGCTAAGTTGATGGCTATAATTTTAATATGTTTAGGCGGTTTCTTATACTTAGGTCTAGGCTTGCGTGACGTATGCGCATTTTTATAGGCGGTCGTTATTTTTTCTATTTGGCTCAGTTTATCTTTTGCCACTTTCTTTTCTTCGGTATGAGTAGCTTGCTGATCATTTAACAATTCATATGCACTTTTTTGCTGCTCTAATAGAACAGTGAAAATGGTGAGTATGCTTTCCACACTCATGGTCATTTGAGGTAAATCAGGTAGTTCACGCCAAATCCATGTTCGTCTAGAAGATCCTGAAAACTGCGCCTGTTTGAATTGCATTAGTATATTTTTGGTTTGCTGTTTTGGCCAGTGCTGCGTCAGCATCACACTGGTGTGCATTGCTATGGCTAGCCAAATTAACCGTTTCTGTAGGTAGTCATGCTGATGTTCATTGATAGAATGTTGCATAAGAATGAGCAATTGCATGATGAGTGGTTTTTTTGCTAATTCTGATTTACTAATAGTCATAGAAAGCCGAGGGACTGGCCTTCTTTGTAATACCTGTAATATTAATCTCAGTAGGTTTTGAGGATTATCATCTGGCTGTCTATAGCTATTGTGTACTGCTAGAGTGATCTCAGATATGGCAGTCGATACTGCTTCTAGATATATAAAATTCTGGTCATTATCAATTTTTTCAATGTTTTCTGTTAATGCTTGCAGATTAAGCCCACGCTCTTCATGATTATTCTCAGCATTCTCAGCATTCTCAGCATTCTCAGCATTCTCAGCATTCTCAGCATTCTCAG
>NZ_JBQSVH010000022.1:0-45985 GCF_052376135.1 Psychrobacter sp. AOP7-C1-14 | reverse complement strand
GAAGCAAAATCTTAAATTTACGTTCAAGATAATACTTCACTAATATTTGTCCTAAATGGTAAAAAATCCTTTGCTTTAGGCTTGAAATTTGTCTTCATCACCTTTATCAAGCAGCTATTAGAGCGTATTAAAAAAACAATGAGTCAGAATTATCGAGCATTTAATAATGGCATAGTATGATCAGCAATTATTCGGTCTACTATGCCGTATCTTAATCTTCATTATTGAAATTCCAAGGAGCTATCATGAGCGAGCAAAACCCGAACCACGAAAATCTTGACCAGAATGTGGCACATGAGAATATTGATCAGAATGACAGTATCTTAGAAGAAACCATGAAAGAGTTTGATCCACAGAATAATTCAGGTGAAGAAGCGACTATCGAAAACGAAATCAACCTTGATACTTTCAAAGCACGTATTGCCGAGCTGGAAGGCGAAGTAAAGCAAGCTAAAGAAGGTACTGCACGCGCTAATGCTGAAGCTTATAATGCGCAAAAACGCATGGAACAAGAAGCGGATAAGAGCAAAAAATTTGCGCTACAGAAGTTTGCTAAAGAATTGTTAGACATCGTTGATAACTTAGAGCGTGCTATCGAAAACGCTGATGCCAATGATCCAGTTGCTGAAGGTGTTCAGTTGACGCACAAAGCGTTGGTAGCAGTATTGACCAAACATGGCGTAGAAGTGGTCGATCCACAAGGCGAAAAATTCAATGCTGACTTCCATGAAGCAGTAGGTATCGATCCAGACGCAGCGGCAGATACGGTTGGTACGGTCTTACAAAAAGGCTATAGCCTAAACGGTCGTCTACTGCGTCCAGCTATGGTTCGTGTTGGTCAGTAATATTTTTAGGGCTAAACCCTACTAATATGAAGGCTTTTCACAAAAAATCACATGAAACATAGTTTTTGCGTGATTATCGCCTTGAAAAATACAACGGGTAAACCGATATATAGCAACAAGTGACCGACTACGGTCTGGATAAATAAGTATTTATTGTTAAAAACAAATTAGGAGCAATTGATTATGGGTAAAGTAATTGGTATTGATTTAGGTACTACTAACTCGTGTGTAGCAGTAATGGAAGGTGACAAAGTTAAAGTTATCGAAAATGCTGAAGGTACCCGTACAACACCATCAATCGTCGCTTATAAAGATGACGAAACGCTTGTTGGTCAGTCAGCTAAACGTCAAGCAGTAACCAACCCAAGCAACACTTTGTTTGCGATCAAGCGTTTGATCGGCCGTCGTTTTGATGACAAAGTTGTACAAAAAGATATCGGCATGGTTCCTTACAAAATCGCTAAAGCAGACAACGGCGATGCATGGGTAGAAATCAACGGCAAAAAGCTTGCACCACCACAGGTTTCTGCTGAAATCTTGAAGAAAATGAAAAAAACAGCAGAAGACTATCTTGGTGAGAGTGTGACTGAAGCAGTTGTAACAGTACCTGCTTACTTCAATGACTCGCAGCGTCAAGCAACTAAAGATGCTGGTAAAATTGCTGGTCTTGATGTAAAACGTATCATCAATGAGCCAACTGCTGCTGCACTTGCTTATGGTATGGACAAGAAGCAAGGCGATAGCACGGTTGCTGTATATGACTTGGGTGGTGGTACTTTCGATATCTCAATCATCGAAATCGCAGACGTAGACGGCGAGCAACAGTTCGAAGTACTAGCGACTAACGGCGATACTTTCCTAGGTGGTGAAGACTTTGATTCAGCATTGATTGACTTCTTAGTTGCTGAATTCAAAAAAGAGCAAGATGTAAACCTAAAGGGTGACTCTCTTGCGATGCAGCGTCTAAAAGAAGCGGCTGAAAAAGCGAAGATTGAACTATCAAGTGCACAAAGCACTGAAGTGAACTTGCCATACATCACTGCTGATAGCAGTGGTCCTAAGCATTTGGTTGTGACTATCAGCCGCTCAAAACTTGAGAGCTTAACTGAAGACCTAGTACAGCGCACTATGGGTCCTTGTAAGACTGCACTTGAAGATGCTGGTCTAAAAATTGGCGACATCGATGACGTTATCTTAGTCGGTGGTCAGACTCGTATGCCACTAGTACAGCAAAAAGTACAAGATTTCTTCGGTCAAGAGCCACGTAAAGATGTGAACCCTGATGAAGCAGTTGCAGCTGGTGCAGCGATTCAAGGTGCCGTATTGTCTGGTGACAAAACTGACGTACTACTACTTGATGTAACACCATTGACGCTAGGCATCGAAACGATGGGTGGTGTTATGACGCCAGTTATTGAGAAAAACACCATGATTCCTACTAAGAAATCACAGGTATTCTCAACTGCTGAAGACAACCAGCCAGCAGTAACGATTCAGGTATATCAAGGTGAGCGTAAAATCGCTAACCAAAACAAAATGCTTGGTCGTTTTGACTTGACGGATATTCCACCAGCACCACGTGGCCTACCGCAAATCGAAGTATCTTTTGACATCAACGCTGATGGCATCATGAACATTTCTGCAACAGATAAAGGTACTGGTAAAGCACAAAGTATCCAGATTAAAGCAGATTCTGGTTTGTCGGACGAAGAAGTCGAACAAATGGTACAAGATGCAGAAGCTAACGCTGCTGAAGATGAGAAGTTCGCTAACCTAGCGCAAGTTCGTAACGAAGCAGATGGTCGTATTCATGCTGTACAAAAAGCACTAAAAGAAGCAGAAGATAAAGTAACTGATGAAGAAAAATCAACAGTAGAATCTGCTGTCACTGAGCTTGAAGCAGCAGCGAAAGAAGATGACCATGATGAAATCAAAGCTAAGCTTGAAGCATTAGACAATGCATTCTTGCCAATCAGCCAGAAGATCTACGCTGATAGCGGCGCTGGTGCAGAAGGTATGGACCCAAGCCAGTTCCAACAAGGTGCTGAAGGTGCAGCTGATAACAACCAAGCAGATGACGACGTCGTTGATGCTGAGTTTACTGAAGTAGACGAAGACAAGAAATAATACGGCTACTAACTGATTAAATCAAAAAACGCATCCTTCGGGGTGCGTTTTTTTATGGCTATTTTTCCTATCGGCTACTATTCCTACTAGCTATTTTTTTTATTAATTAAGATGCGTGCTTATGATTTAAACGCACTCACTGTGAGCACTTCATAAGTTAAATTAACCACGAGCTGTCCTGCTTCGTCCTTTTCTGAAAAATGTTGCCAATAGTCTGACTCAAATTGCTGTAGACGAGATTTTGTCCACATAAATGTTTTAGTGCCGTCTGACCTGACTTGTGTTTGATTGGTCGATACGCCAGTGAGTTTCATATGTTTTAGGACAGCATAAGGGGACAGAAATGGTAAATCATAGCGTTGAATCGAGAGTTCGACATCTTCAAAGTTGGTACTGTCCAATGCCAATTGCCATTCATCAATATCTGGATAGTAAAGCCCTTGACCAGTGAGAGTTTTAATTTGCAAAAAGTTGTTTGGCGTAAAAGTGCTAAAGACTAGCTGTCCTCCAGATTGTAGACGCTGCGCTGATTGTGTGACGAAACTCAATGGATTATCAAACCATTGCACCGCATTAGCACTGACTATCAAGCTATGATTTTCTGCTAAATTTATGGTTTCAGCATCGCCAATAATGATTCTTGCAGTAGGTAGTATTGATTGCAATGTCGCAGTCTGTTCTCTACATAACTCATTAATAAGCCAATGCTGGCTTTGGATATTATCAGTGAGTAGTTGCGTCATTTGCCCTGTGCCTGCACCCACTTCTAACACACTGCTCTGTTCGGTATGAGCAATGTTTTCTAGTAAGTACTGACAAACGGTCTGCTGAATATTGGCATGCTGGTCATAGTCGCTTGCATTAGCAAAGTGGCGAGCAATGGTCTGTTTTCTAACACTGAGTTCATTAGAGGTGTCGAGTGTTGTCATAGGCTTTATGATATCCAAGTGAGCCAGTTATCTACCAATAGTAGAAATAATGTTTGCGTTAAACGAGACGCTACAGCTGCTGTATCAATCGCTCGCAGTCTTTATTAGTCAAGTTGGCATTCATAACTAAGCGAATGCGAGCAGTATTTGCAGGTACAGTAGGCGGCCTGATAGGGAGCGCGTAAAATCCAGCAGCTTGCAACTGTTGTGCTTTGGCAAGCGTACTTGCGTTATCGCCTAATATATAAGGCACGATAGGAGACTCGTAGTGTATATCCTGCAAGGACGGTAACACACGGTGCTGTGGATCAATGGCTTGACTAAGTGTAGTAGACAACTGTGCTAGATGCGCACGTTCGTGAGTTAAGGTCGGCATTTTTGCTAATATAAATCGTGTCCAAGCATGATTTATCGGAGGGAGTGCAGTACTAAAAATCAGTGGACGCATGGCATTGATCAGCCATTGTTTGATGACTTCATCACACATTATATAAGCACCTATTGAAGCAAATGCTTTACCAAAAGTGCCCACCAAATAATCAATATCAGCCAAGGTATGCGTTTCTTCCGCCAATCCTAGACCTGTATTGCCAAGCACTCCAACAGCATGAGCTTCATCAATATACAGCTCAATACGATCATTTTTGGCTTTTAGTTGTACGAGTTGAGGCAAGTCAGCACGGTCACCATCCATACTAAATACACTCTCGGTGACAATAATGATGCGTTCAACCGTCTCGTCTGCTTGTTCAATGAGTTTTGCCAAGTGCTCATAATCGTTATGACGGTAACGACGATAGGCGACAAGCTTGTTTTGGCTTAGACGCATCCCATCAATAATACTGGCATGAACTAGCTTGTCAGCCAAAATAAGCGTCTTGACTGGCAAAGCTGTCAATGCTGGCAAGATACCTAGGTTGGCATGGTAGCCACTGTTCAACACCAACACAGATTTTGAGTCGGTTAAACTCTGTTTTTCTATTGCACTTTGATACCAGTCTTGCAGTTCCTCTTCTAAGGCTTGCAACTGTATATCATTGCCTGTAAGTAGGCGCGAGGAGGTGGCACTCATTTTGGGAGCATGTGTAGCAGATAACTGTCCTACTTGAGCAAGAAACTCAGCTTGCAGCTCTGTATCACCACCCAAGCCAAGATAGTCGTTACTCGCGATATTAAGTAGAGCTTTGCCTTTGCTAATCACGTAACGTCCATTATGTTGCAAGTCTGGTAGTTGACGATACTGTTGCTTTGTTTTTAGATCACCAAGTACGGTTTGCAAACGCTCATTAATAGAATTTTGCATTTTTTCTCTCTGATTATCGTTATAAAGGTCATATTTAGCTGACTTGCCTAGTAAGAAAACCGTGAAATGAGTACGGATTATTGCATAAACTGGGTGGATGTAACAAAAGGTTTCATATCTAAGCCTTTGTAACCCACACGCTGATAAACGCTTTCAAATCTTAACTCTCGTACCATTAAACACTGACAGAGTGTCTGAAATAGTTTGTTACTATGTATTCATCGTTAGCAGACAAGGCGATAGGGCCACAAGGCCAATATAAATAAATAACTTGTTTGTCCAAATTTCTTTCAAGGAGCTAATTATGAAAACTCTACAAAAAACAATACTTGCACTAGCAACTGGTTCTTTATTGACTGTAGGTGCACAAGCTGCCGTTGGTTATGGTAATGGCTATACAGGTCAACCGTATGTTGGTGCTAAAGTTGGTCAATTCGATCTAGATGTCGATGGTGCTGATGACCCAACTGCATATGGTGTAACTGCTGGTTATAACTTTGATCCTAACTTCGGTATCGAAGCTGAGTATGTAGGTTCAGATGATGCTGACTATAGAGGCGGCGACATTGATGCTAAATCGTATGGCGCTTATGGTACTTACCGTTACGCATTCCCAAACAGCGGTCTATATGCTAAAGGTAAGTTAGGTGTTGCAAAAACTGAGATCGAAGCTGATAATACCAACTTTGTTGGTGCCTCTGATTTCTCAGACGATGATACCAACATTGCTGGTGGTGTAGGTCTAGGTTACGCAGTAAACTCTGATTTCAGTGTAGAAGCTGAATACGACATGCTAGGTGATGATGTAGATCTTATGACTGTTGGCGCACAGCTAAAATTCTAATTTTTTAGAAAAAAAATAATTAGCTAGATAGCTATAACAAAGAAACGATCACTTCAAGTGGTCGTTTTTTTTGTGCTTGAATATTATGATAACGTTTCTAACTTAGCAAATTTCTAATACCTAACAAACAATATACCATCACTGTTAAAGCATTGTTATCCTTAAAAATGTGCTACATTAAAAACAGGAATGACAAAGATAGGAATGGTGGCAAGGATGGAGATACTTTGGATGATTGAGCCTTGGCATTGGTTGGTATTGGGCTTTTCATTACTAATCGTTGAGATGTTCGTACCGACGTTTGCTAGTTTGTGGTTTGGCGTAGCCGCTGTAAGCATTGCCGCCTTAGCGTGGTTACTTCCTATTCCATTATTGTTTCAAGTGCTGATATGGCTGACGCTTTCGGTTGTGTTTATGTTTGCTTGGGTCAAATACATCAAGCCACTGTCTATGAACCGAAAAAAGACGGCGCAAAGCAGTAATTTGGTCATTGGCGAGACAGGTATGATCGTCGTTAAGCCACAAAAAGGTATCCCTGGTATGGTGCGCTTTAACGTGCCCATTTGGGGGGCAGATGAGTGGCCTTGCCGTACAGCAGGCGTAAATGTCGAGATGGGCGATCGTGTGGTTGTCTTAAAGGTAGTCGGTGATGAGCTAGTCGTTGCGCCTACGCAGCGCCTCCAAGCCCCTAAAACCGTACGTCCAACTATTACACCGACAGTCAACAGCCAAGCACCTGCACATAATCAAGTGCCTGCAAATAACCAAATGTCTACCGAAAAATCTAACGGGAATAAACTGAGTTTGCACAAACCTGATCCCGCAGAGACAGGCACTAGCAAATGATACGTATGATATACCGAATATTTTTAAATCAAGATAAAAAAGGACATAAATCACGTCGCTGGCAAACAAGGCGAAGATCAAGGAGAGTCTTATGAGTAGCATCTTAAATATTTTAAATGGCGGCGGTATCGTGATGCTGGTATTGGCAGCATTGGTGGTTTTTACTGTCTTTAAAAGCGTGTGCATTGTCCCGCAAGGGTACAAGTGGGTCGTGCAGCGTCTAGGTAAATATCAACAAACCCTAGAGCCTGGCTTCAGCCTTATTATTCCTTTTGTGGATAGAATCGCCTATAAAGTCACTACCAAAGACATCGTACTAGATATCCCATCGCAAGAGGTTATTACCCGCGATAACGTGGTCATCATTGCTAATGCTGTCGCTTATATCAACATTATACGTCCAGACAAAGCGGTCTACGGTATTGAAGATTATGAGCATGGTATCCGTAATCTAGTACAAACATCATTGCGTTCGATTATTGGTGAGATGGACCTTGATAATGCTTTATCGAGTCGTGATGAGATCAAGACATTACTCAAACAAGCAATTTCAGAAGACATCGCAGATTGGGGTATTACTTTAAAGACGGTAGAAATTCAAGATATTAACCCATCGCAAACCATGCAAGCCTCTATGGAAGAGCAAGCAGCAGCAGAGCGTTTACGTCGAGCGACGGTCACCCGTGCTGACGGTCAGAAACAAGCGGCTATATTGGAAGCAGATGGACGTCTTGAAGCGTCACGCCGCGATGCTGAAGCGCAGGTGGTACTGGCCAGAGGTTCAGAGGAGTCGATCCGTCTTATTACAGCTTCGATGGGGGATGAAGAAATGCCTATTGTTTACTTACTTGGCGAGCAGTACATCAAGTCTATTCGCCAACTGGCGGAGTCTGACAACTCAAAAATGGTAGTGTTGCCAGCAGATATCCTAAGTACTGTGAAAGGTATGGTGGGCGATAAATTTAAAGTTTAAAAAATCATCGTAATATTAAAAAAGACCTCAAGTGAGGTCTTTTTTATACCTAATGATTAAACTAAAAGCTCTCTAGTTTAGATAACTTTTGAGAAGCGGTTTTTATGTTTTTTTTCTAAGTACTCATCAAATACCATGGCGACATTGCGACCCAGCAAGCGGCCTCTAGGTAAGACACGGATACCTGCTGCATCCATATCGATTAGTCTATCGTCTTGCATAGTGCCTAACTGCTGAATCTCATCAATAAAGTATGTGATGGCATCGATACCAAATTTTTGATTCACATCTTTGAAGTCGAGATAATCATGACACAGTAGGTTCATGATGACATATTCACGCAAGCGGTCTTTGATGGAGGTTTTAATGTACTTGACCGCTGGCATAACCGTCGGGTTAATTTTTGCCATGTTAACTTTGGTCTGATAGTCCTGTAGATCAGTATCATTTTGCAAAATATAGCGGGTATTGGCATTGGCAATCTGACTAATGGAAGAAACACCAAAGCCCAATAAATCACAGTCTCCCATGATGGTGTAGCCCTGAAAATTACGATGTAACTTACCTTCGCGCTGTGCAATAGCCAACTCGTCATCAGGTTTGGCAAAGTGGTCGATACCGATATATTGATAGCCAGCTTCGGTTAGTGTGTTGACAGTACTGCCGAGCATCGTAAGTTTGGCAGCTGGACTAGGTAGGTCTTCATCTTTTATCTGACGCTGCGCTTTAAATCGCTCAGGCAAATGCGCGTAGTTAAAGACAGACAAGCGATCTGGTGACATCTCTATAATACGATTGACGGTTTTGTTCAAAGTATCAGGGGTTTGATGCGGCAAACCATAAATTAAATCGATATTAATAGAATGAAAACCCAGCTCACGTGCTTCTGTTAAAACATTCTCAATAAGCTCTGCTGAGTGCACACGATTAACGGCGATTTGCACCGTTTCATCTAAATCTTGTACGCCTAAGCTGATACGATTAAAGCCAAGGTTACGCAATATCTTTAGGGTGTTTTCACTCAGCTCACGAGGGTCAATTTCGATAGAGTAATCACCTTCATCCTCTGGTAAAAACTCAAACTGAGTCTGCAAAAACTCCCACAACTGTACCATCTCTTCATCACGTAGAAACGTTGGCGTACCACCGCCCAAATGTAGCTGTTTGACCAATGGTTTGTCGCTACCTTCTGGCGCAGATAACAAACGGCGTTTATGGGTGATTTCAGCGATTAAATACTGCAGATAGTCACCAGAGTCGCTATTTTTTTTAGTAATAATTTTATTACAAGCACAGTAGTAGCAAAGGTGGCGGCAGAATGGAATATGAAAGTATAGCGACAAGGGCGCACGCGCTTCACGATTCTGTAAGATTTTTGCTTCAAGGTTGACAGTCTCAAGACTACTTGTTTCAAGACTATCCGGTATGGGGGTAAACTCTAGAGCAGTCGGATAAGAGGTATAACGCGGTCCCGAGCGATTGTACTTATTGATAATTGCCTCATCAAAAGCTGGTAGCTGCTTACTAGTAATGCTGCCACGTGTACTGGCATAAGGGTTGTCAGGCTGCGTAACAGGGCGCACAGTTGTAGGAGCCTCATCCGCACGGTTGTAGGGCTGCTGAGTGTTCTGTTCTGGATAGTCTGTCATGCGGTATTCCTCATTTTGACTCTAGTTACTACTGGTTTATATATTATCAATGATTTCGAATTTGGTATTCGTTTTCGCTTGAATCAATGATTAATAATAAGATTTGAATACATCATCGGCAGCAGTATGTATTGCTAAATATATAGTAGCTAGTATAGCAAATCCTTGCTGATAGTGTGGTGGTCGGTGAGTATTCTTAAACATTAAAGTAGAGCTTTATTTACACATCAAAACCTCAAAACCAGAACGATGCTGAGGTTTTGATAGTTCTTCTATACCGGCAATAAAACACGACGTTTGCGCGTTGATAAATAATACTTTATTATCAATGACACTCTGTATTAGGAAGATACTGATGTCATTTGCCCAAGTCTATACCCGTTCGGTGGTTGGCCTACATGCACCTAAGGTCATCATTGAAGTGCATCTATCGCAAGGACTGCCTGCACTGACTATCGTTGGGCTACCTGAGGCCGCCGTGCGTGAGAGTAAAGACAGGGTGCGTTCTGCCATTCTTAATTCAGGTTTCCAGTTTCCCAATCGCCGCCTTACAATTAACCTAGCCCCTGCCGATTTACCCAAAGATGGTGCGCGTCTAGACTTACCGATTGCTATCGGCATACTGGCAGCAAGCGGACAGCTTGAGCCAGAGGTGCTATCAGGGTTTGAATTTATTGGCGAATTAGCGCTCAATGGTCAATTGCGACAAGTAACTGGTAGTTTGGCAGTCGCACGAGCAATCAAAGCTGAGAAATTGGCATTAGCATTGTCGCAGGTAGCAGCGAATGAGCAAGGGCAAAACAATCCAAATACCTCGCCGCCGACAACACCGCAGCTGATCGTACCGATTGATAATGGCCGTGAGGCCAGCCGCGTTGATGGCGTAACGATACTAGCTGTACAGAGTCTAAAAGCAGTTTGTGACCATCTACAGTCGCTCGTTGACCCAAGTGCAAACTATGAGAGTTTGTCAGTGGTACAGCCAAGCCCTGCAACGCAACATATCGGCTATCAAGTGGACTTAGCGGATGTCAAAGGACAGCATCATGCTCGGCGTGCGTTAGAGATAGCCGCCGCTGGTGGTCATTCATTGTTATTTACAGGGCCACCAGGTTCTGGAAAGACGCTCATGGCATCACGACTACCAACGATATTGCCAGACTTGAGTGATGAGGATGCGCTAGAAGTTGCCAGTACCTATTCGGTGGCAGACAGCGATTATGACTATGGGACGCGGCCGTTTAGGCAAGTACATCATACGATATCAGCTGTAGCATTAGTCGGTGGTGGCTCACGACCGAAGCCAGGTGAAATTACACTTGCCAATAAAGGCGTGTTATTCCTTGATGAGTTACCAGAATTTGATCGAAGTGTACTGGAAGTATTGCGTCAGCCATTAGAAGCCAAGCAAATTACTATTAGTCGTGCTAACTCTCAAATGACCTTCCCGGCGAATTTTCAACTGGTCGCCGCGATGAATCCTTGTCCATGTGGCTATGACGGCGATACATCAGGACGATGTCGTTGCCGACCTGAGCAAATCAAACGCTATCAAGACAAATTATCTGGACCTCTCTTAGATCGTATCGACTTGCATATTACCGTACCTGCATTACCGATTGCTGATTTGCAAAACAGTCAGGTAGGTGAAACGTCAGAACAGGTACGGGCTCGCGTAGTCGTTGCGCATCAGCATCAAATGCAGCGCCAGCAAAAGGTTAATAATGAGCTTAGCCCTAGCGAAATTGATGAATATATCCAGCTAGGCGACAATGAAAAGCAGTTATTGCAACTTGCTCAGCAGCGTTTGAATTTGTCTGCGCGTGGCTATCACAGAGTATTGCGGGTTGCGCGTACAATCGCAGATTTGGCCAACAGTACCGATATCAATAGCGCTCATGTATCTGAGGCGCTGAGCTATCGCAGTAAAACATAATCTTTGTTTGAGCAAGTGACACCATGACGATTCGATAGGTTGTTTATAGACTAGATTTTATGTTTCATAATCCAATCAACCAAGTCAGTGAAGTGATCAAATGCTTCAGTTGGGTTTAATTCGCGAATATCTTGCCCGTAGTTATAACCATAAGACAGACCGAGCGTGTCCATGTTGGCGTTTTGACCAGCCAACATATCGTTTCTAGAATCTCCAATCATAACTGCCTGCTCGGCACTAAAGTTAAGAGCCTCACAGACGTGTAGCAGGGGTGTAGGATCTGGTTTTTTGAAAGGTAAACTGTCACCGCCCATTACCTCACTAAATAAATCTTGCCAGCCAAATGACTGCAATATCTTCGGTACAAATCGAATAGGTTTATTGGTGACTAAGGCGAGAGTATAGCCAGCTTCGTGCAACTTTTTGAGTCCGTCATCGACATCTGGATAGGCAACCGTTTTGCTACCACTGAGATTCTTATAAGCCTCAAAAAATATTTGCTCTGCGTGATCGGCTTCCTCGACCGTGAGCTCGCCGTCTGCTACTTCTACTTTACCAACCAAAGCGCGCTCCACGAGCAAGCGTGAGCCATTGCCTATCCAGTTACGTATCGTTTCGATAGGGTAGGTATCTTTTCCCAATGTGGTTAGCATAGCGTTGGTTGCATCGGCCAGATCGGGTACGCTATCAATGAGCGTTCCATCAAAATCAAAAATTAAAAGCTGCTTATTCATTGTTCCTCACTATTGGATATCGTTATATTTATTATACTGAGCATACCTTAGCACAGTGGCGTTCTAAGACCAGACAAATTAGTTATCTGTTGTGCTTAGTGTTCTGAGTACCAGCAATTAATCGACATCTTTGTAGCGTTCACGATGCTCTTTTTTCATTCTTAGATAATTTTCGTTCTCTCGGCACTCGTCCCATTTAACTTTAAAAATTCGTGCTGACTCTGCTTTGACTGGATCTTCCTCTTGTCGCGGTAACTCTTCGCGGCCATGGGCACCGCTTTGACCTTTTTTATCATCAGGTACCGCGCCTTTATATTTTTTGCCGCCTTTATGATTGGCATAGCGACGAGCGCGGGTATAGCCCATTTGAATAAACTTGCGCGCCATATCTGCACCAACGAAGTCATCGTCAGCCAAGTAATCTAAAAACATCTGATAGATAGCCTCACTGCTCTCTGTGGCAATGTCAGGAGTCGCAAACCGCCAATGGGGTAAAATCTCAGACTTATAAGGTTCTACCAGTAATACGCCTTGCTCACCGCGACCGACACGGTACAACTCAGGCTGAGCGCGCAAATCTAAATGCTTATAATCCAAGTCGTAATCAAACTCTCTCATATCTCTGACCTATTATTTTTATCTACTCATATATGGTTATTGAGTATACTGAGCCAAGCTGTTTAGAAAACAGGATAGAAATGTTATACAACCGTGACAGTAGGTATTTAGCATCAAAAGCGATAAGTGAAAATGGTTATGATAAAGTTAGCTTTGAGACGTATGAAAGCTATTAATATGATGAGCGCTACGAGAAATGTTATGTTCAGAAATAAGATAAGTGTCACGAAGCCGAACCGTTTTTTATTACCTAGCAATATATCGGCAGTATGGCTGTTGCTAACAATAAGCGTACTAGCCAATACGACTGCTCATAGCGCGTGGTTTGAACGTTTAGTCCCACAAAGTGAAACTTATACGGTACGCGAGATAGATCGTGATTTGGCATTTGTGATAGATGGCTTTATCTACGATGCGCGCACGTCTTGTTTTTTAGCAGTGGGTGATCGAGTGATATTTTTTGAAGGGCGTCATGGTATTGATTACCGCGCGACTATCTATGACTTGGATTCGCGTGAGCGCTGTGATTTACTTTTGCGTGGTCGGCTATAGGCGTAAGAGAAGTGCATGGATAGAATGAACGCTAAAGAATACAGTAAAACTTGCTAATAAAAAAAGCCCCGAACATTGCTGTTCAGGGCTTTTAGAATTCTATTAACGAATGGTGGCTCGAGGCAGGATCGAACTGCCGACACACGGATTTTCAATCCGTTGCTCTACCTACTGAGCTATCGAGCCGTCTTCGTTGAGGTCGCTATTAAACTAAATATACGCGCTTCTGTCAAGCTGTTTTTGCATAATATCTGATAAAAGACGATAAATAATCAGATATTGGCAAAATTAATCGTTTTAGCACTCGATTTAGTCCTTTACACGTAATAGTTCGTACTCGCTCATGATGCGATGAATATCAGCGTCCGCAGGGACAAATTCACGTACGCCTTTTTTTACTTCGCAATCATAGACCAATTTAATAAACTTAGCATCGATAGCACGTTTACGGTTCTCTGGATGCACGGTGAGATATTGCAGACGCTTAGCATTGGTTTGCCCATCATCAAAGCAAGCGACCGCAGCGATAGGCTTGTCATTGAACATACCGACATAGAGATACTGTCCACGTTGAAACCCTTGCTTAACGATATCTAGTACTTCTAGACCATCAGGCTGCGCATCATCGCTATCGTATAATGCCTGCAAGCGCTCTGACAGTTCATTGTCGCGAGCAGGTTTTTTGATAAGTGGCGCATCCAAACTATTAATGGCGATCGCTTCTAAAGGCATAGCAGTTCCTATAAACAGATGGTTTTTATCATATAAAATAGCAGTATGACATGGCACAGCACGGTGTCATAGCGTGTAGTGCCGCAAGTAAAGGTCTTTAAAGTCAGTGCGAGTGATGATTGATAATACTGAACACACTATTTTAGCAGAATGAAGTGATTTTGTGCGTGGTTTACCGCTTGGTCGTGGCAGTAAATGTTAGGGTTTGCTATGATGAGGTTATATAATATGTAGGGTATATAAGCCCTAATATGTTGATATCTTTTGTATATATCATTTTCTAATACATTTTTGCTAGGGGCGGACCCAGACACTAGTAAAATATTTTGGGCATATTTTTGCCTTATTTATTGACCGCTTTTCACTGATAAAAAACTGATAGAGAGTAGCCATGACAGCCAATGCAACGACGACTGCTGCCACACCTGAGCAAACTGAGTCAAAAAACGTAAACCTATATGGTCGCCCTGAACGTATCGCGACCGTTGAGCGTAATACAGCCGAAACGCAAATTTCTTGTACCGTTAATCTTGATGGTACAGGTAAAGGCACGGTCGATACTGGCGTACCATTTTTGGATCATATGATTGATCAAATCAAGCGTCACGGTTTGTTTGACTTAGAGATTAAATGTAATGGCGACACCTTTATTGATGATCACCATAGTGTGGAAGACACTGGTATTACGCTTGGGCAAGCATTCAACAAAGCGCTGGGTGATAAAAAAGGCATCCGTCGTTATGGGCATTTTTATGCGCCACTCGATGAGTCGCTTAGCCGTGCGGTTGTCGATCTATCAGGCCGTCCAGGTCTGCATATGGAGATTCCTTTTACTCGCTCGCATGTGGGTAATTTCGATGTTGATTTGTTCAGTGAGTTCTTTTATGGGTTCGTCAACCACTCATGGATGACGGTGCATTTGGATAACCTCAAAGGCAAAAACAGCCATCACCAAATCGAATCAACCTTTAAAGCCTTTGCTCGTGCGTTACGTATGGCTTGTGAATATGATGAGCGTGCGCTAAACACCTTGCCATCTACTAAAGAGGCTTTTTAATGGCTAAAGTCACTAAAGTAGCACTATTAGATTATGGTATGGGCAACCTGCACTCTGCTAGCAAAGCCCTATCGGTAGTCGGAGCAGAAGTATCTATCACCAATGACCCAAAAGTCGTCGCGGCGGCAGACAAGATTGTCTTTCCTGGTGTGGGTGCGATGCGTGACTGTATCGTTGGTATGCACGAGGCAGGCATTGATGAGGTCATACGCGACGCTGTATTTAACAAGCCCGTTATGGCCATCTGTGTAGGCATGCAGGCGTTGTTTGAGCAGTCAGCTGAAAATGGTGGCACGGACTGTTTGGGTATCTTAAACGGTACTGTAGAAGCGTTTAACCCTACGTGGAAAGACAAGCAGGGTGCGACGATAAAAGTACCGCATATGGGCTGGAACACCATTAGCGGTATGGATTTGGACCATCCGCTCTGGGATGGTATCGAATACCATGCCCACTTCTATTTTGTACATAGTTATTACTGTGAGCCTGCCGATCGCTCACAAGTGGCGGCGGTATGTGACTATGGTAAACCGTTCTGTGCCAGTGTGATCCAAGACAATCTATTTGCCACCCAGTTCCATCCAGAAAAAAGCCACACTGCGGGCTTGCAACTGCTCAAGAACTTTGTAGAGTGGAATGTGTAAGCAGTTGATAGACGTGAAGTGACTATTTAATGTAGTAGAAGGTAGATTATCAATTGTATAATCTGCCTTTTTTATGCTCGCTTATATTTGGAATATATCGTGGATTTTACCGCCTTTAAAATGAGTATTATCGAAGCGACAGGGCTGGCGAAAGATGCCTTGCATATCTATGTCGGTGTCGGTGTGTATTTGATGTGTCTAGTGCTGCTGCGACCTATCATCAAAAGCCAAGGTATTCGGTCATTTATCGCTGTGATCGTTGTGACTTGTATTGCGCTGTTGGGTGAGTACTTGGACAATCGAGAGACGATTGAATCGCTAGGTCTGACGGGTTTAAACCGTAAACAGATTATCGCGAGTATTCGTGATTTGATCAATACTTGTATGCTATCTTATGTGCTTTATGGCTTAAATAAATGGACGACCATATTTCGACCAACCAACAAATCGACTTCATTGACCAAACGCCATAAAAAAACGGACTATTAAAGTCCGTTTTTTTTGCTATTTGAAATTATTATTTTAGCAGCCAATCTTATTTTTTGGCTTCATCATACAACTCACGTACCACTTCACCGATCACTTTAATACCATCAGTCAGTGTCTGCTCATCAGCCGCAATACTCATACGAATACACTCATGCGCGTGCTGATAATCGCTGACATCGACACCAGGGAAGAAGTACTGACTTGGTACGATGAGTGTACCTTTTTCTTTTAAAATATCGTATAGCTCAACCGTGGTAATCGGTAAGTCTTTAAACCATAACCATAAGAAAATTGCGCCTTCAGGCTTATGAATCATCAGTGGGTAATCCCCCAATGCTTCTTTTAACAGCTTCACAGCTAGGCTCGCCTGCTGTTGATAAAACGGCTTGATATCGTCATCTGATAATTGCTTGATACGGTCGTTTTCTACTAATGGCGTGGCAATCGCGGCACCAAAACGCGTCGGCGCTAGATTGACCACGGCATTCATCGAGCTAACAGCAGCGATGACTTCAGGAGTCGCCACGATAATCCCCGTACGCATG
This sequence comes from Psychrobacter sp. AOP7-C1-14, assembly GCF_052376135.1. NCBI lineage: Bacteria > Pseudomonadati > Pseudomonadota > Gammaproteobacteria > Moraxellales > Moraxellaceae > Psychrobacter > Psychrobacter sp. AOP7-C1-14. The sequence goes on along the minus strand of NZ_JBQSVH010000022.1, from coordinate 29,162 downwards.
CCAGGCAGGCCAATCTTAGATAGGCTAAAGCATAGAATCGTATTGTCGTCCCATGTTAGGTTAACATCAGAGTAGATGATGTTAGGGAAGGGCATACCATAGGCATTATCGATGATAAGCGGTATGTCATAGCGTTTGGCAATCTCGGCCAGATGCGCCATTTCGTCATCGGTCAACACGTTGCCAGTTGGGTTGGTTGGGCGTGAGCAGCAAATCGCGCCGACACGACCTTCCTGTAGCGCTGGCAAGTTCTCTAATGCATCAAAGTCCACACGATACTTAAAGAAGCCTTCTGCGCCATCATGAGTTACTTCATCGATATGTGGCAGTACGGCTGTGAAATGCTGACCTTCGACATGCACATCGCTATAGCCGATATACTCAGGGGTCAATGGCAGCAGGATAGATTTGTCGACAGACTCATTCTTCTCATTAGTGAAAGCGCCACCAAATAGGTTAAACAGGTAGAAAAACGCGTTCTGTGAGCCATTGGTCAGGGCGATGTTTTCTGCTGTCAGGTTCCAGTCATAATGACGGTTAAAGAAGCCAACCAAGGCATTGATAAAGGCGGCATCCCCTTGTGGATTAGAGTAGTTCGCCATGCTAACAATGGCGCTACTATTGGGCACACCTGCGTCATTGTCATTACCAAGCGCTTTATAAGTCTCCAGAAACAACTCATTCACGGCATCAATTTTGGCAGGGTTGCCACCACCCAGCATGTTGACTGGCTGATCGCTTTTTAGCGCATCGCCTAGATCGTCCATTAATTGTGAGATGCCAGTGGGCTGGGTGAATTTTTGACCGAACTTTGAGAATTTCATAAGACTACCGTGCTGTTTTGGAGGAATGTATAAGAAAAAATTTGATTGATAAAAGTTAGGTTAGTATAGCAAATGAGGGCTAGGTAATCCCCCCAATAAATAAGCAAACTGCATGGCTGATATTGGTTTATATTCTTGTACGTTGAGTGAAGTAAAAAAGGTGTTCTAGCTTAGAATTTTGTATTTAATTATTTTTTATGCTGACCTAAGAAAAATATGGTTTTCTGATAAGCAAGTTTAGTAACTTATGCAATTTACCACATCATTTATTCACTATTACGAATTCTACCTACGTTCTCAAATAGATATTTCTTGACAAAAATAGGGAAATATTTGAGAATAGACGTGCATCTAGGTTTAGCTTAGATGGTTGCATATGTCAATTTTCGGATGAACGTCCCAAATGACCATTCTAACGTTAGAATGCTAATTTGAGCCGCTGTATAATCATTTGTTATGTATACGACCAGTATATTTATCAAGATTATTATGTTGAGCATATCGCATTTCCTCTTACATGTTGGACTGTACCGCGAGGAGGTCGCCTTTGTAGTTTTAGAAGGAGACGTAGACTTTTGAGGGGTGCTTCTAAAGAAGTTAAGGATTACAGTCATCCGACCCTCTTAAGTTGGCAATAAGCTAATGAGCTCAATAGACAAATCTTTTTTTAAAAATAAGCAAAAAGAACGTAATTATTTACATTTTGATGAAAAGCGTTCACCTGCCTATTTATACGACTATGTCACACACCCTTCTAACATCATTCAGCACTCTTTTTATCCTTTCATATCGTACGATTTAATCGATAAAAAAATTGAGAAAAGCTATCTACATCCTAAATTAAACTATAAACCTGTCATCAGTTCACCTAGACTTATGTCGTCTTCTCTTTATCCATTTATTTCATATAAAAAAGCTAAGAAATATGCTGTCACCAAATCTAAAACTAGACTCATAAGTTATGCCAGTCATTTTGATAGTGATATATATGCATATTATGCGAAATTGCTAGAAGGGCCTTACGAGGATTATCTCTCTAGAAATGGTTTAGAAGATTGCATTTTAGCTTATAGGAAAGTGGAAAGAGTCATCAATAATAAAGTAGTTTCTAAATGCAATATTCATTTCAGTAGAGATGTTTTTTCTATCATTTCTCAACAAAAAAATTGTATTGTACTATGCTACGATGTCTCGAAGTTTTTCGATAACCTTGATCATCAAATACTTATAGATAACTGGCGCTTACTATTAGGTGAGGGTCGTTTACCAGATGATCACTATAAAATTTATAAATCTCTTACTAGATTTGCAGCTGTGGATAAAGTATTACTTTACGATGAGTTTGGACTCTCTTTAAACTCCAAAACTTTACATAAACGTCATAGGGTGCTTTGTAACTCCAAAGATTTCCGAAGTAGGGTTAGAGGTAAAGGATTAATTAGTACTAACACATCTCTAAAAGGAATACCTCAAGGCTCTTCTCTAAGTGGATTATTATCAAATATTTATATGATGGATTTTGATAAAAATATAAACAACTATTTGGAAAGCATTAATGGTAAATATTTTAGATACAGTGATGACATGATTTTTATTGTAAGAAAAGAATATGAACCTCACCTCACGAATTTCATACTCAATGAAATAGCGAAATTAAAAATCCAGCTCAATAGCAAAAAGACTCAAAGAGTTGCTTTCAAAAATGGAGTTGTGGACTATGATATTAATAACGTTAGTTACAACCATCCAAGTAAACTTCAGTATTTAGGGTTATTATACGATGGCGAGCAAGTATTTCTCAGAGATACAGGTATTTCTAGATATAACCGTAAATTGAGAAAAGCTATTCGCATGCGTTCAGCACATTACAGGAAACTTGAAGAAAATAATAATCAGAACGGCACTAAAATTTATAGAAGAACGCTTCATTCTAGGTTTACCTATATAGGCAAAAGAAATTATATTAGTTACGTCTTCAGGGTTTCAGAAGTGCATAAATCTAAGAATGTTAAAAGACAGGTGAAAGGTCACTTTAAACTGTTCAAAGAGTATTTAAATGAAAGAGTATGAACTTAATATTTCTTGAGTTTAACCTGACGTAGATAAAAGCAGTCTAGCCCTAATAAAAAAATTACTCTTAGCGAACTAGCTACCACTGCATCCAAACTGATAGATAATATAGAACTAAAAAACCCCTATTAAGGGGTTTTTCGTTTAAAGCCAAAATCCAATACGCTTAAACCATCGCCCTGACCCGCGCCATAATCCCGCGCCCAACCACCAATTTCACATAAATAATGGCAATGGCAAATAGCAAAGCCACTAACGCAATACCGCCAAGTCCTAAGTTTGCCCACGGCACACTAAAGCGCAGATTAAACCACTGAGTAACCGCCAGCCAAGCACCGCCAGTAGCGATAATCACGGCAAATGTCGCTGCGCTAATTCCAAGCACACCCAGCTCTAAAATATTGAGCATATACAAGTCACGCTTTTGCATACCGAGTAGTCTAAACGACGCACTCTCTTTCATACGATCTTGTGAAGTAGACAGTAGCGAGCTGATGAGCACCATGATGCCAGTCAGCAAAGCAAGCAAAGTAAAGATATACACCAAGCGGCTCATCTGCGCGACTAATCCTTGGACTTGCTCAGCGATAATCGTACCGTCGATGCTGGTCACAGCGGGGAACTCGCGTACCAGATTACCTTGCAATTCAGGGATATCATCAGCAGAGACATGCGCCGTCGCAAACTGAATTTGCGGTGCGCTAGTCAGTATCTTAGGCTCAAACAAAAAGTAGAAAAACGGACTCGGACCACGCTCGAAACGCGAGCGAATACTGGTAATCTCTCCAATCAGCTCAATCCCTTGAATATTAAAGCTGATCTGATCGCCCATACCGACGTTTAGCATCTCGGCTGCCGTATCCAAAATAGATAATGGCTGCACTTGCTCAAGGGCAGAGGCGCTATGATCTTGATTTTCAATCGGGGTATACAGCGCATCGTCAGTCAGCGATTCAGTAATGAACTCTGTGTCCATGATGGTATCAGCATAACTCAAATTGAACACCCGAGTAGGGTCGTCTTCGCCTTCTGGCGCGTCGATATCTTTCGGCTCCACGCCATTAGCCGTACCGATACGTGCGCGAATCACTGGATAATAAGTGACAGGTTCTTTGATAATACTGTCGATCTTATCGTGCTGCTCGGTCTGCACATCCAATAAAAACAGATTTGGCGCGTCTTCAGGATAGGCATTGATAAACTGCTCATTGATACTGTGATTGATCGACGTGATAAGGGTCAATACCGCAACGGATAATGATAGTGTCACAAAGAATAGCGCTGATTGATTGCCTTTGCGCGCCAGATTATGAATCGCAATGCGCTGCATCCAGCTGATTTTTTTGCCAGTGGCGATGCGCGCTAGTAGCTTGAGCCAACCACGTGCCAATGCCCAAAATACCGCAATGAATACAATCAACCCAACCAGTATCTGTGCCCCTAACGTTAAAGAATTCACCTCGTAAGCGAGGAAGGCGTAGAGTCCGATGAGTAATAATCCATAGCGTAAGAATGGTATCCGCTGCTGCCAAGACAGGCGTTTTGATGATTGATCAGACGCTTGATTTAGCAGTACCGCAGGCTTTGTACCATCAAGTGCGCGTAGACTACGCTGGGTAATGAGTAGGGTCATGACAAGGGCGATGACGATGGTTTTGAAGATACTAATCGGATTGATAGCCAGTCCCAAATCTGCTGGCAGTATGGCCGTCAGATACGGTTGACCAATCTTGAGCAGTACAAGGCTCAGTGACACGGCAGCGACGCAGGCCAAAGCTGCCATGATTAATAGCAGCCAATAATAGCTACGTTTAATCGAACGGTTGGTCTCACCCAGCGCCATGCGTATGGCATCGTTGGATTGCTGCTTGGACACAAACGCAGTAATCACCCCATACATGGCAACCGCAGATAATAATAGAACAGCAATGACTAGCAATTTTAAGAACATCAATACATTGTCAGAGATGCGTGAGACAGATGTCTCCTCTGAGGTAGAGTCAGATAGCTCAATCTCAGGATAATTGACCAGCATCTGTGTCAGCTGCTCACGCTGAGTGGCGATCGCTTCAGGCGTACCTGCCATCTCGATTTGGTAACTGACTCGGCTGCGTTGCCCCATGAGGTTGGTTGATTCTAATGCGTCTTGCTGCATCATGACGCGACCACCGAAGCCAAAGGCGGTCAGCGGGCGATCTGGCTCTCTAATTAACTCATCACTGATGGTAAATTTCCCCTCACCAATAGTGATGTTGTCACCGATATCGACGTTCAGGCTTCTCAATACTTCCGGCGCGACGACCACGCTATCGGTACTCAGCTGCTCGGATAGTGGCTTGCCTGACGCCAGCTCGACGTTACCGTATAGAGGATAAGCGTCGCTTACGCCTTTGATACGCGCCAATAGTGTTTGGTCGGCTGCGACTAGCATGGCATTGAACTGATAATCATAGACCGTTTGGCTATCAGGCAACGTCTGGACTTGCGCCAAGACTTCCTCAGGCCAATCTTGCTTACTTTCTAGTATTAAGTCGCCACCGACGAGTGCCAGCTGGTTGTCATTGACATAGGTGTTTACTGACTGTTGGATAGAGTCCAAGGTCAGATAAGTGGCTAGCGATAGCATCAATGTGAGCAAAAACAGCAGCGGGTATACCCAGCGTCGCCACCAACTGCGAGACAAAGCCTGTGCGCCTAATGTACGAGCACTAAAAGGATTGCTACTTTTGTCTTGCGTCATAGCGTCGGTGCTACCATTGGTGTCTATAGAAGGTTTATCCATTAGCAGCTGATCCATCTATGATGCCATCATGCATCGTAATGACGCGGTCTGCCATGTCAGCTAATGCAGGGTCATGGGTCACGACCACCAATGCCGAGCCAACTTTTTGTCTTAAATCCAACAACAGCTGCATCACTTGGTCGGCGTTTTGCTCATCCAAGTTGCCTGTAGGTTCATCAGCGAATACGATTTTTGGATGCGACACCAATGCGCGAGCGACAGCAGTACGTTGCTGCTCACCGCCAGATAATTGGTTGGGCAAACTGTCTCGTCTGTGACCGAGTCCAACAGCGTCGATTAACTCATCGACTCGTGCAGGGTTTGGCTGCCGTGCGATATCAAGTGGAAATGCAATATTTTCAGCTACCGTTAAGGTTGGCAATAGGTGAAATGACTGAAACACAAAGCCCATGTCACGCTGACGGATAGCTGCTAGTGCGTCTTCATCAAGGCTACTGAGCATTTGACCTGCCAGCTCGACAGTGCCATTGTCTGGGTAATCTAATGCCGCTAATAGTCCTAATAAGGTCGATTTACCAGAGCCAGATTTGCCCATGATGACCACAAACTCGCCTGCATTAATATAAACGTTCACATCTTTAATGATGGATAATGTTTGTTCACCGACTTGCACAGTTTTGTTTAAATGCGTGGCGGTCAATAAGGCTTTTTCTGTTGTGCTAGGCGGCGCTGTATCAGCTGAATTTGATGAGGTCATTTCGTGGTCTCAGTTGACGCGTTAGTAGTTGTTGACGCTGTTGCATCAGCGGTATTGCTGGCTTGCAGCTTTTTAAGCTCAGGCTTTAAGATAGGTAGGATATTGTCATTGACGATAATCGTATAACCATCTTTGGTCGGGTGAATGGCATCTGCTTGGTTGAGATCAGGATCACCGCCCACACCTTCTAAAAAGAAAGGAATAAGAGGGACATTCATATCTTCTGCCACACGAGGGTAGATGTCTGAAAACGCGGAAACATAGTCATTGCCTAGATTGTCATAGATCGACATGCCGCCCAAGATGACCTCACTGCCATTATCTTGCAGACGCTTAACTGCAGTACGGATATTCTCCTCAATGGTCGCTACATCTAGGCCACGCATGGCATCATTGGCACCAATCGTCAAGATAGTAATATCAGGTTCAGTTTGCGCCACCCAATCCAAGCGATTGACCAAACCAGTGCTGGTTTCACCACTCAAGCCTGAGTTGATGACCTTGGCATTGGTATAGCCGAGCTCTTTTAGGCTGGCTTCTAACTGCGCAGGGTAGTTGGCGTCACCATCGACTCCTAGCCCTTCAGTCAGTGAGTCACCAAGCGCCAATATCGTCAGTGGCGAATTGATCTGTTGTTCAGTTGACGATGCAGCTTCAGTTGCTACTGGCGCAGTGCTGGTTTGGCTGTTGATCGTTTCAGTATTGGTACTCTGCGTATCATTAGCAGCGGTAGTTTCAGCCTCTTTTTGGCAGCCACTGATAGCTATGACAGCTGTAAGTGTGACAATAGCAGGCAAGCGCTGAGCAAAATGAGTAGGAATTTTTATCATGAGTGTTGTGTCCTATGTGCAATCAAGCCAGTGTAGCAAAATAAGACAGCGACCAATATTGCCCTAAGGTTAATTTAAGACCGCTTTATTGCGCTTTAGCAATCATAGTCTTGTAGACAGCAAAGGCTAATTGCAAAAGACTGCTTCAACTCAAATAGTTTTGCCATCGACCATCACTGGACGACTAACAAGCCAAGCAATCACTACGTTGGCAATCATCAGTATCAGCAGGATAAAAAGTGGCATACTCCAGCTATCTGTCATTTCATGCAGCCAGCCTGTACCTAACGGTCCAAAAAACGCAATGACATAACCGACTGCTTGAGCCATACCTGACAGCTCACTTGCTTGATTGGTCGTATAGGTGCGCATAGAGAACAACATCATACAAAGGGTAAAAATTGCCGCACAGCCCATGCCCATCATGCCCGACCATAGCCACGCTAAGTCAGTTGAGAGGTAACTGACGCCCAATATACCAACGACATTTAGCACAGCGGCAAACACTGCTAGCGCTTGAATAGGACGACCGCGATTGACCAGCCACGTTAGGCTTAAAATAGAAATAGGCGCCATAAACTGGAACACGGCATTCATTTGCCCTGCACTGACAGCCGATAACCCTTTGCTAACCCAAATTGACGGTAAAAAACTGGCGATGGTGTAAAACAGCAAAGACTGTAATCCCATAAAAATAGCTATCTGCCACGCAAAGGTGGTTCGCCACATGGAGATTTCAGAAGCGTCTAATGCAGCAGGGATAACTGCTTGATGGTTAGATGAACCCAAACGAACCCGCAAGAATAGCCAAATTACAAAAGCAAAAATACTTAAAATCGTCCAACCACCCAAAGCCCACTGCCAACCTACCTGTTCAGATAATGGGAGTACCACACCTGCGACAATACCTGCTGCTATGGTCATCGTGAGACTTAACAGACCAGTAATCAGCGGAATATGTTGCGGGGTACGCTGTTTGATAACAGGCGCTGCTAACGTATTAGCGAAGCCGATGGCGAGGGTAAGCAACAAGGTACCAATGAGAAACCCACCCCATGTCGGGATAGCAGTACGAATAACCATCCCTACCGTCAACAGCCCAATCATGGCAATCAGCGTATTCTCTAGCCCGAACCGCTTACCAATTGCTGGAGAAATCAAAGCGCCAATGGCAAAGCTCAGCATAGGAATAGCCCCTAACCAACCTATCTGGAACTCAGAGATATCAAGCGCGTCTTTGACCACTGGGGCAATAGAACCTAGCGCGACAATAGGTGCACGCATATTGATGGCTAGCAGAACCATGGCACACAGCACCAACCAAAAGGTAAAGCGTGACGAGGGTAGACCAGATGTAGAAGATAGATTGGACGAGGTAGACATAGCAGCACAACGATAACAGCGGAAAAGAACACGTTATTCATCAGCGCTAAAAAATAGCCGCTTATAAAATAACACCAGAGAGCATTTACCCAGACGGTAAACCATATCGTAAATCAGACCGAAAAATATGTGTAGCGCGTAAGACATACAATTTGCTGAACTGACTTTGATAAGTTGGTAGGCAGGTTAGTCAAAATGTAGGTGTGGTTACTTCGAATTACTGCCTTAGAGCAGTGATAATAAGAGATTGCGATAATAGGAAGTTTTATCGAACAACAAAAATAGCGCCAAGTCACTTTTGGATGACTTGACGCTATTATAAGAACATATGTTAAGTAAATGCTACCAGCATATGGTAACTAATAGTCTTTTAAACTGATTTACCCAATTGAGCAGCTCTTAAGGCATTCTCTTGTTGCTCAGCAATCAATGAATCGCACTTATTGGGATCATTGCCACAAAACGAGCAATTTTCATCGCCCATCAATTTGGCAACACCGCCACAAGATCCTCTAAGCGGCTTTTTTTTGACCATATAACCGACGCCCATAAAAATGAAGAATAGGACAAACACGGTGAAGGTAATGGCAAGCATAGGAAGCAGTTGGCTAAGCATAGAGGAAACCTCGTTTTTAAAAGTAGGGCAGTCATTAGTAGTGCTACTTGAGTTAACGACAGTTAAGCACCTTTAATAACAACTGTATAATAGTATAACAAATTTTAGTGCAACTCGTTATGCGTTAACGTATTCTCTTGTTTCACATCTATCACTCACCAGTAACTTTAAAGCCTTAGAATATGATTAAAGCTTTTTGTCAGCACGTAAAGCTTGCATCGCTGGGGTCTGTACCACTTGCCAGTCGTCAATGTTGTCATTAGGTGTTTCGTTAGAGCCGCTTTCCTCTATATCATCAGCTAGTACGACGAACATGGCTGCTAGATTTTGCGTTTTAGCAACGTCTAGCGCTTTTTGGTAAGGCATTGCGGTAAGAGCGGTTGCCCATGCATCCGCCAACGCAACAGAATCTGCGGCGACAGTGACTGAAGGGGCGCCGCCTGCAATAGGGTTGCCCGTTGTCGGATCAATAGTATGGCTATAGCGTTTGCCGTCGAATATGACAGAGTTTCGATAGTTGCCAGAGGTGGCTAAATGCATTTGGCTTGCTGTATTTCTTGGTTGGCGAATAGCAGATATGGTTTGACGCTCGCTGACAGTGCTGCCTTCAATAGGGGCGTCAATAGCAATTTGCCATGGCTGCTGCTGATTATTCACACCAGAAGTGGCAATTTCACCGCCAATCTCAACCATATAATTACGAATCTGATAATCATCTCTCAGTACGTCAGCGATGACATCGACACCATAACCTTTGGCAACAGCAGAAAAATCTAAACCAACGCCGTCTTTGGTTTTGTAGATAGTATTGTCTTTTTTTATAATGCTCTCAAAATCTACCAGTGCTTCGGCTTGTGCAATCTCAACGGCGGTCGGTGGACTTTGCAGACGCTCAACAGTCATGGTGCTTCCAAAGCCCCAGGTATTTACTAATGGCATAACGGTAGGATCAAAAGCGCCGCCAGATTGTTGATAAACAGTTTGTGACACATCTAACACGCGACTAAAATCAGCATCGATAGTAATAGGTTTGTCTTTGCCCAAACGATTGAATGTAGATATCGTTGAGTCGTTTTGATAAGTCGACATACTATCGTTAATTTGTTTTAAGCGTTCGTCTACCGCAGCTTGTATGGCAGCTTCGTCTGCATCATCAGGCAACTGATAGCTAATATGATAGCTCGTCCCCATCGTCTCACCGATCAGATAATTATAGTCCGGGGTTTGCTGGCAAGCACTAAGACCTAAAATACTGGCAAGACCAACGACGCTTACTAAGGTAAGGTGCATAGTTCTTTTGGAGGTTGAGCTGGATATTGTGTTTTTCATAATATTTTCGGTATGGCGTAGAAATGAGTAGGGTGTAAAACAAGCCACGCTCATTTTACACCCCTTAAACCCCAAAATACCAACGAACGCACTATTCAGCGACAATTCGTTCGGTTGAGCGGCTTATTTCACTTCTGACTCACGTATGAGCTTATAGAGTTTTGGTGGAGAGATGCGGTTGACCCGCGTGGCCAGCTTTTCTTTGCGCCCAGCGACGATGATATATTCCTCTCCTTTGGTAAGCGCCTTAACAACTTGTTTAGCAAATTCAGTTGTAGTCAAGCCGTTATTAGTCGCTTCATCCATCGTACCCTGTGCGCTACCGTCGCCAGTCAACGCATTAATAGAGACATTGGTCTGGATAAACCCTGGGAATATCGTAGCTACTTCTATGCCTTGGTCATGTAGCTCAGCCCGCAAACTATTTGCCCACATATGCAGCGCTGCCTTGGCTGCCCCATAAGCACCGCGATATTGTGTGCCTAATAAACCTGCCACACTTGAAACCATCACTACTTTGCCACCGCCTTGTGCAATCATATCAGGCAACACCAACCTAGTAAGACGCGTCTGGGCAAAGTAATCTATTTCCATGAGTTGGCGTTCAACTTCTTCAGCCGTGTCCATGATAAGTGAGCGTTGACTGATGCCAGCATTATTGATGAGCCAATCGATTTTTCCAGTCTGAGCTTTAGCAGTAGCGTAGGCTTCTTTGGTTTGATTGGCATCAGCAATATCAAAAGGAATGACAATATGTTTGTTAGTACGTTTGCAGCTATTTTTAACCACCTCTAACTTATCGCTGTCACGTCCACTTAGAATAATTCTAGCGCCGCGCTTGGCGAACGCAACGGCTAATGCTTGTCCAATACCGCTAGAAGCACCTGTAATCCAAATGGTCAGATCTTTGTATTTCGTTTTCATAAGAGTCCTTTCTCAATTTTTAGATAGTCCATGATATAGGATAATAAAGCGACTCTACTAGCTAGATTTGTAGCCTTTAAAGCCACCACCACTAGGTGTAGAAATCGCACAAAAAAAGAGCCTCAATTGAGACTCTCTTTTTTATTCTTAGATTTGTTGTGTCAGATTAATCTTCTAACTTAACCACCGAAATCATCAAGCATGATGTTTTCGTCTTCCACGCCCATGCTGTGTAGCATGTCGATTACGGCAGCGTTCATCATCGGTGGCCCACACATGTAGTATTCACAATCTTCTGGGTTTGGATGATCTTTCAGATAGTTTTCGAGCAATACGTTGTGGATAAAGCCTGTTGGACCTTCCCAGTTATCTTCTGGTAGTGGGTCAGACAGTGCAACATGCCACTCAAAGTTATCGAACTCTTCTTCTAGCTGATCATAGTCTTCAACGTAGAACATCTCACGGATAGAACGAGCACCATACCAGAAGCTAATCTTACGATCAGTATTCAGGCGTTTGAGCTGATCAAAGATATGTGAGCGCATTGGGGCCATACCAGCACCACCACCGACAAAGATCATTTCAGCTTCGGTCTTCTTGGCAAAGAATTCACCATAAGGACCTGAAACCGTTACTTTGTCACCAGGTACTAAGCTAAATACCCATGAAGACATTTTGCCTGGTGGGATACCGTCAGGACCACGTGGTGGTGGACTTGCGATACGAATATTAAATTTGATGAGGCCTTTCTCTTCAGGATAGTTAGCCATTGAGTAAGCACGGATAACTGGCTCATCAACTTTTGAAACATAGTTGAAGATGCCGAATTTTTCCCAGTCTTCTCTATACTCTTCATCAACCACAAAGTCTTTGTAGTGTACTTCATGCGGTGGCGCTTCCAACTGTACATAACCACCAGCGCGGAAGTTTACTTCTTCGCCTTCTGGAATTTTTAGTACCAGCTCTTTAATGAAGGTAGCAACGTTATCGTTAGAGATAACTTCACATTCCCATTTTTGTACATCAAAGAACTCAGGATCAATCTCAATTTTCATGTCTTGCTTAACAGCTACCTGACAAGCCAAGCGCATGTGATTGCGAATTTCACCTTGAGTAAAATAGCCTTCTTCGGTGGGCAAAATAGAACCACCACCTTCAATAACGCGGCAACGACACTGCGCACAAGTACCACCACCACCACAAGCTGAAGATAAAAATATACCTTCGCCCGCTAGCGTTTGTAGTAGTTTGCCGCCAGCTGGTGTCACCACATCATTATCGGGATTATCATTAATATGGATAGTGACATCGCCTGAACTGACCAGTCTTGAGCGCGCCGCCAAAATAATAGCGACGAGGCCCATGATGATCAAGGTAAACATAGCAACGCCACCAATCGCCGTAGCGTAATCCATGGTAGGTATCCTTAATCTATGGGGTAGGGGTGTGGGGGCATAATCTATGCTGTACCCAAACCTCTACCGAATAAATGAATTAAATAAGTCAAATAGCTAATGAAAGCTTTGAGCTTAGCGGTTTAGATGGACATACCACCGAACGACATAAAGCCGAGCGACATAAGACCAACCGTGATAAAAGTAATACCAAGACCACGCAGCGGAGCTGGAATGTCTGAGTATTTTAGCTTTTCACGGATACCCGCCAATGCTGTAATAGCAAGTGCCCAACCGAAGCCTGCACCCACACCATAGACAACAGATTCACCAAAGTTATAATCACGCTCAACCATAAATAGTACACCACCCAAGATGGCACAGTTTACGGTGATTAGTGGTAAGAATACCCCAAGTGCGTTATATAGACTCGGTACAAACTTGTCCAAGAACATTTCTAGGATCTGTACGGTGGCTGCAATCAAACCGATATAACTTAGCAATCCTAAGAAGCTCAAGTCGATATCAGGGAAACCTGCCCATGCCAGCGCACCATCTTTTAGAATGAACTGGAATAGTAAGTTGTTTAGTGGAACGGTAATTGCCATCACGACAACAACCGCAACACCTAGACCAATCGCTGTAGAGACTTTTTTGGATACGGCCAAAAAAGTACACATGCCTAAGAAGTAGGCAAGCGCCATGTTCTCAATAAAGACTGAGGTTATAAATAAACTAACATAATGTCCCATTAGTGACCGCCTCCATGTGCCATGCCTTTAGACTGCGGCTTCATTACAAACTCAGCTTCTTCAACTTGTTCTGGCTTCCAGATACGGACGATAGCGATGAACAAACCAATGATAAAGAACGCTGAAGGTGGTAATAGTAATAGACCGTTTGGTATGTACCAACCGCCATCAGTGACTGGCTGCAAGATAGTCATACCGAACCAAGTGCCAGCACCCAATAGTTCACGGATAGTTGCAACGAATAGCAGTACTGCTGAGTAACCAAGACCGTTACCAATACCATCTAAAAAGCTTGGGATTGGTGGATTGCTCATAGCAAATGCTTCAGCACGGCCCATAACGATACAGTTAGTGATGATCAGACCAACGAAGACAGATAGACCTTTACTGACGTCATAAGCGACTGCTTTTAGTACCTGATCAACCAAGATAACCAACGAAGCAATAATTGTCATCTGTACGATGATACGAATGCTTGATGGAATCTGTTTACGGATGATCGAGATAAAGAAGCTTGAAAATGCCGTTACCAAGGTCAATGCCACACACATGACCATAGCGTTAGCCATGCTGGTGGTGACAGCCAATGCCGAACAGATACCAAGGATCTGTAGGGCAATAGGGTTATTATCAAAGATAGGCGTGGTTAAAATGCTTTTAGTGTCAGCCATGTTATGCCTCCTTGCCGTTTGCTACTGGTAGCTTGGCTGCCAATTCGGTTTCAGGTTGAGCTGCCGGCTTTGGTTGATTTGCTTGTGTGTCTGCATCTTCAACCGTTTGGCCACTCTTTTCACGTAGCGTGTCTAAATAAGGCTTATAACCTTGCTCGCCTAACCAAAATTGAATCATGTTGCTAACGCCGCGGCTAGTCAATGTTGCACCGCTGATGCCATCAACCCAGTTCTCTTTTGGATTACCAGCTTTGGTTACACCAGTGGCAACGTTGCCATTCTCGTCATAAGACTCGATACCGCTCCACTTTGCACGCCATTCTGGCTCTTCAATGCGAGCACCAAGACCCGGGGTTTCTTTATGCTCGTAGAAACTGATACCTTTGATGGTATTCATATCACTTTCGAGCGTTAAGAAACCATAGATAGTACCCCATAGACCGTAGCCTTGAATTGGTAATACAACCGTTTCTGGCTGACCTGCGTCATCGCTTTTGACATAGACTTTGGCATATTTTGGTTTACGACCAATACCAGCAGGATCGTTGTCACCCAAGTCTTCACTTAATGCTTGGTTTTTCGTCGCTTGACTGGCGTCATAAGCATTACGATCAGGAATACCTGCCTCTGCTAGTGTCGCATCATCGACATAACTACCTTCGTTTAAGTCAATAATTTCTACGTCAAAATCTTTGAATCGTTCAGCGACATCATCTGCAGTATCAGATTCAGCATCGTATAGATCAGCAGCAACCAAGATATTCTTGTTACGGTCTAGACGTGCATTTTCAATTTGTGCAGGCTTTAGACCAACAGCCACTGCTGAGACCAATACTGAACACACCAAGCATAGCGTCAAAGCCACACTGATGGTTTTCGCGTTATTACTTTTGGGCTTGGACATAGCGAACCCTCCGAGCGGTTTGGCGTTTAATATTTGCTTGAGTCACAAAGTAATCAAACAATGGAGCAAATAAGTTGGCGAATAGAATGGCCAGCATGATGCCTTCTGGGAAAGCAGGGTTGATGACGCGAATCAATACAGTCATAAAACCAATTAGGATACCGTAAGCCCAGCGACCTTTGTTTGTATGTGCAGCTGATACTGGATCAGTTGCCATAAATACAGCACCGAAAGCGAAGCCACCAATAACTAAGTGCCAGTAGAACGGCAAGCTCATCATCATGTTGTCTTCAGAGCCAATCATGTTGAATACAAGCGAGGTGGCAATCAGACCGACCACACAACCTGCCATAATGCGCCAAGAAGCAATACGCGTCCATAGCAACACTGCCGCACCCATAAGGATAGCGAGTGTCGATACTTCACCGATACTACCTTGCATGTTACCTAAGAATGCATCACTCCAAGTAATCGCATTACCATAGACATCAACGAAATCCTGAGGAACCACACCAAGAGCTGCAAGGCCAAGTGGTGTCGCGCCTGAGAAACCGTCTACTGCCGTCCATACTGAGTCACCAGACATATAGGCTGGATAAGCAAAGTATAGGAATGCACGACCCGATAGGGCAGGGTTAAGGAAGTTTTTACCCGTACCACCGAACACTTCTTTTGCAACGACTACACCGAAGATAATACCTAAGGCAACTTGCCATAAAGGAATATCAGGTGGTAGACATAATGCAAATAGAACTGAAGTTACAAAGAAACCCTCGTTAACTTCGTGTCCGCGGACAACAGCAAAGATAATCTCACAGAGAATACCTACTGCAAACGTCACGATATAAATAGGTAAAAACTGCATCGCACCATAAACAAAGCTTGCCCAAATACTATCTGGGTTATAGCCTGCCATGCTAGTGATCACAGTACGCCAGCCTTCAGGCTGCAAGCCAAGCTGAGCGATAGCGGTTAGTGCTTGATGACCGATGTTGTACATACCCCAAAACATCGCTGGGAAGGTACATAGCCATACGGTAATCATAATACGTTTTAAGTCAATGCCGTCACGTACATGCGATGACGCATAGGTAGTTGAGCTTGGTTGACGTAAGAACGTATCAAACATCTCAAAAATAGCGTAGTACTTTTCGTGTTTGCCGCCTTTGGTGAAAGATGGCTCCATACGATCGAACATATTGTGTAAAAATTTCATCGTGGTTAGCCCTCCAGCTCAATGCGCGTTAAGTTATCACGCAAAATATCACCGAATTCATATTTGCCAGGAGATACAAAGGTGCATAGTGCCAAATCTTCTTCGTCCAGTTCAAGCACACCCAAATCTACTGCGCTAATGATGTCTTCAACAATCAATGCACGTAATAATTGAGTTGGTAGGTAATCTTGTGGCATGACTTCTTCATAGACACCGATTGGTACCATGGCTCGTGGTGAGCCGTTACTTGTGGTGGTAAAGTTGTATTTTTTGCCACCAAAAAACTGCGAGATGTAGATAGGCAGTTTTGAGAAGCGGTTTTTACCTGGAGAAAAGAAGTGGAATGCGGGACGCTCACGGCCTTCAGTCAATACGCTGATCTGATTGTGAAAACGACCAATATATGCGATGTTTTCAAACACTTTGCGACCAGACAGTACTGAACCTGAAATGATACGGTTCTCGCCAGCAGCCAACTTACCTTTGGTTAATGCAGTAATATCAGCACCACGTTCAGTCATAACCAAATGCGGGTTAGTGACAGCAGGTCCTGCCAAGCTCACCATGCGGCGCGTATATAGACGACCTGTCGTAAACAATTTACCGATTGCGATCACGTCTTGATAACCAATCGTCCATACGGTCACACCGCGGCTGATAGGATGCAAGAAATGAATGTGCGTACCAGCAAGACCAGCTGGATGCTTACCAGCAAAACCATGATACTCAGTGACGTTATTCGCTGCAGTTTTCGCAACTGGCGTCAGTTGGGTATCGCCATGATGGCATACAAAGGTCTTTGGACTAAGCGTAGATAATACAGCAAGTCCATCATTGAACGCTTGTAGCTGCTCATTGATCACAAGCATTGGGTCAGCGGCGAGTGGATTGGTATCCATCGCTGTGACAAAGATGGCATGTGGACGAGCGCCGATTTCAGGTGCGCGGCTATAAGGACGCGTACGGAACGCTGTCCATTCGCCAGAGGCAATCAGTTGGGTTTCAACGACTTCAGAGTCTAGGTCAGCAAGCTGCTGTGAGTCATAGCGCTCAAAGTCTACTTCTTCACCATTTGGGTCGACCGCAATCACAAGACTCTCAAACACTCGACGTTCGCCACGTTTAACAGCGACGACCTTACCGGCAGCAGGGGCAGTGTAGATCACGCCAACACGTTTTTTGTCTTCAAAAACGGGCTGACCTTTGGCTACAATGTCACCTTCTTTGACATTCATAGTGGGCTTCATACCCACATAATCATAGCCAACAAGTGCTACATGTGTCGGTTGGTGCTCAGATATCTCGCGGGAGGGTTCACCAGTGATGGGCAAATCCAAACCTTTTTTGATGGTAATCATAAGCGAAAACTTAGTCCATAGTCTAAAACGATACCAGACGTCCTGTTTGGTATATCGATAGCATGAACATTTGTATCACTCAATAAAGCCTTCAATCGTCTATTTCTTTTATAGCAAAATAGGGATGAAAGCTCTGTGAAAACAATACATGATCATAACTACTAGTAAGAGTATTAACGCTGACCTTAGACTCCTTAACAACACGTTAACGTCTTATTCGAATTACCAAAGTGGCGACTGGCTACCAAGGTGTATGCTAAAACCGTTTCGTCAAAAACAATCGCTACAGCGCATGGCTAAAAGAGATTGGTTTGAGTAAAATGGCTTTATCACACGTTTCATTGAAATTTAAAACTTGTAACACCAGTATGTTTGACCGTCTCTCGTTCACTAATACCGTTTAAAGATATTCAATATAATAAGAGTGTGACCAAATAACGATCTATTAAGGTAGATGATATACTGATTAAGAGACAAACTAGCTAAGCAATTGATAAGCAAACATCACTTATTACAAGCTGCTATAGTTTTAATCGTAACGGTTTTAATATAGTTAGCTAGTGATAGGGACTTGCAAGACATCTAATTGAGGTTAAATACCGCAGAATCGATGGTTTAGAGACTATTGGTTGAGATTTTTCAGATAGCCCTTTTTAGCAATTTCTTAGCCAATATTTTATTGGTCTATTGAGCGATTGCTCGATCCATCCTGATCACCATGTTGTATTAGTGAGTCGTAACAACTCAACAAAAAGCGTAACACATGGTTACTATCACATAGAAACAAATAAAAATTTACCTAGGATTATACGCTAAATTGACCTAAAATTGCCAGTCAGTAATACAATTTAACGATTGTTGGTAGTAATTCTATTTACTAAAACTTATGGTTATGATTTTCTAGTTTCTGTTTTTTTTATTTGTATTCAAACAGATTGCTAACCTGGCAATGTCTTGGTTTTCGATCTGTCTATGATTTATGCTACTTTCAAGCAACATGTTCTCTCGTTATTTGATTCTTCGATGACGTTTCATTCTCAAAATTTTAATTTACTAACTTTATTGCCAATCTTGTGCTTTATAAGGAATGCTATATGTGTGCTGTGCCTGTCATTATCCCAGCTATTGATTTAAAAGATGGCAAGTGTGTACGTTTAAAACAAGGCCGTATGGAAGATGATACGGTGTTCTCTGATGATCCAGTTGCCATGGCAGCGCGTTGGGTAGATGAAGGCGCGCGTCGCTTACATTTGGTTGATTTGAATGGTGCTTTTGATGGCGTACCAGTACATAGACAAGTGGTCAATGACATCACTAAAGCCTATCCGAACTTGCCAATTCAGCTAGGTGGCGGTGTACGTAATATGAACACTATCGAGCAGTATATTACTGCAGGTTTGACATATATCATTATCGGTACAAAAGCCGTCGAAGATCCTGATTTTGTCGCCGAGGCTTGCCGTGAATTTGCAGGGCATATCATCGTTGGTATCGATGCCAAAGACGGTATGGTAGCCACTCATGGCTGGGCAAACGTGACTGATACCAAAGCGACCGAGCTTGCCAAGCGTTTTGCCGATGTAGGCGTGTCATCAATTGTTTATACGGATATCGCTCGTGACGGTATGATGCAAGGTGTCAACGTTGAGCAAACTGTTAACTTGGCGCGTGAAGGCGGTTTACCTGTGATTGCATCAGGTGGCGTTACCGATATAAAAGATATTGAGCTGTTAAAGCCGTATGGTGATTGTATTGAAGGTATCATCACTGGCCGAGCTATCTATGAAGGTACGCTGAACTTGAGCGAAGCGCAGCTTTACTTAGATAATTAAAGGTAGATAGTCAAAGTCAGACAGCTAATTATCAGCAACCAGCTAAGCGAGAAAGAATCTTAAAAAACAAAGGATGCTTATGGCCACTTATATTGACCGTCCAATAGTACGCAGTTCTATAAAAGCGTGGGGTCAAATGATGTTGCTAATAAGTATCCTTTTTGCTTTTTCAGCGCATGCTGCCGATGAAGAAACTTCTGGCATTGCAGCAGCGTTAGGTTTAGAGACGGCTGAAGGTGTAGACACAACAGAGGAAAGCGTATCTAACGATAATTCTGCTACATCAGAAAATGAGATATCAACAGGGGAGATTGCAGAACCTGACAGCTCATTGCCAACGTCTGCCCCACCGCCAGTAATCAGTGGCGAAAGCACTAACAATGCTCAAATCGAAACCACACCTACACCGCAGAAAGACAATGACATCCGTCAACGTATCAGCAGTATCTTCTCTGAAATCGAAGGCCTACAAGCTGTCAATATTAGTGTTACCCAAGGGGTCGTTACCCTAACGGGAGAGACGGCTAACGAAAGAAAAGCACAGCAAGCAATTAATTTAACCAACCGTATAACAGATGTCGTCACTGTAGAAGACAGAATTAATCGCACGCTTGATGTTCAAGAGAATGTCTCAACGGTCTATCAAGGTCTAAAGGCGCAAGTGATCAATCTTGTGAAAGCGCTACCGCTACTATTGGTTGGTTTTGTCATATTTGGTTTGGTCGCATGGTTTGGCAGTTGGTTATCTAATCGCAAAAAGATGTGGCAACGTCTGACGCCCAATCCATTTGTCGCTGAGCTATTGTCACAAACGGTCAAAGTCATTTTTATTATTTTTGGTCTTATTCTAGGACTAAGTCTGATAGGCGCAGAGACTATTTTAGGTACATTGCTTGGCGGGGCAGGTGTTATTGGTATTGCGGTTGGTTTCGCAGTCAAAGATACGATCGAAAATTACATTGCCTCATTAATGCTGAGTATTCGCCAACCTTTTCGCGCCCGCGATCATATTGTGATTAATGGGCAGGAGGGCATTGTGGTTCGTTTGACCTCGCGCGCGACGATACTGATGACATTAGATGGCAATCAACTACGTATTCCTAATTCTGAAGTTTTTAAAGGTACAATCCTAAATTATACCAAAAACCCTGAGCGGCGATTTACTTTTGAATTGGGCGTTGATGCCAATGATGATCCATTAGCAGCGATTAAAGTAGGATTAGATGCGATACATACGCTAACGTTTGTTTTAGATGAGCCTAAGGCAATTGCTATCATTACTAATGTGGGTGATTCTAATATTGTTTTGGAGTTTCAGATTTGGGTAGATCAATCAGAAACCGACTTTGCTAAAGCCCGCAGTATCGCTATTCGTGAAACCAAACATGCACTAGAAAATGAAGGCTTTAGCTTACCTGAACCGATCTATCGTCTACGCTTTAACAATAAGTTAGAGAAAGCTTTTGAACACATACGAGGTAGTGCAGATAACACTCAATCTGATCTAACCGTTACCCCAACTACTCCTGAATCTGCTGAAAACAATCAGAATGAAAACAATCAGTCGGATGACCAAGATAAAAAGCAGGCAAAGGCTCGAGCTAAGACTATTTTACAAGGTCGCAGCGCCAATGATGTACTCGATGCCCGTCCTGACGATAAGCTGATGGAAAAGGTTGAACAAGAAATTGCTCAAAGCTCAGATGAGACTGATTTATTGAATAATAATAGCCCGCAAGAATAGGTATTAGACGTTAAATAAAATTTAGGCATAAAAAGTGCAACAAAGTCTATATTTGGTGGTTATTCAAATAAGGGACTTTTTATGGAAATGAAACACGTTATTATTTTTGCAGTAATTGGTATCGTAGCGTTGCTTGGCTTCAATATTATTAACGGTAATAGTCACGAACAACACAGAGAGGTTGCAGCCAGTAGCGTAGCCGCTGAACAGACTGAAACTACAATAGTTGCCTCTGAAACAGATATTACTAGCCAGCCACTTAGTCAACAGCCAAAAGCAATCGTAGATAGTGCTACTAGCAAAATTAACCAAGCACAACAAGCTGAGCAAGAGCGTGTCGCTCAATTAGACGATGCACAATAGGCTCAATAAGTAGCTATATCATTGATAGTTGAAAGGTACAAAGCACAAAAAAGGCTAACGAACACGTTAGCCTTTTTATTGTATTATAATATTGGTATGTTGATATCAGTCTACGCTTAACTTTTTTTACTAGACCCTCTGCGATTACTACTTCTTTTCGCAGGGGTTTTTTTAGGCTGCTCTTTTTTAGCAGGCTGTTTTTTGGTCTGGTTCATAGCGCTAGACTGCAGTTTTTCTTTTAGATCAAAATCAATCTGCAACAGGTCCATGTTGACCCCAGCGACTTGTACTTTTACCGAATCGCCAAGCCCGAATAGTGTGCCTTTATCCTTACCGATGAGCTGCTGTTGCTGTTCATCATAGACAAAGAAATCATCGCCAACGTTTGAGATATGGACCAAACCATCGATATATAAGTCAGTTAGCGTCACAAATAGACCAAAGCTAGTAACTGTCGTTACCACGCCTTCGAACTCTTCACCGACATGGTCTTTCATATAGTGACACTTGAGCCAAGACTCTACAAAGCGTGATGCTTTTTCTGCACGGCGTTCTGTATCTGACGTTTGCGTACCAGCACCTTCAAGCGAGAAGTCCATGACTGGCTGCTTGCTATTCGTTACTTGAGCTTTAATACCGCGATGCAGCATGAGATCTGGGTAACGGCGAATAGGTGAAGTAAAGTGGCTATATTCGTCATAGGCCAGACCAAAGTGACCAATATTGTCAGGTGCATAGTTTGCTTGCATCATCGAACGAAGTAGCATGCTATGAATACTAATCGCATCTGGTCTATCTTTGGTCGCTTCGATAATCCGCTGATAATCTGCTTGAGTCGGATTCTCTTCTGGGAATGGTAAGCCAAAGTTTTTCGCATACTCATGAATACGCATCGACTTCTCACCATCAGGCTTATCATGGTTACGATATAAGACTGGTAGCTCATGTTTAAGTGCGAAGTTTGCGGCACAAGTGTTAGCAAGGAGCATACATTCTTCGATAAGCTTTTGAGAGTCACCACGAGTACGCGGTAAAATCGCTTCAATTCCGCCTTTCTCGTTGAACTTAATATACGTTTCAACCGTTTCAAATTCCATTGCATGACGTTCTTCACGTTTCTTGAGCAATAACTCATACAATTGATGTAGCGTATTGATAGATTTTTTAACGTCTTTATTACCAGTCAACGACTTAGGCAAGCGTTTATCAGTTGGATTAACGAAATAATCGTTCACTTGATTATAGGTCAAGCGTGCTTGCGAGTGTATCACTGATGGATAGAACTCATAGCCGGTCACTTTACCTGCGCGCGATATTTTGATATCAGCAACCATGCACAAGCGATCTAGGTCTGGGTTCAGTGAACATAGACCATTGGATAGTACCTCAGGCAACATTGGAATCACGCGATGAGGGAAGTACACAGATGTACCTCGCTCATAAGCATCTTGGTCAAGCGGTGAGTTCGGTGTCACATAATGGCTAACGTCTGCAATCGCAACGACCACGCGATAATTACCGCCTGAACGTTTTTCAGCAAATACAGCATCATCAAAGTCACGTGCATCTTCACCATCGATAGTGACAAGTGGTAGATGACGTAAATCTGTACGACCTTTTATATCTTTCTCAGTTGGTTCTTTATAGTCATCAGCTTGCTTAAGCGCAGCCTCACTAAAATCTGATGGAATATCATAGTTGAGCAGAGTCGTTTCAATAATCAACTCACGATCATTATCATCAGATAGCACTTCAGTGATTTTACCAGTGGCAAATTCATGCTGGTTTGGCCAATCAATGATATCTACTTTAACAGGCGCGCCTTGTTTGACATCAAACGCTTGCACATTGTCATCAGTAACCGTAATCGGTTGATGACTATTTGGACTACCAAGCTCGACGCAGTAGCCGTCTTCATCACGAGCAAGTGTACCAATAAAATTATTTTGACGACGTTCGACAACATCAACGATGCGGCCCTCGGTACGTCCACGATTGTCTGTTGAAGTACCAACAGCTGCTACCGTGTCGCCATTGAATACCCAACGCATTTGTTTTTCATGCAAAAACAAATCTGGCATATCACTTAACACCACAAATCCAAAACCTTTTGGATGTGCAGACACTGTACCTGAAACGATATCTTGCTTGGTCACCGTACGATAACGATAAGGACGACCTTCTCGGTTTACTTGTCCATCACGCGCCATCGCTTTTAGGCGATTGCCCAAAGCATCAAACTGATCAGGATCATCGATGTTAAAGGCTTTTGCCAACTGTTGATGTGTGACTTCACCATGCTCAGCAATCGTGCTGAGTATCAGCTCACGACTAGGGATAGGATTGTCGTATCTTTTTGCCTCACTTGAGGCGTTTGGATCATTCCAACTCATAAATTACCGTATCTATTTTTAAAATTATTAATAGTGGCTATCTTAACACGAACGACGTTGCAATATCTTGCGTCAATTGTCTTATGTGTATCTGATAGCAAAAAGTGGTCAGTTTACTAACGACCGCTATAGAGACAAATCAAATATCGATATCGACATTGCTTGACTGGTTAGTGATTTTTTTACTATCCAGCTCTTTTGAGACTTCTAATACTGTAGTCTGATTTGATTTATCCAAGTATTTTTGTGCTTTATCTACTTCCGTGGTCAAAGTATTGACCGTTTGCTTCATGTTATCTAGCGCTTCAATTTTATAATTACTAATCATATCCATAGTGTCATAAACATTATTGAAGGCATTTTGTAGCTTATCAAGCTCAATGCTACTGCTGGTCGCTTGCTCATGGATTTCACCTGACTGACGCTTGAGCATTGCTGAGGTTGATTCAATCAAACTACTGGTGGTTTTATTTAACGCAGTGATTTGATCTAATACCAATTTTTGATTGGTCATCGCTTGGGCAACAACAACAGCCGTGCGCAGTGCAGATACAGTCGTCGTGGTTGCGCGATCAACACCTTTAATCAGCTCTAAGTTATTACGACGAATGGTATCAAGCGCCAAGTAACCTTGTACATTCACTGCTAACTGAGTTAGAAAGTCCGTGTTTTTTTGACGGACGTAAAACAACATCTCTTCTTTAATGATGCGAGCCTTTTCTGGATCTGTTGCTTCTATTGCGTAAACCTTTTGCTCTAGTTGCTCATCAATCTTTTTGCCAACATAGACATATTGACGAATAGACTGCATCAGCTCCCACATATTGACTTTTTCTTGCTCAATCATTGCATTGTCTTTGAGCAGTTCGTCTTTACCATTATAGAGACTGGTAACAACCGCATTGATATGTGATTGTGCCGACTCATATTGACGGAAATAATCTTGCACTTTGTTACCAAATGGAATAAGACCAAATAGTTTGCGTGAGTTGGTTAGCTCTTTTTTACTTGGATCTAAGTCTTCGACAATACCGCGAAGCTCTGTTAGCGATTTGGCAATAGGGGAGTTGTCAAACAAACTGTCATTCAGACTTTTTGCTGGTAAATCTAACATTCGATTAGATACTTGTGCAGATTCACGAATCTCTTTGGTACCTAAGTTATGGATAGATTGAACGTTTTGACGAAATTCATCGCTATGCACAGAATTAGTAAGTACATGATCAACAAAAGCATCAACCTTGGCATCGAGCTCAGGAATCTGGTTTTCATCCAATTTGACCATCTGATCTGCTTCACTTTTCTGTATTTCTTTCACAGGTTCAGGTGCTGTTAGCGAGATACTAGGAGTTGTGGCGTTTTCTGGCGGCGTCAATTCTTGCATGAAATATCCTCTGATATCGGAGAAAGGAAGTGTTTGTTGTTAACGACTCTAGCAGCCGTGGTAGATATTGTTTTTATACACTTATAAATTGTCTTTGGCTCATATTAGATTTTATAAAACAGTTATTCATTATCGCTAAATGCTGATTAGTAAATATAAAATAGACCTTTAGATTACCGTGTAATCAGAAAGTTGAGAAGGTAGATTTTGTAAAATAGCGTCAGTCAATGATGCTAGGCTATTATGTTTAGTATAGCTATGTTCATTACATCCGTTTTTGAGCCCAAATAATAAAAAACCATCAATATCCCGCAGCATATTGATGGTTAGAGTTATAAACAGCTATATAGATTAATAGCGACCACTCAAAGGAATCCAATAATTCAGATTACTTTTTCTTAGTGGGTCCAAGCAGCATACCCATCTGACGACCTTCCATCTTAGGGTACTGTTCGACATTTGAGATATCAGCCGTATCTTCAATGATACGATCAAGTTGTTTGCGACCGATATCTTGGTGCGCCATTTCACGTCCGCGGAAACGGATGCTGATTTTGACTTTGTCTTGGTCTTCTAAGAAGCTCACGATTTTTCTCAGTTTAACCTGATAATCGGCCTCTTCAGTACTAGGACGGAGCTTCATCTCTTTGAGCTGAGTCTGCTTTTGGTTTTTCTTAGCTTCTTTAGCCTTTTGCTTTTGATCATAAAGGAAATGTTTGTAATCCATGATCTTACATACTGGCGGCTTAGCTTCAGGAACTAATTCAACCAAATCTAGATTTTCATCACGTGCCGCTTTCATCGCGGTTGCGATATCAACCACGCCCATTTGCTCGCCATCTTCTTTGACGAGACGGACTTCTTTGACATTGATATCTTCGTTGATGTTCAAACGGTTGGACTGTTTAATAGGTATTACTCCTCATCTGTTTTTGGGGTCTGTCGGCCTTTTTTACTGACAGCGTTCTGTACTAATGTAATAAATTCAGAAATACTCATGACGCCAAGGTTTTCACCTTCGCGAGTTCGGACGTTAACACTGCCCGATTCAACTTCTTTATCCCCTAATACTAGCATATAGGGAATACGTTCTAATGTTTTCTCTCGTATCTTAAATCCAATCTTTTCGTTACGCAAGTCGCTAATAGCGCGCAAACCTACATTTTTAAGCTCACTAACCACGTTTTCACATGCATCCGCTTGTTTATCAGTAATATTCATGACCACAACTTGCTGCGGTGCTAGCCATACTGGCATCCAACCCGCGTAGTTTTCGATCAAAATACCGATGAAACGCTCAAACGAACCTAAGATTGCACGGTGCAACATAATAGGTACTTCACGGTCATTTTGCTCATTAACAAACTCGGCATCGAGACGATCAGGCATGTTTGGATCAACCTGAATCGTGCCGCACTGCCAAATGCGTCCTAACGAATCTTTTAGACTAAACTCAATCTTTGGTCCGTAGAATGCACCTTCACCAGGTAGGTAATCCCAGTCTAGCCCTGAGCTATCAAGCGCATCTGCTAACGCCTTTTCTGCAAAATCCCAAGACTCATCACTACCAACACGTTTTTCAGGACGAGTAGACAGCTTCATAATGATATTGTCAAAGCCAAAATCTTCATAGACAGCAAGCGTTAGCTTAATAAAGTCAGCAACTTCCTGTTGAATTTGAGCTTGCGTACAGAAGATATGCGCATCATCTTGAGTAAAACCACGTACGCGCATCAAACCATGTAATGAACCTGATGGCTCGTTACGATGACAAGAGCCAAACTCAGCCATACGTAATGGTAAATCACGGTAAGACTTTAGGCCTTGATTGAACACTTGCACATGGCAAGGACAATTCATCGGCTTTACAGCATAATCACGGTTTTCACTAGAAGTCGTGAACATATTGGTTGCATAGTTACCCCAATGTCCCGAACGCTCCCACAGGCTGCGATCGACGATTTGAGGTGTTTTAATCTCTTCGTAACCGTTATCGTATTGTACTTTGCGCATATACTGCTCAAGTACTTGATAAATCGTCCAGCCATTTGCATGCCAGAACACCATGCCTGGCGCTTGCTCTTGCATATGAAATAGGTTCAAGGCTTTACCAATTTTGCGATGGTCACGCTTTTCTGCTTCTTCGATACGCTGTATATAAGCTTTTAGCTGCTTTTTATCTGCCCACGCTGTACCATAAATACGTTGCAGTTGCTCGTTTTTGGCATCGCCGCGCCAGTAAGCACCTGACATTTTGGTTAATTTGAATACTTTCAAAAAGCGTGTATTTGGCACATGCGGGCCACGGCACATATCGACGTATTCTTGATGATGATATAAACCAAACGCTTCTTCGCCTGGCATATCATTAATAAGTTTTAATTTATAGTCTTCATTACGTGACTCAAATATCTCAATCGCCTCGGCACGCGGCGTCATCTTTTTGATAACGTCATAATCCTGCTTGATCAGCGCCATCATGCGCTTTTCGATCGCTTCCATATGCTCAGGCGTAAATGGTGTTTCACTAAAGATATCGTAATAAAAGCCATCATCAATAACAGGACCAATGACCATCTTCACATCGGGATATAACTGCTTAACCGCATGACCTAATAGGTGAGCACATGAGTGACGGATAATATCAACACCGTCATCATCTTTTGGCGTCACGATTTCAACATTGGCATCAGCAACAATAGGATCATGTGCATCTACTAGATGACCATTTACTCGTCCAGCAACTGTCGCCTTAGCGAGTCCTGTCCCAATACTTTGCGCCACTTCCATGACTGTTGTATGACCTTCAAAGTCTTTTACACTACCATCGGGTAAAGTAATCGCTACCATAATCTATTCGCCTATTATTGGGTCCGTTGGCAGTGATGACTGCAACCATCAATCATATAACCGTGAGACCACATCAATTATATCTAATCATCGTGATATGTTGTGAAAGGGACGCATTACCTAGAGTCTTACTATGACTATGTATGCTAGAGCTGATATAGGGCTAAAAGCCGGTTAATTCATAGCATTGTAGCAAAGTTCATTTCGCTATAAGAATAATACAACAGCCAACATATATAAGTAATGCAGTAAAATATCTATTATAGCAAAAACCATCTCTCAACACTACATACCAAGGGATTAAGCGATAACGAGTAATAGGCAAAAGCTATGTTATATAATGAAGGTATTCTTAGATAAGGCACTATATAAGATAAGTCACAATATTGAAGACAGCATGTGAATCCATGCGAATATAAGTAACTTAGCTTCTATATAGTGCTACTTATATAAATATCAACAATTAAAAGTAGGAGTGGCAATTTGATTGGAAAAAGTATCGACAGATTGCATAAAGGAAAGCTCCAATCGTAAGAATGAAACAAAGATTCCTATTATTAAAAGGTAGTGAACTAGGTTATACCTCGCGCTAGTTTTTAAAAGGATAATTAAGATAAAACCATAACCCATTGAAAAAAATAGAAATTTATTCACCTCTCAAAATAAACCTAAAAACATTAATAAAAGCGGTTGACACTGAGTATAAAATCTCTATAATACGCCCTCATCAAGACGGACAGGACAACTTATATGTAGATTACATATAACTAACCCAGTTAACTTGTTGAAACAAATTTTAAAAGAAGCTTGACAGAATATTAAAAG
>NZ_JBQSVH010000021.1:0-54966 GCF_052376135.1 Psychrobacter sp. AOP7-C1-14 | reverse complement strand
CAGTGGCTGCTTCAAGATTTAAAGTTTTATTGATCTAACTTTTAATTTCTAAAAGTTTAGTTATTGCAAACAAGGTCTTAAAAACAGTTAATCAGCACTTTGTTCTAAGGTAATGCAATAACTGATATACAAGCAAACAATGCTATATACGTGATTGATACAGTGTCGCTACTTAAGTAAATACCAATTGAAAATTAAACCGTTAGACTGATAACTATCAATATGGCGGTCTGGATACTAGGACTGAATAATTGATAAATTTATCAATCGTCAGTCGGCATTATATTTATAGAAAGTTATTAATTTAATTAAACCTCTCAATCAATTATTTACTCAAAAAGGAATTATCTCATGTTAAAGAAGAATTTATTGTCTATCGCAGTCGTAACCGCAGCCATGTCATTAGCCGCTTGTAACGATACCGAAACAGTTGCAGAGCCAACCGAGCCTGAAGTAACTACAGAAGAAACGGTCGTTGAGCCAATGGCTGAGACAGATACCGCTGTAGAAGCAGAGCCAATGGCTGAAATGGACATGGAAGCGACTCAAACAATCGCTGAAATTGCAGCAGAAAATGAAAACCTAACGATCTTAACCGCTGCACTACAAGCGGCAGGCCTTGACACTATGCTGATGGAAGATACTAAGCACACTGTATTTGCACCAACTGATGATGCATTTGCCCCAGTATTAGAAAAACTAGGCGTAACTAAAGAAGAGTTATTGGCTAATACTGACTTACTAAATACAGTGCTCCCATACCATGTATTGGCAATGGAAGTAAAAGCTGCTGATATCCCATATGGTACTGATATCGAAACAGCAAACGGTGCAACTATCTCTATCAGCGAAGATAATGTAATTACTGATGCTACTGGTAATACAGCAAATATCACTGGTACAGATATCATGGCAACCAACGGTGTGGTTCATACTATCGATGCAGTATTGATGCCTGAATAAACTGTTTATTAAATTATAGATCTTTAGTGTATAAGTTCATGAAAGAAAGCCCAGCCATCGTGCTGGGCTTTTTTGTGTCTACCATTCAAGAATAGGGAGCTTCAAATAAGGAGGTCGATGCAAAGGGGCGTATTGATGTGTTATTCGCTACCTAGATTGATGCAGTTATCTAATCATTATTAAATCATAAAGTGTCAGAGTAGGCTTTGTAAAAGGACAGTCAGAGAATAAAGTAGTTATTGAGTACTACTTCAAACTGAGGTCAACATTGAGAAACGATAGAATGATTTTAAGATATTAAAACAGCCTGTATGAACGTGATTTTCGATGTTTATTGAGGAGCTATTTTATAATGAGGTATAGAGTTATTCAAAAATAAAAGCCCGAGAACATAGTCTCGGGCTTTTATTTGCAGTTAGCATGATTGAACAATCAAAACGTTTAGTAAAAGATTATTTACGTAAAGGGTCTGCGTTCATTTTCTTTTGCTCTTCTAGATGACGCTCTTCCCAGTAGGGTGCATTTTTGATACCAAATTTAGCAGGATCAAAAACGAATCTCTTAGCAGTCGTACCACCACCTGCTTTAAGCTGTGCTTCGTAATCCCTTAGGATATCGATAGCAGGGCGTGCGACAAAGAAAATCACAATAATGCCAAGGATGTTTAACCAAGCCATTAGACCAACACCAACATCGCCAAGTCCCCAGATATATCCTGAGCTATTTAGAGCACCATAAGCAACCATAAACATGATTATAAGCTTAACAATAAACTGACCAGTTTTACTGGCTCCCGTACCCATAGAACGAGTCAGGTATGAGATGTTTACTTCAGCGATATAGTAATATGCCAAGATAGTCGTAAAGGCGAAAAAGAATACTGCTACTGCAATGAAAGTATTACCGAAAGTACCATAAACTGATTCCATTGCCATCTGCGTAAATGCTGGCGCATTGATTTCAGTAGTGGCGGCAACGTTCTGTACGATGAACTGACCATCTGGTAGCGTACCTTGGATGTTGTACATACCAGTAGACAAGATCATGAAGGCGGTAGCAGAACATACTAATAATGTATCAACATATACTGAAAATGCCTGTACCAAACCCTGTTGTGCAGGGTGATCAACAGCGGCAGCAGAAGCAGCATGTGGACCTGTACCTTGACCTGCTTCATTAGAGTAGATACCACGTTTTACGCCCCAACCAATGGCAGCACCAAAACCCGCTTGTGCAGTGAAAGCATCGCCAACGATTGCACCAAATACTTGTGGGATCATACTGAAGTTTGCAAACATGATAAGTAGCGCTAGTACAATATAACCTAGTGCCATAAAAGGAACAGCATATTCAGTAAAGGTAGCAATACGTTTGATACCACCGAAAATAATAAAGCCTAATACAACTAGAACAATGCCAAGGGCAACAATACGAGTAGTACCCGTTTCTATTCCCATGAAGTTCAGAGCTGAGCCTTCACCTGCAACTTGAGCGACAGCGTTGATGACGCCGTTTGCTTGTACACCAGGTAAGAATATGCCACAAGCCACAATCGATGCTATAGCAAACAAAACACCGTACCATTTCTGACCCAGTGCGCGCTCAAAATAATAAGCAGGGCCACCACGATATTCACCCGTGACGACATCACGTTCTTTGTAAATCTGACCTAAAGTAGATTCAATATAAGCGGTAGAAGCGCCCAAAAAGGCCACAACCCACATCCAGAAAACGGCGCCTGGACCACCGAAGCCGATAGCAGCAGCTACCCCAGCGATGTTACCCATACCCACACGTCCTGCGAGGGACACGGCAAGCGCTTGAAATGATGAGATACCATCGTTATCAGGTTTACCTTTAAATAATAGTCTGAGCATTTCTTTGAACAAGCGTACTTGTACAAAGCGTGTCATGATGGAATAGAAAAGACCAGCGCCCAAACACAGATAGATCAGTGCTGGACTCCAGATAATTCCATTTACTAAATTAACTAAACCTTCCATATGTATATTCCTAGTACTGTCTCAAGGTGGCGCTATTTGCTAGGAGTAAACTAACTGGTTAACTTACTTATTGAAGTTAAGCAGTTAAAGTCTCTGCATTGACTTATCTACTATCTAAGTCTCATGTGTGCTTAGCCACCAAGAACGGACTGTAGTTATCTGTCTTTATCCGCTTACGCTTAGCTTTTCACGATTGACCACTTGTACAATATCAATCACTGATAACATCAGTTACGTTTATGATTGTATTGCAATCTACACTACTGCGGTATCCTTGCACCTTACGATGGGTGAGATCAGCTGTCAGTCAACTCACGGATAAAACAGGGGATTATATAGTTGAATATTCATCACCATGATGGCATTCAACTGATTATGAGCTGTCCTGAGTGAATACATGACTGGTATGGCGAATTGAAAATATTAAATGATAACCTGCCAGTTAATTGATATTTTTACTGAAAAATCAATAACTCACTAATACTAATCAAGCTATAAGTCCACTACCAGATGTATTCAAACCGTACGGCTACGTAACAGCAATTTGCCATATTTTTATACTAATTACTAGAAATTTCTTTTTCAGCAGTAAATATATTCATACTTTGTTCGGTAAATACATTAGCAGGATTTATACAATATATAAATAATTGTTTGTACTTTCAGAATATTTTGTCTAGCTATGCTGTACAGATAGATTTTTGTTTTATATATATCGCTATAAAGACACGTTATTGTTAACGTCAAGCGGTTGTGTTTTGGTAACGGTCAATTGTAAAAAGCTGGTTATAACGCCATCATTAGTACAACTTCTTTTGATATTATGCCGATAGGGTCATGTATAGATATATGCTATATAAAATGTATGACTGAGGTATGAATAAAAAGAAAACTTAAAAAATACTAAAAATGTAGTACTAGACATCTATTATTTATTACTAGGAGAGTTAACGATGATGCGTAAATCTATTGTGAAGCCAATGTTGCTAGCTGCTTTATTGACAACTTCTACTGTTGGTCTGAGCGGCTGTGGTTATAACAACCTGCAGGCGCAAGATGAACAGGTTACTGCTTCATGGTCAGAAGTGGTCAACCAGTATCAGCGTCGTTCTGATTTGGTGCCAAACTTAGTGAAAGTGGTACAGCAATATGCCGAGCAAGAGCAGGAAGTGTTTACGCAAGTGGCTGAAGCTCGCTCACGTGCAGGCGGTATTACTGTGACGCCAGAAGTACTCAATGATCCAGAAGCGATGGAACGTTATGCAGCTGCCCAAGAGCAGATGACAGGTGCCTTATCACGTTTGATGGCAGTATCTGAGCGTTATCCTGATCTAAAGTCAGACGCACTGTTTCAGGATTTACAAGCACAGTTAGAAGGTACTGAGAACCGTATTGCCGTTGCTCGTAACCGCTACATTCAAGAAGTGCAAGGGTACAATACAACGGTACGTCAGTTCCCTACCAACGTCACAGCAAAAGTATTCGGTATGGATACCAAGCCCAACTTTAGTGTGGCTAACGAAGAAGCGATTTCAACGGCGCCTAGTGTTGATTTCGATGATTCTGAATAAAATTCTGCTGAATAAAGTTTGAAAATAATGTGATGACAGAGTGGCATAAGCGGCTCTGTTTATTTAGCTAATAGTTTGGTGATTACTAGCTAGACTCTATCAATTGGTAAAGATGTTATCTGAGGTGGTATAGATTAGATGAATAATTCAAAAGCAATCTTATCAGCATTACTGTTTACATTAGGTGTGACCAGCGTGCCGGTATCGCATGCTGCACCTAATGATACGGCGGTGGCGACAGATAGCACCTCGAATCTGCAAAACCGTAGCGTCGAAGAGTTGGTGGCTGTTGCTAAAGCAGGCGAGTCTAACGAAGCTATCAATGATGCTGTATTGAACAACGATGCTATCAATGAAGCGGTGCTTGGCAACGATGCTATCAATCAAAACGCAGATAACCAAGACCCAGCAAGTGAGACAACCAGTGCTCAAACAACCGATCAGCCGCCAGTACGTTCAAGTGCTGAAGGTGTGGATGCTGATAAACTGATACTCAATGAACCAGTCGTTGATCAGGCCAATATTTTAAATCCCCAAGAAAAGCTACGTCTAGAGGCGCAGCTTCAAAGTATTTATCAGGAAGGTCTAGCACAGGCAGCGGTGGTTCTCGTACCAACTACCAATGGTGTACCAATATTCGATTATGCATTGCAAGTTGCTGAGAAATGGGAACTGGGTGATGAAGCTATCGACGACGGCCTATTGATTGTCGTCGCTGTCAATGACCGTGATATGTATATCTTAACGGGTTATGGCTTAGAAGGTGTCTTGCCAGATGCGGCGGTCAACCGTATCATTCGAGAAGACATCACACCTTTATTTAAGCAAGATAATTATGGTGCGGGAATAATCGCAGGTGTTGAAGCGCTCAAAACGCGTTTAACCGCCGATCCTGAAGTGTTAGCTCGTGCTGATGCACAAGCTGCAGAACGTACTGCTCAGCAAAGCTCGGACGATATGCCGTCACCTATTTTCTTATTTATTATGGCGATGATTTTTGGTAGCTTTATTACCAACATATTTGGCCGAGTCTTTGGTTCTATTATTACCGCTGGTGGGTTTTTTGCAGGTTCGATGGCATTAGGTGGCGGTTTCTTCATGACGTTGATTATGGCAATATTTATCTGGATGTTTTTGATCTCACGCGGCGGTGGCGGTGGAAAAGGCGGCGGCGGTAAAGGTGGGCGCAGAGGCGGCATGATTTTCTTACCAGGTATGGGCGGCGGTAGTGGAGGCGGCTTTGGCGGTGGTGGTTTCGGAGGCGGCGGCTTTGGCGGTGGCGGTGGTGGTTTCGGCGGCGGCGGCGCAGGTGGCTCGTGGTAAGTATTCCACGTAATTGAATAAAATAGACTCTAAATAACCATCGAACATGACGTACTTGAGGAAATAATATAATGGTAGAAGACAACGCTTCAACTCCCAGTTTTGCCCGCTGGTGGCGTCAAGTTTTGTTCGTCCCTTTATTACATAGTAAGTGGCTGACAACAGACTCCAAAGCGCGCCTAACAGAAGCTGTGACACGAGCTGAGCGAGGGCATCGAGGTGAGGTGTTCTTAATTGTAGAAAACCATCTGCCTATCCAAGAAGCCTATCGCATGAACTGCCGTGAGCGTGCGATAGATTTGTTTAGTGAATATCGTGTCTGGGACACGGAAGAAAATACAGGTGTCTTGATCTATGTCAATGTATGCGAGCGAAAATTAGAGATTGTTGCAGATCGCGGGATTAGTGCTCATGTTAGTCCGACTGTGTGGAATGCCATGTGTGAAAAAGCGGTATCTGGTATTGCTACTCAAAAAACAGAAGAGAGCTTAGCTGAACTGCTGGATGAAGTGGGACAGGTGCTACGTCAATACTATCATCTAGATCATGATCCAGAAGGTAATGAGCTGTCCGATACAGTGGTATTTCTAAAGTAGTGTGTGTCTGGTGTGGTTTTATTAAGACGCTTACTTTTATAAGTAAGTTGTCTATACGGTCAAAGGGTTTTGTTTTAGACAATATACTTTTAGTGTTAAAATGATGGTTCTGGGACAGATAGTGCCTTGTATATGCATGGTTTGATTATCTTACTTTGCAACATTTACGATGGCTCGTCCCGATAACGTCACTATTGGAATACTATGATTGAGTTAATAAAGAAACTACCAAAAGCTGAACTTCATCTACATATTGAAGGTTCGCTAGAGCCTGAGCTGATGTTTAGATTGGCCAAAAAGAACAACGTAGAGATACCTTATAAAGATATCGAAGATGTACGCAGTGCTTATAATTTCACCAATCTACAGACCTTTTTAGATATCTACTATGCGGGCGCAAACGTTCTGCTCACAAAAGATGATTTTTATGATTTGACGTGGGAATATATTCTTAAATGTGTCGAAGACAATGTCATCCATACAGAGATATTCTTTGACCCACAGACGCATACCGAACGCGGCGTGCCTTTTGAAGCAGTAATCACAGGTATCAAAGAAGCACTGGCAGATGCCAAAGCAAAATACGGTATCACATCATGCATCATCATGTGTTTTTTGCGTCATCTATCGCAAGAAGAAGCGTTTGAAACGTTAGAGCAAGCGCTGGATTATAAAGACGACATTATTGGTGTTGGTCTGGACTCATCAGAATTAGGTAACCCGCCATCGAAGTTTAAAGAGGTCTTCCAAAAAGCTAAAGAAGAAGGCTTTAAGTTGGTTGCTCACGCAGGCGAAGAAGCAGACTTTTCGTATATCTACGAAGCGTTAGATTTATTGAATATCAATAGAATTGATCACGGTGTGCAATCTATAAAAAGCCCAGAGTTGATGCAAAGACTCAAAGATGAGCAAATGCCACTGACCGTTTGCCCGAACTCAAATATCGAGCTAAAAGTTTTCGAGACTTATAAAGAGCACAATATTAAAGAGCTCTTAGATTATGGTCTAAATATCAGTGTTAACTCAGACGATCCTGCGTACTTCAAAGGTTACGTGAATCAAAATTTCATCAATCTGTATGAGAACCTACCGATTACAGAAGATGATGTAATTACATTAGTGAAGAACTCTTTTAAATCGGCATTTATAAGCGACGAGTTGAAAGAAACTTATTTGGCGAGAGTGGATCTTGCATTGAAATAGCTTTAACGAGTTCGTTATGAGTAGCAAAGGCGTAATGGTTTATATAAACCGTTACGCCTTTTTTGTTGCCTGTCGTTAGTAATACTTACTAGCAGCAGCAATTATAAAGCAGTAATTTTTTCTATAAGCAGTGGCAAAACGATTCCAGCCTTTTCTGCTAATGTGATGTCGACGATAGTGTTCGGTGTTGGGTCAGGGTTTATCTCGATAACTTGCGCGCCATTTTGTTTGGCCAGCTGTGCTAAACCAGCAGCAGGGTAGACCAAGCTTGATGTACCGATACTGATAAATATCTCGCAATTAGCCGCAGCTTCTTCGGCAGTCTGCCACGCTTGTACAGGTAGCGCTTCGCCAAACCAAACAATATCTGGTCTGATGTAGCCGTTGCAATGCAGACAGGTAAGCAATGTTTCATCGAAACTCATAGTTTCTTGGTTATTATATGATGCCCTTGATTGATCCTGATAGGGTATTTCACACTGACTACAGCGGTTGCGCCACAGATGTCCATGCAGGTGAGTCACTGCGCTACCAGCTTGCTCATGCAAGTCATCGACATTTTGGGTGATAAGTGTCACTTTTTGATCAGTGGTTTGTACATGATATTGCCACTGAGCCAATGCATGATGCGCTGGATTTGGCGCTTTGTCTGCGACCAGTTGCCGCCGCCACTGATACCATGACCATACTAGCTTTGGATCATGAGTGAAGGCTTCAGGGGTTGCCAAGTCTTCGACACCGTAGTTCTCCCACAGTCCTGTTTGCTTATCTCGAAACGTCGGAATGCCGCTTTCTGCTGAAATGCCAGCGCCAGTCAAAATACAAATACGCTGTTTCGATGCTAGCAGTTGTGCTGCAAGTTTCACTTCCGCTGTTAACGCTGGTGATAATTCTGCTAACATGAGCCAACTCTCGCTAATAATGGATGTTTTTACTTATGATAGACGGAATTTGGTGGCTTGTCATATTGTGCGCTGTCATCGTAGTTTTATGGTTTGTGGCAAAATCGCGCGGCGCAAAAGCGGGTGAAAAGCAGAGTGGCGCAAAATCAAAGAATGTAACACCGAATGATGCTCTGCAAAAAACTTCAGCGATATTAAAGCAGTATTTTGCTAATTATCGAGTCACACGTAAGGCGAACCATTTGCTCGTTAGCCAACAAGGTAAAAAAATAGCGATGATTACGATTGATAAAAAGATCGCTGAAGGTCAGCGCCGTTTGGGTGGTGTGCCAGTGATTAATTATCACCGTGTACCTAGCCGCGCTCAATTGACAGCCAGTTTACAGGACGCAGAATAAGTTTTATGTAGGTGAGAGCTTCAGAAGCATACGAGCACAGAAAACCACAAACGTACGAAAGTGTCGGTTCAATAAGTATGGGAAGTTGAGGGTAGTGCTGAGGAAATAATGGAGTGGAGGTGTAAATATTGTAATTGGTGCGCTCGGCGGGAGTCAATCATATTGCCGTAAAGCTTGTTATATAAGGGTTGTACGTTTTCGGTAAAATATTTTAACAACAATTTTAACAACATCTAACTCATGCTGTTTTTTATATAGGCGTTTACATCTATAAACGAGCAAAAGGCTCAGTGACTGTAACCATTGAGCCTTTCTATTTGAACCCCTAAGCGCAATTTAAGGGAACAACGTAGGCGAATTTTAACATGCATTTGAGTGGATGAATACTGTGTGCTTACCGTTCACCATCATGGTGAACGTATGATATTAGAAGGTAGCCATAAGTTCAATTGGCTTAATCATTCGAAATGATCGAGCAACTGCTGGCAAGTAATTTGTTTTGCTCGGACTTCAAATCTAACCAAGTTTTTGTTATATGCTTATCTACCGTTCTCCAGTATGCACAAAAATCGTAAATAGCAGTTCTAAACAGTTGCCCAATAGTTACCAATCGTTTACAGTTAGGTAAATATTATCTTGGTGGTTGGTCATGAGAAACTTAGCGATTATTGGTTTAGTTCTGGCTGTTGTTGGATGTGGCGGTGGCTATGATGATATTGATGCCATGAGAGATGCTACTACAGGCTCTACTGGCGTCGTTGGTGGGACCAATGGCTCTAACAGTGGTAATACAACCAAATGCTATGAACCTAATGTGCTGAATGCCACTGGGACACGTGTTATCGATGGTGATACGGTGGAGGTTACTCAAGTATCAGGACAAAGCGAGCGTGTACGCTTGCTAGGTATTGATGCACCAGAATCGGCCCAAGAGTATGGCGCAGAGAGCACGACAGCCTTATCTCAGTGTGTAAGCAATGCAATCGTTACTATCGAGTGGACTGAAAGAGATAGATATGATCGTCTGCTTGGTAAGGTTATTGCCAATAACGTGGACTGTAACCTGAATCAATTGCAAAAGGGTGCTGCTTGGCATTACAAAGAGTATCAAAGTAGTCAGACACCTTATGACCGTATTGAGTACGCCAACGCTGAAATTGTGGCGCGATTAAATGGTAGGGGCTTATGGGCAAACCGATATCCTATAAAGCCATCTGACTATCGAAGCGGTAAAAACAGCTCTGATCTCAACTTTAATAATGATCGCTTGCCATCAAAAGGTGCTAGCAAGTGCTATAGCAAACCTAGTGCAGGCACGTCTAATGGTTCTGGCACTATTATCCCATTGCCACCTACTGGCGCTATATGCAGTAACTTCATTAAGAAAACCTGTAGTCAGATAACAACATGCGTAGAAGCGCAGCAGCAGCTTGCCTGCGGTAATACGCAGATTGATGGCGATAAGGACGGCATACCATGCGAATCAATATGCCCTGGTGGTTAATTGTAGCTGCAGCACTATCCATAGTTGCTTGCACTCCTACCCAAGACGAAAGCCATAAGTTTGTTTCCGGTCATACTGTGGTGCACGAGGTTTTCTGGGGTGCTGATCATAAGACGCCTTACCCTTTCACCACATCAGGCGAGATATTGTGTGTCTATTACCCTGATTTTGGCATTGAAGTGTATTTTGAACCTGCGGGCTACAGCAAGGATTCATCTATCGGTACACCGCTTAATAAAGCCGCTGCCGACGCTCTGAAGCGCGATGGTATGGAGCCGAATGTGCCCTATAGCATTAAGGAGGGTGCTGATTTGAGTGAGGCTGTAGAGGCGGGCTTGAGGTTGTGCGATAAGATTTGAGGGTGACTATTTTGCAAACTCATAACCCAGAATACAAGGTTGCTTTATAATTCTTGACCAACTTTACAATGAAACATTATTAGAATGTTATAATCAATAAACTAAATAAGGTTATGTCAAGCAGAAAAAGGGGAGCAATATGACATCCGCATTAGATATTGCACAATACTTTATCAACCATTCTTATGGTGGACAGCTTGATGATGTTACTAATCTTAAGCTACAAAAACTGCTTTATTATGCTCAAGGGTATAGTCTAGCGTTGTA
The DNA here is from genome assembly GCF_052376135.1 of Psychrobacter sp. AOP7-C1-14. Taxonomy (NCBI): domain Bacteria; kingdom Pseudomonadati; phylum Pseudomonadota; class Gammaproteobacteria; order Moraxellales; family Moraxellaceae; genus Psychrobacter; species Psychrobacter sp. AOP7-C1-14. The sequence goes on along the minus strand of NZ_JBQSVH010000021.1, from coordinate 43,877 downwards.
TGATGAACCATTGTTTAATGAAGATATTATGAACTGGGATCACGGTACTGTTGTGCCTTGCATATATCATGAATTTAAATGTTTCGGAAACCAAATTATACAATCAACTCCTAATTTCGATATGACCAAGTTCTCGCAACAAGTTAAAAACGTTTTAGAGCTTGTATGCCGTGATTACGCCAAATACTCTGGTTGGAAGTTGCGAGAGATGACACATAATGAAAGTCCGTGGATTAATACCAAGAGAAACGAAGTGATTACACAAGATAGTATTAAAAGCTTCTTCAATGAAAGGTTGAGTTGTGAGGAATTTAACTTTGATTTAGATTGTATGAAGCAAATGTTAGATACTGAGTTCGTTGAAATGCCTAACAACATCTCTACATTGTCAGAGTTTGATAAGTGGTTAGCAGAGGGTTAATAGGTGAAGGTACTGTTTGGCAACAAAATTAAGAAACACTTGCTCAACTTTTCTGAACAGGATAGAAAGAAAATTTTTAATTTTGCCTCCCATGTTCAGCAGTACGGCTTAGTATCTTTACAAGGTAAAAATAAACGTTCTGATGGTTTCTCTAATGATGACCCACAATTTGCTCAAAAAATGGCGTTAGTCAAAGAGTATAACTTATGGCACTACCATATTGGCATACCATCTTATCAAAACTCTTTAGTAGGTGAGTATAAAACCTCTGAGTATGTTTTACATTATGTACGAGGTGATGACCATATTAAGATTGTTGATCTAAGTAGGCATCCGCCATTTAGTTTACCCTCAAAAGATTGTTTAGAAGACCCGCCTTGAGCGGGTTTTTTATTGGCCAATTAATATTTATAATCTTGAATAGGATTAACCATTATGGCGAACCCTATCAAATTACTAAATTATAAGGTGATAGGTTATGGCAACAATTGAAACTGATATTGATATCAATGCTCTCAATGAATCAGGCAAGCGTGGTCATGAGCTGGTTAAATGGGCTTATGAGACATTACGCTACGATGGTGAAAAATTGGTTCATACTGCCATTTACGCCGGCATGCCACACGTTGATCACATCCGCTGTGCGAGTATGCTCGGTTATAGCGTTTCCACGGTGCGCAACTGGTGCAGTCAAGGCAATGGACCTATTCAACCTAAGCGCATTAATGGCAAGCCGTATTGGCGCATGCGTGACATACGCAACTTGTTAGACCTTTAACCCTGATTAACATCTTTAATAACGAATAGGGTTCGACATGATGTCGAACCCGGTACCACTATCCAAAATTGGATGGTGCTATCAACTCGCCAGTACTGCTCAATTTTAAGCAGGACATTCCCCATTGATTCCTGAGGCCCTCAATTTGAGGATGTGCAAGGAATGCTACCTAAAGTTGATATATGTTATCGACTCGCCAGCCTCCCCAAAGCTGGGGAAGGGTGGCATTCTAAATGCGACCCCTGCTATACATCCCAACCTCAATCTGAGGGTGGATAATCACACTGCCCAAAACTAGGCAATGGTAGTAACCCATCTTAACCATCCAATTCTCAGTGGGGAATAGACTTAATTAAGATGCGTCCAAAACTGGACCCATCTATTTACCTATGCATCACGCTACCACCACTGGTGGAAACATCCTCTGAGTCATACCTGTTCTAAGTAACTGATTTTTCTTAACTTCCCCCAATGGGGGGGGAGTTGGATTACAACCGCCAGTGACGGTTAGAGTGACTCATTCAGAAATTCAAATTCTAGATTGTTAAGGGCATGCTGATTTTTAGCACACCCTATCAATAAAGGTGTTAAATAAGCTGACCCCAATGGCACAGACGTTTGCTTATAGGTAGGTGTCCCCAAATTCCAGCATGCCTTGCCAGCCTTACTCATAGCATAACTGCTAGTGGCTAACATGGTAGTTATAGATGGAGGTGTCCTAAATTTGAGGAAACCCTGTAGCGCCCAGTCACCAATGTTGATTGGACCTATACATTCAACACTTAAGCTGACGCAGAATCGGCTGGCATGCTGACATTAGTTAATAGGCTTTTAATAGCCATGCTCAAAAGTGAGCATGGGTCTCCTCACCTTAAAGAAGTCATAAATAATTGATTCTATTGCTAACGAAAAATTGCGTTGGCTGTGCAAATATAACTTCCCAATTTTAAGGGAGTGGTAAGTTTTCTACAATCAAGGGCGATAACAAAGTGTTTGCAAAACTTAGGATGTTTTATTACCACTTGCCTTATTAACAGGATTGGTTAATGTAGGCGTAAAATACAAGATCCAAATTTGGATCATGAACAATATCAGATATTTAGAAAAGGGTAGACGTGAATGTACGCTATTAGGTCTCTCAAGTTTTTGGGAAACCTTCATTTCACAGTCAATCAATAATGAGATAATGAATGAGTAATTGGCTGCCGCTTTGAGTATTCAACCTAGGGTTGTAAACCTCGTAGTGCGGGCCTTCTCTGGTATGCTGGTTTTGTGGCTGTGGAGATTTAAGCCGTTGGCGGTAATTCAATGATACTGAGTACTGATAACCCTGTGACTGCTTTCTTCAGAACGCCCACCGTTGGTGGCGATGCTATTATGTATGACTTAGATATTAGACATCAAGTCGTAAACCTCGTGGCCCGTGCTTTCTGATGGTATCGTCCACATAGGCGAGAAAGTGGGTGAGACAGTTTTGCATCATAAGCAATACTAAGCGCTGATTAGTATTGAGAAAATAGGTAAATCATTTTTGAATTATCATTAGTATCAAGCGTTTAGATGGTAGGGTGTTAACTTCTTTACACCCTAATAGGCTCAGATTTGAGCATATCTATTTAATATAATTTTAGCTTGTCAGGTAGACTTAAGCTTGAATCATAGTTAGATGAGTACGAGTAGATCATTATTAACAAGGAGAGCGATGATGGCTAAGAAGTCATGGAAAGACGTTACTGAAGACGAAAAAATGAATATGAAGCAGTTTGTTATTGATAATCCACCGGACACGCCATTGACGCCTGAGTATGCTGCGAGCTACTTAGGTGTATCAACAGCCACCTTGCAAAGTATGCGATGCCAAGACACCAATGGCATACGTTTCTTTAAGCCTAGCCATAGATGCATTGTTTACTATAAAAGTGATTTGGACGAATATCTAACAAGCCGGCCAGCATATCGTTGCACTTCAGAATATAAATGACTATCTGTTACCGAATATTTATTAGCTGGCAAGCAGTGATAATAATCTCCATATTAGTGAGGTGACAAAGTGATTGAATGGTTAACGTTGAAGCAGGTATCTAATGAATGCGGGTTTAAAGACTCACGTACTTTCCTCAACAATTATATGGAAAAGTACCCGCCTGATAGAACCAATAAACAACTTAAATGGTGGAAGCGCACGACAGTTGATTTCATTATCAAAACCGAGTTTCCAGATAGGTACAAAGAGGAAAAATAACCAATGCCGGCGCTGCTTTCTTGACACGCTTGAATTCCCACCGTTGGTGGTTATTCAACTCCCGTCACTGGTGGAAGTTGAATAACTATTATAGGAGTTAGTTGTTAGAGAGTAGGCGCTACGGGGTTTACGACTTAATGTCGAATACCCAAGGCGACCGACCAACTAGTGAATACCTACTGTCTGGCGAGTGGCAATAAAAAAGCCCACCGCTTAGGGTGAGCTTTGATGTGTTCGGTATTTCCGTACAGTTGGACTACATGCCGTCACGCACACCGTTCAACTCTTGCGCCAGTGTGCCACGCCCTGACTTTGGTGCGAGCTTGATAACGCGATCTACCTTATCCATCTTCATCTCGCGCACACGTCTTGCTATATCGTTTGGTTTGATAATGATTTTTTGGTCAGGGTTTTTCTTGTTCCAATCTTTGACTGCAGCGCGTGCATCAGCGACCTTGGATTGATTGCCTTCGACCACGCCAGCCGCCCACAGCGCACGTATGCTAGAAGCGCGTAAGTTGTAGTAAGACGTTGACGACTGCCCAAGATAGTTAGCCTCTTGGATTTTAGATATATCGCGTGGCTGGAAGCCAAAGAACTTAAAGGCAGCATCGACCGGCGTTACGTCAGCGACTTTATAACCCTTCGTGTCTTTATAAATGCCAGACGTTGCCATGCTGGTACCCTTGACGGCGTTTCTTACAGCTGTAGGTGCAAACTCTAGAACGCCTTTCTTAAGGCTGGTACTATCAAGATTAGCGACGCCTTTGGCGATATCTCTTGTGCCGGTAGCAACACGACCCACAAAGTCACCAGCAGGACCAACTATCTCGAGTACATCACGCGAGTTACTGGTGCGCTCTTTAAAGATACCTGTACCTGGTATTAGATTACCCAGACCCAAGCGACCAGATACATCAGTTGGTGAGCCTGATACGCTTGAGATACCGCCGTCAATAAAGTCGCCAGCCATCTCGCCCACCCATTCATCCAAGAACTGCTGACGCACCTTCTTAGATGAAAAGTTATAGCCCATAATTTGACCGATACCATCTACCAAGTCTTCGGCATCTTCCATGAATGGTAAGCCACCAGCACCACCTAGCAATAACAATGTACCAATCATAATGCCAACAGCCTTACGACCTTGGTCGCGCTCAACAGAACCTTTCTCGCCTTGTGTCCATAGACGGTGCATCAACTCCATATAAGACACGGTATAAGTTTTAAAGGTCATCAGCGTACCACCTACCGCGCCGCGACCCCAGTTCATGCGACTGGCCTTGTTATACACAAACTGCGTCTCTTTGATTGACTGAGTGGCAAACGCTGCTGGATCATCCATGCCTTGCTCTTTCGCCATGCGATAAGCGGCCACAAATGTTACTCGTCTATTAAACTGCTCAGCCAAACTAAATAACGAACCCCATGCCAGACTGACGCGAGACAGTGTGTTACCTGCAAGCGCTTTGGCATCACCAATTTTTGTACCGTCACCAGCGCTTAGTGGATTCTTACCGCTGGCTTGTCTGAGTAGGTTGTGGACCTCTTGCGGGCTAAGCGTACCGTCTGCCTCTGCACGTTCAATAGCTTCACGTAAATCCGCTTCGAAATGGTCATTGTTTTTGCTCTTCAGCGATTTACCCCAATCAATCAATGATTTATTTAACTGAGCAGCAGCTTTCACTCCGCCACCAAATTGACTGAGATAGGGGAACGATACAGCGATAGGCTGCGTAATGTTGACCGCGGCAGAAGCAACAGAACCACCTAAGTATTGTGCGAACATCCAGCCGCGAATGACATTGCCTTCTTCTTGTGGGTTTTTAATGTACTCTGCTAATTTTACAGCCGCATCTTTTAACTGACCTTCGTCTTTTGGAATGTCTTGAATACTACGGTCAAGGTTGCCCATATTTAAAGCGGCAGACGTGTGACGCGCATTGGAGTACACAAAACTTGCTAGCACACGCCCAACGTCTTCAGAATAACCTTTAATACCTTTACGGTGCATCAAGCGCTTCATGGTGCTACGATTGTTTTTAGTGCGGCGTAGGTACTCTTGGAATGCATCGTCAGCAGCTTTGTCACCAGTGGCATCAAGCCCCATCATTTCACCAAACAATTCAGCTGTCTCTGGTGTCACGCCAGCGAATAGTTTGAACTCTTCTTTAGATAGAGCGCCGCGACTGACCGTATAACCGTCACCGTCGTACAGCGACTTCATCTCGGCTTCCATCTTGCGAGCTTCATAGGCTGATTCAAACATACCAAAATATTCACGGTTGCCTGCCGCATCTACGACATCAACTGTGTATTGACCAAAGCGTGACAGTGGCGCATAGCCATCATCGATAAGTTTATTGGTTCGGAATTGCGACTCTTTAATATCTTTGAGTGTCTGCTTTAATGCCTTCTCTTTTTTCGGGCTGGCCTGTATCAGGCTGTTGATATGCTGCTCGATATTAAAGACGGCTTCGCGTAACGTGCCAGCTTCCATAACTTGCGCCTCAATAGCGGCCGCATCTTTACCCAAGCGGCGTAGCATGTCTGAGCGCGTCATACTATCAAGGCTGTTGTCTGTGGTAGCGCGGAACTCTCTGTATAATTCAATCTGCTTATCGTCAAGATTGAATTTAGATCGCAGCTCAGCATCTTTCCAAACAAGACCAGCGTTAACTTCTTCATCGATAATGCCATTGATAAAGCGATTGGCTTGGATATTGTTCATCTTGGCCAATTCTTGCAACTGTGCTGGCGTGATACGGTTGGCATCTTTTAGCATTTGCAATCTATCCTGCTTCGACGCGGACATGACCTTTTTGCGCCAGTCTTCAATGAGTACCGCTTTACCATTAAGGTCGCGGCCCCATAGCAGTGTGCCCTCAAAAATTGGCTTACTTAGCGCCTCGTTATCCTTGGCACCAATAGCGGACTTGGTGATATCACGTAGTGAATCAAGCTGTGGCAGTAGTCGTGGCGCAAACTCACTGGCCTTTGAGGCGTAGAAACTCACATCATTGATAAACTTCTCAGTGTTATCGAATACCGGTTTAAACATAGGGTTACGCTGTGCCAAGTTGTACATGGTGCCGATGGTCTTGTGCCACCATGATAGCTTACCGGGCGGAGCTGAAGATACCCAGTCGTAAAAGCGCGTCATGCTTTCTTTGGCAATGTTGCGTGGGTCCATTGGGTCATTTATACCACCAGCAGCGCGACTAAACTTCATACCGTCAGAGCCTTGGCTGTAGCGAATATCATCGTTATTGGCGTCAAACGCGCCTACGTTATCGGTAGCAGACTTGATATTAGTGGCGTCAAAAGAAATAACCACTTTGGCTGGGCCTTGTGAGAACTCAGAACTAACGTCATCAAGCACATTGTCGTTTACAATCCCATCATAAATACCAGTGGCGTAGTTTTCTGCCGCTTTTTTATTCACACCCCAAAAACCCTCACCTTTAGCGTCTTGCACAAACGGCGCTTGTGAGTTGATGAACACAGCCTTTGTTCTATCGGTGGCGTTATTGAATGCTTGGTCATATGCTGCTTTTCTAGCCGCTTCAAAGTTTCTTTCAGCGTCTTTTATGGCGGCATATTCTTTTTTGGTCAGCTCTTGGATTTCATCACCAGTCTTACCCTCAGCTTCGAGCATGTATCTTTTGTCATTAAAAGTACGTGCAACCTTAAACTGATTAGATTTAGCTGCAAACACTTCTTTTTCTTTTGCTAGATCAACTGCATACCCTGCCGCCATTTTAGCGTTGTCAGTAAAGAACATGCCCATCATGCCGTTGTTGCGCTCAGGCACAGACCTGCTCATATCGAACGCCCAAAAATCACTTTTGGCACCATGATATAAAACAAGAGGCTCGCCATTTTCATCGAGTATCTTAGACGCATTAACCGGGTCATTCTCCCAATCACCGAACCATTGCTTGAATGCTGGTGTACGAACTTGCAGCCATTGCTGCTCATTCAAGTTACTAGGCTTGCCATTAGGGGCTTTTCTTGGTTCGGCTGCCTGTTCTTTCTTAACAGTGCTGATCTGTTCTTCAGGTGCATTGATACCCTCAAAACTATTAACTGACGACTCTATGTTGAGTAGCGGCGTCCGTGTGCGAGTCTCTACCATACGTTCAGCTAGTGCCAACACGTCTTTTGAGTTAATTTTAACCGGTGCGCCAAGCGTATTTTTTAACCATGACCGGATAGCCATAATCATACGATTAATCATGCCAGCAACCTTGCCTTGCTTACCTTGCTGGCGTGACGCCAAAGTAATCAGGTAGGGTAGGTATTCGTCAAGCGCGTCTTGCTCATTGCGAGCAACTTTATCAGCCATGGCTTTTGCTTCTACGGCCAATGGGTCGCCCGCTTTAACCATGGCATCAAAATCTTTCATCAAGGCGGCATAAGCCTTGTCACTCATCATGGTTTGCAAGCCACCATGACCGCCAAGCTCATGCAAGAAGGTTGGGATAATCATATCGTCAGATAAGTTATCGGCAATCAAAGTCGCTTTGCCATTGTAGTACAAGCCATCTACATCGTTTGGAATGGTTAGCCTGCTGTCCTGTACAAAGTCAGACAGCATTCTTATATCAAGCTTTCCGTCGCTCATAAGCTTATCAATGGTTTCTTTACCAAACTTATCGTTTAGTTTGCCAATGACTTGCTGGCGTGTGGTGCTAGTGGTGCCCTTAATATTATCTGTGTTGGTTGCAGCGCGGCTGAATTTTACCTCATCTGTTATTGGTACAACTGACTTAGGCTTGGATTTTGGCTCAGTCTTAGCAGCTGATTTTTCTGTTTCTGCTTTTACTACAGAAGACTGAGGCGTTTTCATTGGGTTAGAAACCACTGTCTCCTGTTTTGCTATAGGTGATTGATGTTTGGCTTGTTGCTCCTCTTGAAACTTGCTAGACAGCCTCAGGAACGATTCAGGATTGTATTGCGCTTCATCACGTATAAAGTCACGCGCATTCACTCCTTGTGCTTCAAGCTTGCCCTTATATGCTTTGACCATTGCTGTGCCGTACTGCTTGTATTCTGCTTGCGCCTGCTCTTTGATTGGTATTAGGCGTTCTTTCTCCACCTCCGCCTTCTCGGTGTTTTTAGCCTTCACTTCATCAAGTTTTTTGGCATCGATTTTTGCTTTATCGCGCTTATAACCATCAAGCTCTTTATCTATGTTGCGTGTACGGTTTGGGATGGATAGCTCACCATGATCTAGTCGATTATCATCGTTGAATCCATATTTTTTTGAGAGCTCGCTTATAGAGCTATCATCTTGGGCTGTTGCGTTGTTAGCAGCAACCTCTGGAGTAGCAGCTGGCAAGTCCTGTACTACTGGACCTCTATTTCCGTTGATTGCAGGGGTAGGTGCTGAGGTTTGCTCATCGTCAAACGATAGACCGCCCTGTTTAGGGTTGCCTCTACCAGTAATAGCATTGATACGTGCTTGAATGTTATCGCCTATGGCTTTGGCTGAACGTCGATTGTCAGAGAACACTTTAAGCATCTCAGTCGCGCCAGCGCTTAACCCTTCACCAAACATATCGTCTTGACTTAGATAAGTCTCTACGTCTTGACCGCTCTTAACGATATCTATATAAGCCTGCGCTGCATCGCCCAAGTCTGTAGCTAATGTATTGGTAAAAGCGTCACCACTTTTCATATTGCTATTAATCTGGCTTATTTGTGGTGCTTTACTGGTCAACGTTTTAAGAATGTTTTGCGAGCCTTCCCCTAGCGTCTCAGATATAGCAGTTACTAAGTTTGGCGCATTGTATGCATCTTGAATGATGGCAGATTCAACCCGGCGTTTACCTTCTTGTGATAACGCGCCAGCATCATCCATCATGGCCGATTGCTCGGTAGCAGGAAGACCAGATATAAAGTTTTTAACGTAGCTACTGCTTTGGTATAAATTCATATTGCCATCGGCACCAAAAGCTAATTGGCTGGCGTCAGGTAATCGCTTAGCGTCGACCACTGATTGTTCTGTTGAGCTCATGCGAGCAACCGCTGGCTGGTTCGCTACGGCTGCAAACTCATTTCTATCCATATCTGACATATTGCGACGTACCAGTACCGGCGCTTGCATATTATTAACAGCGTTTGTATCAAGACCATACTTGCCAGCGCTCTCACTGACAAACTGACGGTATGCTTGTGCTTTCTCGCCACCTTGTTGATAGGCGCGTCTGATTGCCATCGTTCGGCCATTGCCTGAGTCGACCACATTATCATTGGCACCAATGAAGGGGGAGCCGGTCGATATGTCAGAGCTTGCACCCAACATATTTGGCTGTAGTTTATTAGCCATGTCATTGACTTGTTTTTGACTGCTGGCACGTGTACGGTCGCGTGGCTGCCGTTCAGAAGGGAAGTCTGGGTTTGGGCTAAAGGTATCGGTATTGCTAGTGATAAGCTGGCTTGCATCGATTACATCCCACTGTGATTGTATTTCATCACCTTTAGGAGTGTATGCGACTGTCTTAGCCTTTGCTTCATCAACGACGCGCGCTTTAGGGTCAACCTGTTTTGATTGTACTTCCATTTGTGGCATCAATGAGGCTTCACGCAGCATCTTATTTTTAACTGGAATAGATTTGGGCTCATCAATAATGGCTTGTGATAAGCGTGCATATTCTGGGCTTGATTGGTCGGCACCCTGCAAGCGTGCGCTCATAGATTGCTGCCACTTGGTTTGTGTGGGCAAGTTCTGAGCTTCAGTAATTCCACTATTTTCTGATACTGGGTTTATTCCTGATGTTTGGGTGAGGGCATTGTTTGAAGCTGACTGATCATAAGAATTAGGCGTCACATTTCTAGCGCTTGCCTGCTCAAAGTTGGCGGCGACCGAACTGGCGCCACTATCCACGGCAATAGCAGCAGCTGCACTTAAGCCGCCCTTATTGGGGTCGAGCCCCATGCGTTCAGATAGCTTACGATTGTCAGTGGCTTCAAGGTTGCCAAACCCTAATGCATCTTGTGGTACTGGCGTATTGTCTTGCAACTCACCACGTAGTCGCCTCGCAAGTCTTTCGACGTTAGCAGCTCGCACACTTTGGATGTTTTCATTCACATCATTGGCAGTTTGTGCGGTGCCGTCAGCTGTGACTTCAAAATCACTGCGAGGTGCTGGCAAGCGTGGGTCGCTACCGAACTGCTCATAACCTTCAGGAACAGGTGTAATATCATTTATGTCAGGCATGCCAGCGTCGCGCGCGGTTCTTGCTTGCTCTTGCTGCTGCGCTAAGTAGTTATTGTATTCAGCTTCACTAAAGACTGTGCCGTCTTGTGTGGCGCTGAATTGACCACCAAGCTCGCTATTGTATGGTAGCTCAGGATCAGGATTCAGGTTGCGCATACCATTGGCATCTGGAACTTGACCACGATTAAAGTAATCCGGGTTAGCGTTCTCAATCCCATTAGGATTATTTGGGTCGCTCATTTCACCCTGATAGCCAAGTTGATTACCGCCACCTGGTCTATCAGGACTGGGAGCCCCAAGTCTAGGTACTTCTTGGCCCATATCTTCTGTTGGCGTAATGTCGCTGGCTGGTTTATTGTTGCGAGTAATGCCACCAGCAAACCCACCCATCGCCGTACCTGATAACAAACCGAGTACGGCAGCAGCATCAACGCCTTCTTCTACTGGTTTATCCAGAGCGATATTTTGCAGTACTGTCTCTGATACAGACTGTGGCAGCTCTTCTAACAAACCTTCGGTGACTGCACCTTCTAAAGCACGTCTAACGATGTTCTTCTGCTTGACAGTATTTTCTGCACCCTCGTTAGCAGCACGCCCACTTGCTGTGCGTGTGCCACCAGCTAGCATAGTGTCGATATCACCGATACCAAGTTTCTGTGCAACTTTACCGCCAGCAAAACCAAATCCTGCAGTAGTGGCGCCGGTAGCGGCAGCAAGTCCCGTTTGCTTGCCAGTCAATAGACCGTCATCAGTTTCTTGACGTATCTGTTCAGCTGACATGCCAGCACCAACTAAGCCTTCTCCTATGGCACCCCTTACGATTGGCGATAAACCTTTAGCGGCAAGACCTATGCCTTTAGAAAATGCACCGCCAAGACCCATTGATGGCAGGGACTCAAGGACCGTGTTAGTAACCAACGACGGATTACTGATAGCCTTACCAAATTTAGCGCCAATACCGTCGGCATCCTGAAATTCTTTTTTCTGCTCTTTATACTTGTCGGTTTTCAAATCACCGATAAATTCATGAGCCGCTTTCGCATCATAGCCTAATGTGTCTTTAAGGGTTTTACCCATAAGACCACCGGTAGCCATGCTATTCAAGCCAACCACTGCTTCACCGACACCTAAAACGCCATCACCAAGGAAAGACAAGCTAGCGTCACGTACGTGCCCTAGTGCGCCTTTGTCTTTGGCTGGCGCGTCTTGCATGAAGGCTGCGATGGCATCGTTACGGTTATATGGTTTCTGCTCTTTGCTTTTATTGTTATCCATATCGACTACCTCAACGCTTCAAGTTGTTTGCGACGCTCTTCAGTACTTAAGCTAGTGTTATTTTTTATCGCTATGGCGCGTGGATCGTTAGCATAATCAATAGGCTCTAGAGGAATGGATCGAGTCTCACCAGTATTTCTGTTAAGTAGTAAGTCAGGGTTTTTAATGGACGTCAAACCATCTTCAGATAAAGTTTCGCCACCACTGATACTGGTCCAATATTCTTTATCTGAATCAGTGTTAGAACCTTTGAGCATTTGAATTTGTGCAGCAATCGCTGATTTCTGCCCTTCGGTTTCAGCAGTAGCATATTTATCGTAAAGGTTATTGAGTTGTTTAGGTAAGTAGTTAGTAACTTCATCATTAGCTTGCTGCATATCTAAGCGTCGAGTATTAAAATTGTTTTCCTGCTGGGCCTGTGCCGCGGTCTGTCGGAACTTATCCGCATCAAAACCGAGCTGCTGGCTGGCACGGCTATTCGCACCACGCTCATTCAGCTCAGCGCGTGAATTCTCGCCACCCTGTGACATAGCTTCTTGCGCCAATTTCTGCGCAGCGTTCATCTGTGTGGTGTACTGCTCGTTGGCATACTTTGCATCATCACCATTTAAGATTGCGTTTTTAAGGGCAATCTGACCGGTGGTCAGTCCAGCGCCATTTTTGTGTGGCTTAATATCCATTGCTAGTACTGCGCGGCGACTGTCTTCACCATAAGCTTTACGAGGTGGCGGCATTACAGTAAATCCAAATCCATTATTGACGCCACCCATTGTTGGTGCAATCGGCTGTGCTACGGGTGCATTGTTATCTACAGACAGTCCAAACTTTTTATTATCGGGATTGCCGCGCTGCACACCATTGGCACCGAACCCGAGTTTGGGGCTGTCGCTATACACAGGTTTTAGCACATCAGCTTCATCCGCTATCGTCTTGTCGCTCACATTATTATTTCTCACCACGCCTAGCTGTGGCGCGGCTATTTGAGATTGGGCTTGCTGATTGGGCACCATGCCCAACTTAGGCGCGTTAGCAGCATTGGGACGATTCATTACTCTAATATCAAGTGAAGGCTTTGCTGTCACTGGATTTGTCGCGAGTCCGGCTCGCTCTTGTCCTTGTGCTTTCATTTGCTGTACTGCTTGCGGTTGCTCTCTGACAGGTAACTGAACGATGCTTCGAGCCTGGGCTAACGCCGCAGCCTGTTTTTGGTCGCGTTCTTGTCTGTTGATCTCAATCTGCCCTAAGGCTTGAGCGCGTTGTTGTCTTCCATTACTCGAGGCTTCCTGCATTTGAGTCTGCGCTGGAGTAGGCGTTATCTGTGCTTCTTGTACCTGCTTATTTAACTTGCCAGCATCAAGCAGACCACCTTGGCCTGCCTTGGCACCAAAGCCTAGTTTTTCTCTGTTACTGTCAAACTGCTCACGGCGTTTCTTTCTTTCTTCATCTGATACATAATCAAAAGACATGTTATTTCTCGCTAATTGAATGATTATGAGTACAGTATGAGCAATATTGCGTGATACTTAAAACCTTATAGCGGTGCTGAGAAAATGCCTTAAACGGAATTGTCCTGAAGGTTTTACAAAACTCAAAATTGAGTTTTGCTTTAAAGTCAATCACTTGCAGGCCAGTCTGTCTTATTGATTAATAAACATTAGCTTTAACGCCTATCGTATTACTTGCCACGTTATCTACCTCACCCTCATAGGCAGGATCATCTTTAACCACACTAAAGGCATTGCCGTTATTGTTCGCAATGCTGTGTAGCAAGCTGGTTAGCGCGTCGATTGGGGAGCTGTCAGCATCGTCGAGACTATAAGCCTGACGTTCTAACATGATAAACTTGGTCATGATATCTGCCAAATCTTTTAGTGTTCGCACATGGTTAGATACTGACGTAACACGCTCATACGCTTCAAGTGCGCTTGCATCTACCACCTCTGCTTGTAGCGCTGCAATAAAAAGGTCTTCTAATCGTTTGCGGTTATCGGTGCCTATTTGAGCTTTTAAGTCTTCAAGTAGCATCATAGATAGTGCGCGAGCTTTACCGATATCCTCTCGGTGAGATATGCGAATGCTAGCGGTAAGTTTGGCATTCTCCTCTACAGTGGCATTATCCATACTCTCTAAACGTCTAACTTCGCGCTTAACAGCATTGGCATTAACAATATTATCCGCTTCTAGTCTGATACGTTTACTAAGGTCACGCGACCAACCATTACGCTTGGCTCTCGAGCGTAGCGTGCTATCTTTGACATTAAAGTCTTCAGCTATTTGTGCGACTGTTTTCACGTTTGCGCGATATGCCAACTCAATCGCTTCCCAGTTTGCTTTTACTTTTTTAGCCATGACCTATACTCCAAAGTGTTTATATATGAGCTTTTTACTATGGTTGTATGCACTAAGTCGAACCTTATAGGAGTGATAATGCGCGAATCAGTGCAGCTTATTCAGTCATGCATAATCACTTATATATCGTGCATAATCTCTTTTTAGGTCAATGAGTAATAAACACTGCAAGTTGCCAATGAGTGCTTTGTTATGACTTTCTATAGTGCATATGATTAGCGACTAAATAAAAAGAAACTACGTAGAGGGGCCGACGTTACTACTCGCAACATAAACAGTTTTGAGGTGCTTTGATGTCATATATAAAGAGGATTTTGTTCATGCGAAAATTACTAATCGTTACGGGTTATATGCTGCTTGCCTTAAAATTAATCTGCACACCAGCGCAAGCTAATTCAGACGGAGACTATAGGGAGTCCGTACAAATGCAGCAGTATGAAGAGGAAGATGATCTTAGTGTTTTTGAGCTGATACTAATAATAGCGTGTATTATCGGCGTGTCTCATTGGCTCAGATTTAAATAAGGCTGACAAGAAATAACTATTGTCTATAAATGTTAGACATGAGATGAGTAGGGCGGATATAATTCCTATATTAAAACTGTACTGGAATAGGACTAGTCATGGATAGCATCATAATTTTTGGCCTTTGTTTGGCGGCGTTGGTTATTATCGTTGCGTCATTTTGGTACTTATTCCAGACCGTTCGTATTATGTGGACGTTTAGCTCTTTATTAGCTATTGCAGCTGTAATTTTTAGCCCTTTGGTTCATATTGTTTTTTACTTCATTCCTAAGGATGGATTTGATCAGTATGAAAAAAGCATGTTTAAGAAGTATTTTCTATCTATTGCTGCTCTGGGCATATTAGGGATTGTTGTTTCTATCGTCATACCTTCTATCATCGGACAAGACCAAGCTGGCGAGATGACGGGTGAGGTTGATACTAGCCAGCCTTGGGATTGGGACATACGTGCTGAGAATCAAGAAGAGGTACTAGCATTGACGGCTGCTGATCCTAACGATGATAAAGCTGCTGAGCTGCACTTTGAGGCTATTTATCAAGCTCATCCTGATGCAGATAAGATTATGGAGAGCCCTGAGTTTGTAAGTTGGGCGCAGAGCAAGCCCTTAGAAGAGCAAGATAATATTGCTAGAATTTTGGAAGAGGGCACGGCAACAGAAGTAATTTATATTTTTAGCACTTTTAAAAAAGAGTTGAAAGATTATAGAGCTTACGAATATCAAGCTCGACGTGATAATGCACAAGCTTTAGCTCAAAGAGAGTATCAGGAAAAGAAGAGCCGTGACATGGAAGCTATTAAAGCTCATAATCAAAGAAGTCAGCAAGCACAGTATCAGCAGTCGCAACAACAGCTATCCACTCAAGCATCACTTCCAGCTCAGGGAGCCAATACAGAGCGTCAGTTAAGCTACGATGAAAAGCTTGAACGCGAAAGAATAAAAGCCTTAATCAGCCAACCCATTAAGGGCTCTAAAGGTCTGACAGCGTCACAGACAGAACAGTTATTAGCGCTGGAACAAGCTCCTGCACCGGCTGTGAGACGTGGCTATAATGAACGATTAGAGTATGAGAGAGAAAAAGCTCGAATCAGGGAGCCCGTTAAAGGATCAAACGGTGAACTAACTCGTGCTCAGAGAGATGCGCTAGTCTCACTGGAAACAGGCCAATCTATGCCATCACGCTAACCTAAAGGCACTTCTAACTGTGCAAGTTCATTCTAAAATATTGGCAGGCAAGCTCAAAAGAATTTATTCGTAATGTAAATTTTATAGAAAAAATAAGGCCCTGCAGCGATTGCAGGGCTCTCTTTATACCTATATTTAATTAGAAGAAAGAAAGGATATTGCTAAGAGGGACTGCTAGCGGTTAGTACTTTTTGTAGCTCCCTAATCTCTCTACGCATCTCTTTCGTTTGTAAATCCATTTTAGCAGTAGTGAGTGCGGCATGATGGCCCAGCTCAATATTGCTATATTGCATGGCTTCGCACATCATAAGCGAACCTACGATACGTGCTTCTTTTGGTGTTAATGTCCAAACGTCATCACCAATGTCAATCTTAACTGTGCCACAGGGCAGAATTATCTTACTGATGATACGTGCTTGATCATGAGTAACAACTGGTACATATACACCACGTTGAATACGATAGATTAATCCATCGTTAACTAATGATGTTAGCTTCTCGTCAATCACCGCAAGTGATAAGTCAATCAAACCCGATAACGTCTCACGAGTAACTGACTGCTCTTGATTATTTAAGTCAATAATCGCATCTAAGACCATCTGCTTATTTGTTATGCGCATACAATTATCCTCAAATTAATATATAATTAATATGCGAACGGCATGCGATAACATTGCTCTGTTACTTGCCAGCCAAAGCACTCATGCGACCAACATGGGTGCTTTTTTATTTAGCCTTTGTTTTGTTGCAATACTTATTAAAGGGACGAGGTTCGTCATATTTACTGATCACAAGTTATTGCTCCTATAAGGTGGTATTTCATCACCAGTGTTGTATGTTGTTAGATTGCTAAAGCGGCTGTATTGACCTTCAAAAGCAAGTTTCACCGTTCCATCACTGCCATTACGGTTTTTAGCCACGATGACCTCTACTACGTTAGTATGCTTGCTTACGTCTTTCTCGTACTTATCTTGCCTATAAACCATGGTGATAATATCTGCATCTTGCTCTAACGCTGAGGAATCCTTCAGGTCACCCATATGAGGGCGCTTATCAGGTCTTGATTCACATTGGCGGTTGACTTGGGACAGCAGGATCATTAAGCAGTTATATTGCTGAGCAACTGCTCGTAAGGCTCTACTAATCTCAGCAATCTTTGTCCGTAACTCTCCACCAGCTTCAATAACTTCTTTCATGATTTGAATGTAGTCGACCATAACTACACCTATTTCGCCATGACTTCTATAAATGCGGGCAAGCTCTGTCTTGATGCCTGCTAGCGTTATTGATCTGTCGTCATTGACGTGTATGTTTAGCCCCTGGATAGTTGCTGTGGTGGCGTAGAACCTTGCATAGTTATCTTCACTAATCTTTTCTTTCTTAAGCGCCTGTACTGGGATAGAACCCTCAGCACTAAGCATACGTATTGCCATATCAGAAGCTTTCATTTCTAAACTAAAGATAACACCTGCTTTGCCAGTAGTTTTCGTGATAAACCTAGTGATATTTTCAGCAAGTATGGTTTTGCCCATTGTTGGGCGTCCAGCTATAACCCATTGATTACCTACGTCTGCCATGACTGATTTATCTAAGTCGTCATAGCCTGTACGCATGAATGTCACACCATGCTTTTTAATATATTCGACCTGATCTATGACTCCATGTAACAAGCTGGTCATATTTTGCGTTTTGCTCTCAACATGACCAGTCGATACATTGACCATACTATCTACGCAGTTGTGTAATACGTCTAAGGCATCATTCTCTCTATCGCTTAGCGAGTGAACAGCAATATTTAACTTATTTGACATCTCACGCCTTAACCGTAAGTCCTCTAGCGTCTTAATATGTTCATCTAGATTGCATGAGAGCATTACATGAGGTGTGCTAAATATCTTTACCAGGTATTCATCCCCGCCTGCTTCTTTTAATTTATTAACCTGCTTCAAGCGATCACCAACTAGCACAAGATCAAGCTCTTGTTTTGGGTCTGTTTTTTTAAGGCTAACAATAGCTCGATAGATTGTTTTATGTCGTTCAGCAAAAAATATCTCTAATCTTATGAGGTCGCTATATTTATCGTAAGCCTCATCACGAGTCATAAGAATTTCCAAGATGCGCTGTTCAATCTCAATACTGTACAACTCCTGCTGATTAAGTAGTGTCATTAGAAGCCCATCCCTATTATTGTCTCAGCGTGCTGAGCTCTAATTTCTTCTGCACGTTCGTCTGATACTGGGACATCCTCAGGCTCATTAGCAGAATCCATGTAATAACGGTTGTCTTCATTAGCGAAAGTATAGAAACGTTTGCGGTCTTTTGCATCCATCTTCTGAAACCACTTAACAACTGATCGGGACCGCTGTAGCTCAGCTATTCCTTTTTCATTACACCAAGTAATAAATTTATAGATCTCTGGCTTTAATTCATCATCATTGACTGGCTTACCAACTGGAATAATTCCTGCCATCTTTAATTGGTTTTTAACTACCTCATAAGATCTATCAAAAACCTCTAATTCATTTTCCTCTTTAAGAATATCTTTATTAATATCTTTCTTTATAAGTGTGGCGCTTTCCGCCACTACTCCTATGGCGCTTTCCGCCCCTACCTTGTGGCGCTTTTCGCCACTACCTATGTGGCACTTATCGCCACTACTGGCGCTTTCCGCCACTACTGGCGATTTATGCCATAAGTCAGACTCTTGATTGATTGAGTAATGATTAATACAGCCTTGTTTTTTTATTACCTGCACTAGACCCGATTTCACGGCTTGCTTAACATGCTCATACGCTGTTTTCTCTCTATTTGTACCCAAGACACGCATGAACACTTCAGTAGGAATTGCTGCTGACTTCTTACCGCCCATACCTTCTGTGTACCTAATAACCGTCAGGACCACTACTAATGCGCCAGGCTTGAGCATACCTCCTGCCACATAATCAATTATGCTATTAGGGCTTCTATGCCACTGCGATTGGTATAAACCTTCACCCTTATTTTTCTGTTTGTCGACGCTCATTCTTCAGCCCTCCATCTATTAGTGGGCTATATACTTCTGGTATAGTGCCTCTTACTATTTGGAAGCCTTCAGGCCCTCTAAACCACACTGGCATAGGTTTATGAGCTTGAGCGAATGTTATATCGAGAACAGTTGTGCTATCATTATTCTTATGATCCATCACTAATGATATGTATTCACTTGCCAGCCCTTGCGGAGGGGTAGGTACAAAAGCTTTTATCAGTTCCAAGAAGCCTGAGCTTAACGTTCGGGCTTTTTTGTGGGCGTTGGTTTTACGCAGTGTGGTAGTCATTACTCCCTCCCTGCCGACTTATTTGTTTAAGGTCTTGCTTGGAAGGTTGGCGAGTAGCGCGGTACTTCTTATAGTAACTTTTACGCTTTGCATGGCGGCGGCTTTGTTTTGATGGATAGCTATTTTTCATAGTTCCACCTTCGGCTCTTTGTTAAGGCGAGACAGATCATCTTCTGAATAATGATGGAAGTCTTGAGCTAGATACTGTCCAAGATCGGCAAGTTCTTGAGCTTTGTATGTATCACCCCTTTCAAGGTCATTCTTGATGGTAGTGAATAAAGCGTTGAACCATGAAAGGCGCTGGATTTCAGCTTCTTTAGCGTTTATCAAATCGTTAGCTGGTTTATTAATACTCATGCTGCCACCTCAGTACCAAAGGTGGTTTGAACTAATGATTTATTGATGGTGTTTAATCTACTACTAAGTAAGTCGGCCCATGTGTCAGTAGAATCATGCGACAAGCGTGCCATTGATGCTGCTTGGCTTGGCGTCATCTTCTCTTGATAGATCATCCATAACAGAATGCCAATATCATTCAATAAGCCAATAGCACCATCGATATCACAAGCGGTGTCCGATAGCTCCATAGATGATATTAAAATTACTTCATCATCATTGCCCTCTGTGGTATCGATTACTGTGCGCTGATTGGCTTGAGTAGCGAACCTGCCGTTATATAATATTGCAATCGCTTGACGGTTGGTTGGCGTGTCTTGGAATAGGGACGGCTGATAATCGTCTGTTTCTGTATCAGATACTTTGACAAAATAGCCTTTATCATCGTAGTAGAAGTGACTACCATCGTGAGTGAGTGCCAATAGGTCACGCTTGCCGTATGGGTCGGCTGTCAGTACAAACGAGGTGAAGCTTAATGATGGGCATAGAACACTATCACCAGCTTTGAATGTGGCTAGTGTAGGGGTGTTTTGGTTTTTTGAGGTCGTACGGATTGAATTACCCATGAAGGATAGCTCCTGAACAATTAGTTAGTTTGTTGCCACCCGAAAAAAAGGGTGACAGGTTATTAACTACCGTGTTCAGACGGCGGGGCTTATTTCCCACGAGGGGTCTTTTATTCGGCCCACTTAACCCGTCATAGATGTTCGCACCGATGGTATCGGTACTATATTTATGACTTGCCTGCAGTGCAGAAATATTCGTATTTATGTCATTGGTAAATCGCTGATAGTTAGTCAGACAGATTTTGGACATAAAAATAGCCAGGGGATGACGGTTTGGCTTTACCGCTGAACAATTAGTAGTGATACTATCATAACGCTTGTCATCGTCTATTGTAAAGAGATTAATGCCAGAATCATCACTGTTTAATCTATAGCAGGCAAGCTTAAGCTTTTGCGTGGATAGCGCAATCGCTTTCAAAAAATGGGTAATATCCCGTGTTACATCAGAAAATGAAAACTCTGAATCCATAACTTTTGACAGGACTTTGACTGTATCAATCAAACTCAAAACACTGTTGTTCTGACTCGAATTAGTGTGATAAAGACTCAACTTTGAGTCCTTATACTCATAATTTGAGCTAGACGGACACTCTCCATGCTGACCACACTGAATGCAGTTACTTAACGTCATGATGAGCCTCACTTTCTACTGACTCGTTAATGATGTCATCAGGGTTTTTTTGGTAGCTTTGAATAACCTCGCTGTCTATCCAGTATATGCTATACGTTTTACTATTCTTAGTGACCATCTTACTTTTGATAGGCATCCCGGATTTTTTCAGGTCATAAACGCGTTGCGCCAAAGATGTTATGTTATAAAGCTTATAGGCTTGCCAAGTGTCAATAGCATGGCCCGCTAACATATGCGCCTTAACGGTATCATTTTGGGATTTGATGGGGGTGTGTCGTGGAGTAATCATAGTTACACCTCGCTACGGGTAGCTTGGCCATGACTATCCAACCATTGGTTTATTTCAGATAAGCGCCAAACGCTGGCATGACCAATTTTTATCGGAGCTGGGAACTGGTCGTTTTTGATTAGATGATAGATGTGTTTAATAGAAAAGCCAGTTATACCACGTGTAGCAGGCTTGGCCGTCACGGTGCGTTTTTGCCCTGACTTTGTAATGTAGCTCTTAGCAGCTCGCGCAGGCTGGTTGGCAAGATCTGCCATTCTTAGATATCGATCGACTAGTGTCATGATGGTTCACCTCTTCGCATTTAAAGTAATGGGCAGTAACGCCCTGCTATGAGGTGAAGTTTGAGGGATAAGATTGATTAGGTCATTGCAAATGCAATTTGTAGATTGCATTTGCAATTTGTACTTGCAACTCGTAGATTGCATTTGCAATCCGTACTACTAAAAATATCAGCTCTTCTTTGCATCACTTAACATTGCATTAGCTTTAGCGAATAAGCCATTTATATTTCTAGTCTTTAAGTCTTTGATACCCATGCCTTCAATGTGCTGTGCGAGTACTGTCTGTGTGGGTTCTTTCTTACCTTTATCTTTATCACTTTGGAAGTAATAACCAGTGATCTCTATATCTAATAATAAGTCTTTCAAGACTGCTATTAGGAAGTAGGCACTATCTTTAAGGTTTGGCTCCTCGTCAACATCCAATTCTTTTTCTTGTTGCTTTGGCGCATTAGCTTCAGTTTTTACTTGTTCTAATTTCTTAATTCTATTATTAGCGGTCGCTAGCTCCTCAACAAGCTGATCATAGGTTTTAATGACGTGTCCTACTTTTGGTGTTCCTGTTTTATCCCTCTCTAATAGATTTGGAGGAGGTAATCGCTTATTACTTTGATTCGACTCCTTTGATGCAGCTGTATTATCGCCTGAATTCCGCAAGTCTGGTAAATCTGAAAATTCAAAGTAAAAATACTTAAAAGGTTTAAGAGCGGTATCTGAGAAGTTTATACCCCGTTGACTGCCATCTAGGGTATGGTAAATACCTTCTAATAGCTCAATTGAAGTTGTATAGTTTAAAGAATTGGTTTGTGAGACTAAGAAGTATTTCTCTTTTTCCACGTCATATAAATAAAGTTCGACTTCACTGAATGAAATATTTTTAACTAGATACTCAAGAGCTAATTTTAAAGGCTTTCCTGAGCCAATGCCTTTACCTAAATCATTTACATATTTGAGTGCAGAAATATAGTTTTGGTCATTTTGGTCAAGATCTCTATCAATTGGGTTGTCGATAACCGCAACGTCAATAAAGGGCTTTTTGTAGCTATCAGGGTTTAGATTAAGACTCTCTATAAAACTAGCACTAAAAATTTCGTGTTTCAAAAAGTAAGATGTAATAAACTTATTGTTTTTCTCTAACTCGCTCATGGAATAAAAACGAAAATTACCTATTTTGTTATGTTCAGATATTAGATATGTTATATAGCCATCGAGTGAATACCCATTAGCAGAGTTTTTGATATAAACATTAATATTATCGTGAAGATCGGATAAACAAAATTTGCCTAGATATTCAATGACCAAGTCATCACTGTCTTTAGTGTGATTAGAAACCAATTTAATGAAGGCACTAACACTGATATATTTATCATCTTCTTTTTTTATCAGATCTACTAAGCTCACAGTACACACCCTTACACCCTTAATCATAATAGGAGCAAGGCGGTGACAGTTTAAGGGTGTGAATATCTGTCGTTCGGGAGCAACCCCTAGCCTTGCAATTGGTATCGATAGCGATTGGCGCTATCAAGTTCAGTTTGTCAGTCCAATACTGACGGTATTTATTGAAGCTGCTCTGCAAGTTTCATTAAAACTTCTTTTGATATCCCTTGCGCTTTCAAGCTCTTTATCAGAGCGTCCTTGTCATGCATGGCTATATCAGTCGCTTGCTTATTCCTAATCTGTATTTCTTCTGCTACCTCATCAGGCGTCAACAAATCAAAGTTAATAGCCTTGCCAGCACGTAGGTCGTCCAAATAGTCAGCCCATTGGTTCATCATTACCTGTCTTTCGAGTAGATGGGCCGATAAGTCATATCGCTTTTTGACGCTTGATTGCTCAAGATGGGCAAGCTGTATTTCTATGATGTTCTCCGGGAACTGCAACTCATATAATCCTGTGCTGGCAAGCTGCCTAAAACCGTGGCCAGTCATCTTGGGGTAGGGGTCACCTGTATAGCCCATTCGTTTTAATGCCTGATTGAACCAACCCTCGCTATATGGCTTGCCGCTTTCAAAGTTGTAGAACACGTAACCTGTTCGTTCTGTTAGTGGTCGCATACGCTCGATAATAGCTACTGCTTGCGGTGACAATGGGATGATATGTTCTTGTCGCATTTTCATCTTGTGTGCCGGTACGCGCCAGACGCTTTTATGATAGTCAATTTCTGACCATTCAAAGAACCTCAGCTCTTTAGTTCTCACGAAACATAGTGTCATGAGCTGCAAGCCAGCCACTGTCTGCTGGTGCGCGTTTGGGTGCTTCTTTATATAGTTATCTATGTTACGTAGTAGTTCGGGGAATTGGTGCTGCTCAACGGCTTTCATGCGCTTGGCTTTGTGAGGTCTTAAGGCTTTATTACGTCCGCTGGCGAGGTTGATAATGTCATAGCCTAGAGTATTGATAGCATGCTCAAAGATGGAGCTGATAAGTCCCATACACTTATGAGCAGTCTCTGACGTGTATTTACCTTGCTTCTCAAAATCTGCTTGAATATCTAATCCTGTTTTGATCACATCTTGCGCGGTGATAGCGCCAATAGGGTATGAACCCAAACGTTTTAGAATATGGTTATCTAAAAATCCTTGCAGCTTTTGTACGTTCTTTGATGTGGTTTCTGATTTTTCGTCTAAATAGCTTTTCGCTATGGTTTTAAACAAATCTCTTTGTTCATAGTTATTTTTTAAGTGGTTCTTATGTTCAGTGGGTTCGATACCATCAGCAAGCAATGCTTTGGCTTTATCACGTGCCAGCCGCGCTTGTTTTAATGATATTTCAGGCTTGAACGCTGCATCAGCGTTTTGTTTGCAGGATTTATAAACACCGATTTGATAGGTTCTCTGTTTTGGCTTTATATCTTTATCAGATTGATAACGATAGGTCATTTGCCAAAATAATGTGCCATTGGTGTGTTGGATTAGGTATAGGTTATTACCATCGCCATGACGAGTGATTTTATCTGGCACCGGTTGTTTGGCGATTGCTTTCACGCCAGCGTCGGTTAGCTGATAATCTTTTCTTTTGATCATGACATCACCATGAAGTGTTAAACGTTTTTTAACAACTATTTTAACAACATTGTAGTGGTGCTGCTAGGTAATGGCAAGTAATCTTGTAAGACAGAAAGCTTTGAGACTAAAGGGATAAGGGCTTAGAAGGTAATGCGAGGTTATGTGTAAACATGGGGATTGGTGCGCTCGGCGGGAATCGAACCCACGACCCTCGGCTTCGGAAACCGATACTCTATCCAACTGAGCTACGAGCGCATATGATAACGATATGTCTGACTATCATATTCAGATGAGCATGATAACTAGCATAAGGTGTCTAAAAATAAAGACCGCTTAGTCTAACAAATAAAACGCATAAAGCCAATAAATGACAGTTGCGATTGAGGTTTTTTAAGAAAAAACAGCCAAGTCATTAAACAAGCATGGCAATTTACCTGCCTTTTCCCTTATAATGTTGGGGAGAATTCATATTTATAATCACCGATTGCAAGCGTGCTGGTACGCGGGATGGCTATCTGCTATTGAAGACTTAGAGGTCGTCAAAGGAGGACAGACAGAATGTCCGAGCCGTACCAGTCCTTGCATATGTAATAAGAGAACGTGACGAATGAGAAAAGTAGTTATGTTATCGGCAGCTGCCATTCTAGGAATCGCTAGTATCGCGGTGAGCCAAGCTGAAGATATTGTAGACACTCCTGTAACTGCGTCAGACGTAGCAGAAGGCCAAGAGGTCGTAGAAGCTGCTCCTGAAATGCTAGGTGATGAGCCCCAAGCTGCTGCAGATACGACAGATGGTGCTGAGCCTACTGACGAAGCTGCTCTAGCAGAAGGCGAAGAAACTGCTGCTGCAGCGCCTGCCGACGACGAAGAGCCAATCCCGCAAGATACACCGCAAGTGCAGAAATTAATTGCTTTGTATCCTAATTTGATTGCTCGTATTCAGCCGGTTGCCAATATCTGTTTTGAAGATGATGAAGTTTGCGATGTAACGGCACGCTCATCTGGCCCATC
This sequence comes from Psychrobacter sp. AOP7-C1-14, assembly GCF_052376135.1. NCBI lineage: Bacteria > Pseudomonadati > Pseudomonadota > Gammaproteobacteria > Moraxellales > Moraxellaceae > Psychrobacter > Psychrobacter sp. AOP7-C1-14. The sequence goes on along the minus strand of NZ_JBQSVH010000021.1, from coordinate 18,386 downwards.
TGCTGGCGACGGTCCTCGTGATGGTAAAGCGGTATATAACGCTGTATGCCAGACTTGTCATTCAGCAGGCTTATTAGGCTCTCCTATCTTTGGTGATGCTGGTGCTTGGGGTCCACGTATTGCAAAAGGTAAAGAGACGCTATATACCCATGCTATCAATGGTTTCAATGCGATGCCTGCTAAAGGCGGCGCGGATATCCCTGATGAAGAAGTCCAAAATGCCGTAGATTATATGGTTGCAGAAGCTAGCTAATCTTTATTGATTAATTGCTAAGCTTTTATGATCTATATCTATAAAGCGCCTATTTCAGTAATGAGATAGGCGCTTTTTCATGATGAGTATTATTAATATGGTACTTCAAATATAAGGCAGTTGAAATTCGCCATTGGTAGCCTCATTTTATGAGATTAGTTCACTTATTACAGTACATTGTTTCTTTTAGATAGTAGAGTGTGTTGAACATTTCTGTACGGCTTCTGCCCATATGATAACGATAGTTGAATGTTCAACACGGCCTATTATTCTAAAATCGCATTTTATATAAACTGATAACAAATAAAGAGGTCTTCATGTCTGATGCACCAGCACTCTCTATAAAGAACTTATCCAAGACCTATGATAATGGCTTCTCGGCATTAAAAGGGGTTGATCTAACGGTACCACAAGGCGGCTTCTTTGCGTTACTTGGACCGAACGGCGCGGGCAAATCTACCATGATTGGTATTATTAGCTCATTGTTTAAGCCAACCACTGGTAGCGTTCATATTTTTGGGACAGATTTATTAGAGAATCCTTCGATTGCTAAGCAATATCTTGGCGTTGTACCACAAGAATTTAACTTTAATATGTTCGAAAAAGTCGAAGATATCCTGATTACGCAAGCGGGATATTTTGGTATTCCAGCAAAAGAAGCCAAACCACGTGCAAAGAGACTATTAACTGCGCTAGGACTATGGGATAAGCGCGGTAGCAAATCACGTGAGCTATCTGGTGGTATGAAACGCCGTTTAATGATTGCGCGCGCATTGATTCATAAGCCAAAATTATTGATTCTAGATGAGCCAACTGCTGGTGTCGATATTGAGCTTCGTCGCTCGATGTGGGAATTTATGCAGCAAATTAACATCGAAGAAAAAACCACTATTATTCTGACGACTCATTACCTCGAGGAAGCTGAGCAGCTGTGTAAACGTATTGCTATCTTGGATCACGGTGAGATTCGTATCAATACGGAAATGAAAGAGCTACTGGCACAGCTGTCCGTAGAAACGTTTGTATTTGATTTGGATACACCGCTCACTGAGCAGTTGGCTCTGACAGGAGTCACGGGCGTATCACAACCAGATGAACAGACGCTAGAAATTACCTTGACAGAAGGTGAGTCACTAAACGGTGTCTTTGATCAACTATCTGAGAAAGGTGTCAGTGTGGCGAGTATGCGTAATAAAGCCAACCGATTAGAAGAGTTGTTTATGCGCTTGGTAGACAAAAACATTCAGAGTGCAGACAGCATGAAGGAGGCGGGATTATGAGTCAGGAACTAGTCGATCATAATAAAACCATGTCATTGAGCAAAAAATGGATTGCGTTTCGCACTATTTGGTTGAAAGAAGTGCGCCGTATTTTACGTATTTGGCCGCAAACATTGCTACCGCCAGTTATCACGATGAGCTTGTATTTTGTCATCTTTGGTAAGATGATTGGCTCGCGTGTGGGAGAGATGGGCGGTGTGCCATACATGCAGTTTATTGTACCTGGCCTGATTATGATGTCGATCATTACCAACAGCTACTCTAACGTGGTCTCAAGCTTTTTTAGCGCCAAATTTACTTCCAGTATTGAAGAGCTTTTGGTCTCACCAGTATCTAAGCATGCTATTTTGATGGGTTATATCAGCGGTGGTATCTTCCGTGGACTGGCCATCGGTGTGATTGTCTCGATAGTAGCGCTATTCTTCACGGATCTTGGTATTGAGCATTTATTTGTGACTGTATTTACAGTACTTGGCACATCTATCTTGTTTTCATTGGGCGGCTTTATCAACGCCGTATTTGCCCGTTCATTCGATGATATTTCTATCGTTCCAAGTTTTGTTTTGACACCATTAACCTATCTTGGCGGTGTGTTTTATTCGATGGAAAATTTATCTCCGTTTTGGCAGAATGTCTCGCTATTGAACCCTATCGTCTATATGGTGAATTCATTCCGTTACGGTATTCTTGGCTATTCTGATGTCAATGTCTGGTATTCAATGGCGGCTATTTTTGTATTCTGTGCGATATTCTATACCATCGCCTATCGCTTGCTAAGTAACGGTTCGCGCGTGCGTCTGTAGTACGCATTATTTGCTGAACATATTATTTAGGGCAAATTTTAAACAGATTAATATTAGGAAAACAGATGAGTATTCACGGTATCTTGGGTGAGCAAACCACAGACTATCCAACTGAGTATAGCCCAGAGACGCTATATCCTATTGCGCGCAGCATGGGACGTGATGCGATTGGTTGGCAAGATGATAAATTGACCGTCGGGGTAGACTGGTGGCAGGCTTTTGAGATATCTTGGTTGAATCAGCAAGGTATCTCGCAAGTAGCGATTGCGCGCTTTGGTATTCCTGCCAGCTCACCATTTATCGTAGAATCAAAATCGCTTAAGTTATATTTGAATAGTATCAATTTTACAGAGTTCGCCAGTTGGAACGATGTACAAGCGTTGATTGTAAAAGACCTGTCAGATTGCTTGCAAGCAGATGTACAAGTAGCATTATTTGGATTGAACGATGACTTGAATGACAAAGCTACAGGGTTACTTATTGCTCAGCCCGAAGGGGTTTGTATTGATGAGGCGCTAGCAGATAGCACGGACAAAGTTGCATTGACTGAACATCCTGACGCGACCTTGCTAAGAGGAAACGAAATAGAGGCGAGCAGTGAAAGCGTGGCAAGTGATAGTACGCAGCCGTACATCTTCTATTCCAATCTGCTACGTAGTAATTGTCCAGTGACCAATCAGCCAGACTGGGGAACGTTAGCCGTATCGATTACGACTGATAAGCCTTTTAATAATGCAAATATGCTACGTTATATATTGAGCTTCCGTCAGCATAACGGCTTTCATGAGCAGTGTGTTGAGCAGATATTTGCTGATCTAAGCCGGTATTATGAGCCAAGCACATTGATGGTCCGCGCATGGTATACGCGCCGAGGTGGTATCGATATCAATCCTTGCCGTGTTAGCGATATCAGTTTATTGCCACAGCCGAGTCGCCTAATCCGCCAGTAAATTCTAGTTAAAAAGTATAATATCGAATATTTTTAAGCTCATAAAAAAGCGCCTATCTCACATAATGAGATAGGCGCTTTTTGTTATATAGTCTCTATTTACAAAACTATTTACTGCTTACTTTTGCCATGACTTCTTCGCGGCTTAGCATTTGCTTTTCAGCTTCACGGCGATTGACGTATTCATACTTACCTTCAGCCAAGTTACGGTCTGAGACTACGATACGATGCGGAATGCCAATTAACTCTAGATCAGCAAACTTCACACCTGGACGCTCGTTACGATCGTCAAGCAGTACATTGATACCTTGTGCTTTTAGCTCTTCATACAGCGCTGTTGCCGTTTGCATGACGGTTTCTTCTTTTGATTTCATCGGTATGATGGCGACTTCAAAAGGAGCGATTGAATCATCAACGGTTGGTGTGGTTGGCCACATGATACCGTTTTCATCGTTGTTCTGCTCAATAGCAGCGGCAATGATACGGCTCACACCAATACCGTAGCAACCCATCATCAGCGTGACTGGCTTGCCGTTCTCACCTGATACGGTACAGTTCATTGCCTGTGAGTATTTATCACCTAATTGGAAAATATGACCGACTTCGATACCACGTTTGATTTTGAGCGTACCTTTGCCATCTGGAGAAGGATCACCTTCTTCTACATTGCGCACATCAACGATACGAGTGATGCGAGTATCACGTGCCCAGTTCATGCCGATAGTATGTTTGTTCACCTCATTAGCACCGCAAACAAAGTCTGACAATGTGGCGGCTGAACGATCAACAAATACAGGCATGTCCAGGTCGACACCGATATAGCCTTTGTGCAGGCCAGCGGCTTTTAGCTCTTCGTCAGACGCTAGGGTTAATGGTACGTTGGCTTCTTCAATTTTCTCAGCTTTAATGGTATTGAGCTGATGGTCGCCACGTAACACGACAGCAATCAATTGAGGCTCATCATCTTCAGTATGACCATGGACAATTAAGGTTTTGACCGTGGTTTCTAATGGTACATCTAAATGCTCAGCCACCATTTTACAGCTGGTCATGCCTTCGGTTAGAACGTCTTCACGCTCCATTTTTGGTGCTTGACGCTCGGCAGTGCTGACTGATTCTGCCAGCTCAACGTTGGCAGCATAGTCAGATGAGTCCGAAAACGCAATATCGTCTTCGCCGCTATCTGCTAATACATGGAACTCATGGGATGCAAAACCACCGATAGAGCCTGTATCTGCTTGTACTGCACGGAAATCTAAGCCCAATCGGGTAAAGATGCGAGTATAAGCATCATACATATCATGGTAAGTCTTGGCCAATGACGCTTGATCCACATGGAATGAGTAAGCATCTTTCATGGTGAACTCGCGTGCACGCATCACACCGAAGCGTGGACGAATCTCGTCACGGAACTTACCTTGAATCTGAAAAAAGGTAATCGGTAGTTGTTTATAACTACGCAGCTCACCTTGGGCAAGATTGGTAATGACTTCTTCATGCGTTGGGCCAAGCACAAAGTCGCGATCATGACGGTCTTTAAAACGCAATAACTCAGGACCATAATCATCAAAACGTCCGGTCGTCTGCCAAAGCTCAGCAGGCTGAGTCATCGGCATAAGCACTTCTTGTGCGCCGACGTTCTGCATCTCTTCACGAACAATGCGTTCGACCTTTTGTAAGATGCGTAGACCCATCGGCAACCAAATGTACAATCCAGAAGCAATCTTGCGGATAAGACCAGCACGCACCATCAATTGGCTTGAGGCGATGTCGGCGTCACTTGGGGTTTCTTTTAGTGTGGCAAATAAAAATTGACTGGCTTTCATAAATAAAGCGTAACCTTATCAACGATAAAAAAATAAGAAATAGTAGGATGTTGAGCGTATGGCTAATCGTTTCATTGCCGCCGCAAGCTTACCTTTATCACTTAGCAATAATCTAGGGTTTTTCCTAGTTACCAATTTGCTTATACACAAAGCACATCAGTAAAAACTGCTCTCACAAAAGAGAGACAAATTCGATTTGATGTATCAATATGCCAAAAATGCAATATATTCAGGTTAGAAACCTGATAAGTGCTTTAAGACTGACATTTTATTCATACAATCTGACTATGTTAGGTAAAGTTCGCCTAAGACGCAATGAATTTTTTTCTTTTCAGACCGAACGCAATGCAAAGGTTTCAATAAGGGGCAAATAATTGAGTTGTTCGTATGATTTTATAGCGAAAGTACTGCTTATTTTGGCGACAGTTTATTAAGATGGTCGCGTAGAGATTTATGCATAAGGTTATGTAGAGGAATGGTAGCTATTACTTGAAGTTGCTGCACAATAGTCGCATTTATAAATTAAATATCTGCTCTGGTTTTACAATGCTATTTTGCAATGCTGTTAGCCTTACAAGAACGATGCAATATTATAAAGGTAGCTTCTATGGATAATCCTGATATGAATAACGTCAATGCTACTCAAAAGCCTGAAAAACGATCTGTTGCTACGATGTCGTGGGTGATATTACTCATTGGTTTGGCAGCGATTGTCTTCGCCATTTATAGTGCGCAAAATAAACCAGAAGAAGCGCCGATAGAAACGATTACTCGCGAAGGTGTGGTCACGCAAATTCAGCAGTTAAATCGTTTACATACTGTCGCATTTAGTGTCGATACAGTGATTACGAGCGAGCGACCAGGAAGTTGGATGAAACTGTGGCAGGATGAGCAAAAAGCATTGTTTATTGCCCATGGTCGCGTAGAGGCAGGCGTGGATTTGAGTGCATTAACGCCTGAGATGGTACAGATAGTGCAACCTGCTCAAACTAATACTGATGACAAGCAAGCAACTAATTCCAACTCACCAGCTGCCACTATGCCGCAAATCAATATTACTTTGCCGCCCACAGAGATATTTTCAGTATATCTAGATGATATCGAGATTTATGACTGGCAAACAGGGGCTTTTGGTATGATGCAAGTCGATCCTAAGATATTGGCGCAGGCACAGACTATGGCCAAAAAAGAGGTGTTAGAGCGTGCCTGCCGAGGTGACGTCATGGATATGGCGCTGCAAAATGCGCAAACGCAATTGCAGCAGCTATTTACACTCACGGGAGCTATGGTAACAGTTACCACTCAAGGTGCAGGTGCGTGCCAGCTGCCAGTCACTACCAATGGCTAAGCTGATATTTGTTTTTGAATTAAGCTTCTTTTTTGAATTCGGCAATAGCTAGCTTGCGTACCGACTTATGCTCGACCATCGGTGCAGGGTAGTCAACATCAGCAAACTTACCACCTTTTGCCAATTCTTTACGCATTTTGTCTTCGTTATGCAAAATACTATTAGGAACCTCTTTTAATTCTGGTAGCCACGTTTTGATAAATAGGGCCTTTGGGTCACGCGTATTGGCTTGGCTAAAGGGGTTCATAATACGGAAGTAGGGCGCTGAATCCGTACCTGTTGACGCGCTCCACTGCCAGCCGCCGTTATTGGAGGCAAAATCCCCATCTGTCAGCTGCTGCATAAAGTAGCGCTCACCCAAGCGCCAATCAATCAGCAAGTCCTTTGTTAAAAACATCGCTGTGACCATGCGCAATCGATTATGCATAAATCCCGTCGCATTTAAGCAGCGCATCGCTGCATCTACGAGCGGTACCCCTGTCTTACCAGTGCACCATGTTTTAAAGTCATCTTTATCATATGACCAATTAACCTTAGTATCGGTGTCTTCTTTATAGGCTTTATGACGGATTAGGTTTGGTTTTTCTACGAGCACATGACGATAAAAGTCGCGCCACGCAAGCTCACTTATCCAGCGATTGATATCTTCATTATCACCATCGTTACCGTGTAGCTTTTCTTGTGCTTTGCTCGCTTGTAGATAGCATAGTCTAGGACTTATAGAGCCAATAGTGAGATAAGCCGATAGCTGACTGGTGGCGTGTAAATGGGGAGCATCGCGACTGACATCATAATCGTTGATATCATCGTCAACGAATGCTTCTAGACGCTGGCAAGCAGCAGATTCCCCAGCTGGATAGGTGTCTCTTGCTTGGTTAAGCTGAGTGCTCATATCGACATGCTGCAAGGACTTGTTCTTTTCTAATGTCTGCTGATAGTCACTGAGCATCTCTTCACTTAGTGTTTCGATATCGTCAACTGTATTAGCAAATGTTTGCGATGATTTTAGTTTGATTTTATAATCGCTATCCACCGCTTGCGCTTCATGCATTTGAATGGTGCTGACGTCCAACGTATGTCGCCATTTTTTATAAAATGGGGTAAAGACTTTATACATACTATCGCCATCGTTAGTCGTGATACTTTGCGGTGGCAAAATGCACTGGTCATGCCAGCGGACAAACTCGATATCGTCTTTTGCAAGCTGCTTGGTTAATTGTTCATCACGATCAATCTCATTGCCTTCGTACTCGTGATTGGCCATGACGCAGCTGATCTCATTATCTTTGCATAAAGTTGTGAGCGCCTCTACACAGTCAGCAAAGCTTGGACAGAGCTGTACTGTCAAAGTGACGTTCAAGTTCGATTGCAATTCCTTTGCTAAAATAGGTAGCGTGCGAGCAATATGATCGACTTGTACAAGAGACGTATCATGCGCTTGCCACTGCTCAGGGGTCAGAAAGAATACGGCAGACACGGAGGCGTTTTCTTCCTTTGCACGTTCGCAAAGCGCTGCTAAAGCGGTATTGTCATGGATACGTAGGTCACGACGAAACCACATCAAGTAATGCGGTGGATTTTTGCTATTAGCATTGTTGTCGGTATCATTATTATTCGCCGCTGTCTGTGCAGTCTTAGACATCAAAGTATTCCCATATTAATCAATCGCAATCATAAATAAAACTAAGGATAAAAGTATGCTAGGATAAGTTTTTGGATGCAATGGCTTTGCCGTTTGGTTAACAAAACCTCATCACATCTAACAATTTATCTTTAGCTTGAACCTATCTGATGCCGCTATAATCGGTGTCATATTTAGTATCATGAAACGCAAGGTCACAAAATGCACGTCAAGTTTTGCGGGTTTACTCAGCTTAGTGATATACAGACTGCTGCACAATTAGGTGCAGACGCAGTAGGCTTGGTTTTTTATCCACCAAGCCCCCGCGCGGTCACGATAGAACAAGCGCAAACTCTAAGCGCTGCCGTACCTGCTTTTGTCAGTGTGGTGGCACTAGTGGTTAATATGTCTGAAACTGAGCTGATCAATTTAGCAAATGACGTCTCTTTTGATATTATTCAGTTCCATGGTGACGAAACACCTGAACTGTGTGAGCAGCTGGCAGGTATGGTCAATAAACGCTGGATTAAAGCGTTGCGTATCAATGCTGATGCAGATAGTGCTGCTAGTGTCAGCGCTCAGATTGATGAGTTTGCAGCAGCAGGGGCGAGTAGTATCTTATTAGATGCTTATCATCAGCATAAGTATGGCGGTACAGGCGCACGTTTTGATTGGAGTTTGATACCAAAGGACAGCTCGCTACCGATTATCCTAGCGGGTGGACTGGATGCCGAAAATGTTGCTAGGACTTTAGAGCTGCCTATCTATGCAGTTGATGTCAGCGGCGGTATTGAAGTGGATAAAGGCAAAAAAGACGCTGCCAAGATGAAAGCGTTTATGAAAGCGGTAAAACGCGACCGATGGCAAAATGCGACGCCTAGCGAACCTTCGAACATAAGTAGCTAGTTTACAACCAGCTCTATAACTCGTTACTTACCCTATTTCTTTCTTATTTATTCTAAAAAATACCACTTATTACAGTAGGAATTACCATGAGTCATGTCGATAATAAAAATCCATCTGCCACCGCACAATCTGTCAATACGTTTACCAACCCAGCAGACGTAAATGACTTTAATCAATACCCTGATGCCCGCGGGCATTTCGGTGTACACGGCGGTCGTTTTGTCTCTGAGACTTTAATGGCTGCCCTAGAAGAGCTAGAGACGCTCTATACCAAAGTAAAAGCAGATCCTGCATTCTGGGAAGAGTACCACAACGATTTGGTCAACTATGTTGGTCGTCCAACGCCGCTATATCATGCCAAGCGTTTGAGCGATGAGATTGGCGGTGCGCAAATTTACTTTAAGCGTGAAGACCTAAACCACACAGGCGCGCACAAGGTGAATAACACCATTGGTCAGGCGCTGCTTGCCAAAATGTGTGGCAAAAAACGTATCATTGCTGAGACTGGCGCAGGACAGCATGGTGTGGCGACGGCAACGATTGCCGCACGCTTAGGGCTAGAGTGTATCGTTTATATGGGTGCTGACGATGTCGAGCGTCAAAAGATGAACGTCTATCGTATGCGCTTGCTTGGCGCAACGGTTGTACCAGTGACTTCTGGCTCACGTACGCTCAAAGACGCGATGAATGAAGCCATGCGTGACTGGGTAACCAATGTAGATAGCACGTATTACATCATTGGCACGGTCGCAGGTCCACATCCTTATCCGTTATTGGTTCGTGATTTCCAAGCGATTATCGGTAAAGAAGCACGTATTCAGCATCTAGAAAAAACAGGCAAAATGCCAGATGCATTGGTTGCCTGTGTCGGTGGTGGTTCAAATGCTATTGGTTTGTTCTTTGATTTCCTAAACGATACTGACGTTAAAATGTATGGCGTCGAGGCGACAGGCGATGGTATCGAGTCAGGTCGTCATTCAGCGCCACTGGCTGCTGGTCGTATCGGTGTATTACATGGTAACCGCACTTACCTAATGGCAGATGATGATGGTCAGATTCAAGAAACGCATTCTATTTCAGCGGGTCTTGATTACCCTGGTGTTGGTCCAGAGCATAGTTTCTTAAAAGATATGAAGCGCGTGGAATATGTCGGTTGTACTGATAAAGAAGCGCTAGAAGGCTTCCATGAAGCCACACAAAAAGAAGGTATCATTCCTGCACTTGAGACGTCTCATGCCATCGCTTATGCACTAAAACTGGCTAAAACCATGACACCTGATCAAACGATCATCGTTAATATGTCAGGTCGTGGTGATAAGGATCTGCATTCAGTCATGAAGGCAGAAGGGATTGAGATGTAGTAACGAGTATTTTAAATAAGTAATTATTTTCTATAATTGATCGTAAAGCCTTCTACTAAAAAAGTAGAAGGCTAAATAATATAGTTAATGAAATCTTATAGTCTTCAACTACTGAGCTCTCTCTATCCTATTTTTTACCTACAAGAGGTATAGGTTGATGGCAAAAGTCACACCTTCCATGGCAAAAAACCAGATTAAACGTAGTTTGCTTCAGATCGTAGATTCACATCCGAATAAAACGCAAAAACAGAAAATATGGTGTTATTTTAGTAATTGTTGTGCGTATTGTGACGTAGATATTGACCCTAATAGTCGTCAGGGACATCTTGATCATCTATTAGCGGTTCAAGATGGTGGTAGCAATGATATCTATAACCTTGTATTGGCATGTCACATTTGTAATGGCGATGAAAAAAGAGAGACGCCATGGCGTGAATTTTTGATTAATAAGTGTAAGAACTTATCTGATAATATTTATATGGAACGAGTAGTAAAGATAGAGACATGGCAAGAACAGTCAATTATGAGTCAAATAGATTCAGAAATATTGGCTAGAATGAAAGCTATTATAGATGAAGCTAAAGCTAACTTTGATCAGTCAGTAGAAAAAATGCGTATATTGCGTGACTCTATAACTACGAATTAATTTGATAATAATTAAGAGACCACTATGACCAGAATTGAAAGTACCTTTGAAACCTTAAAATCACAAAATAAAAAAGCCCTGATTCCTTATGTAATGGCAGGCGATCCTAATCCGACGACTACTGTAGGTTTGTTGCACGACTTAGTGAAACACGGCGCAGATATGATCGAAGTTGGTTTGCCATTTTCTGATCCAATGGCAGATGGACCAACCGTTGCTTTGGCGGGTGAGCGCGCATTGGCAGCAGGTACGAGTACTCGCAATGCACTAGAAATGGTTGCAGAGTTCCGTCAAACCGATACGCAGACGCCAATTATTCTAATGGGTTATCTCAATCCTGTTGAAATCATCGGTTATGACAACTTTGTCGCGCTATGCGAGCAGTCAGGCGTCGATGGTTTGTTGATGGTAGATTTGCCACCAGCAGAAGCGGGCAGCTTCACTCAGCATTTGACCGATCATTCTATGAATGAGATTTTCTTATTGTCGCCAACGACGTTGCCTGAGCGCCGTGAGCAAGTATTGACCCATTGTGGTGGCTATATTTATTATGTATCACTAAAAGGCGTCACTGGTTCAGCCACGCTCGATACCGATGATGTTGCAACCCAAGTTAAAGCAATCAAAGCGGAAACAGATCTACCAGTATGTGTTGGTTTTGGTATTCGTGATGGTGCCTCTGCCAAAGCGATCGGTACTCATGCAGACGGCGTTATTGTTGGTAGCGCATTGGTACAGAATTTTGCTGACATTGATGCCAATGATACTGCAGCGGTTGCGAATGCACAGCAGAACATCATGGCAAAAATGGATGAGCTACGCTCGGCATTAGATAGTTTAAGCGCTTGATAGTGATTGCTTTAGTACTGCTGCTATTAAGATGATAGTGTAGTGATAGCGACTTTGTTTTAGCGTTTGATTGAAGTAATAGAACAAAGGTCATGATTGATTTGATGCGGCGATGTGATGTCGAAACAGTTATTTAAAGAAGTCGTGATGTCGAAACAGTTATTTAAAGAAGTCGTTATTTGAAATCGCAAATTAAAAATGTAGCTATTGTTTACTCAAAGTATTTACTGCAAAGCTTTATGTGAAGACAATATCAAATGACTTTGCTAAAATTAGTTTACGAGTGTAAACTAACACCACTATTATATGGTGTCTGATAGCAGCGATTTGTTCGCATTTTTTATTGGCAAATACGTTATCTATCAACAAACGGGTAATCAAATTTTCGATATATAAAATATATTTGTGAGTATGTCGCATAACCGCTCATGTTATGACTGTATTAGACGCTTTGTTTAGACAACCATTAAACTTTCAATGACAAGCGAATGAGCAAACTTGTCGATAAGCCTTTACGATGGCAAATAATATGACTGATACAATAACAAAACCTGATAACAATACTGCTAAAGCCGGCCCAAACAGCAATGCGGATACGCAATCATGGCTCAACCGTCCTATTCCTGGTGTTAAGCAGCAACTGACTGCACAACTGACTGCGGTAGAGACTGAGCCGTCAACCAAGTGTAGTAATTGTCACTCGATGATTACCAACACGGCACTGATTTTTAACTGCTATGTGTGTCCACATTGCGATCATCATCTACCAATGAGTGCTCGTGAGCGTTTGAACTGGTTACTAGATCAAGTAGACGGTGAAACGGGACAAGAATTTACGGCAAAAGACCCGCTAAGCTTTGTGGATAGTAAGCCGTATCCTACGCGCATGAGTGAAGCACAAGGAAAGACAGGCGAGTCTGAGGCGTTGGTTGCTATGTATGGCAAACTACGTAATCTTGATATCGTTGCCTGTGCTTTTGACTTCCGCTTTATGGGTGGGTCAATGGGTTCGGTCGTTGGCGATCGTTTCGTCCAAGCAGCTGAAAAAGCCCTAGAGCAAAAAGTACCTTTGGTTTGCTTTGCTGCCTCTGGCGGCGCACGTATGCAAGAAGGCCTGTTGTCATTGATGCAAATGGCACGTACAGCAGCAGCAATTGAGCGTTTAAGAATCGCTGGGATTCCTTACATTGTGGTATTAACCAATCCTGTGTACGGCGGTGTAACTGCATCATTGGCGATGTTGGGTGATATCCATCTAGCAGAACCAAAAGCGATGATTGGCTTTGCTGGTAAGCGTGTGATCGAGCAGACCGTACGTGAGACGTTGGAAGAGCCGTTCCAGCGCGCTGAGTTCTTATTAGAGCATGGCGTAGTAGATGAAGTGGTACATCGTCATCAATTAATTGATACGATCTATCGTTTGCTTGCAAAACTATGCCGCGTACCAAATGTAGATGCTCAATAAGGTAAGTCCTTCAGCATAATGAGTCATTTATTGAGTGCATAATGACTTAGCTGCATGCTAATATCTACTGCATATGCAAGACCCTCTAATAGCATTTATCGTCATTGCACGGTAAATGCTATTTTTGGTTTTAGCGAACACATATATTTTTATTAAATTTTATATAGGTTTTATTCATGTCTGACCTTTTAGCATCTGATCACAAAAGCCCTAACGCCCATAGCCCTAATGAAAGTGCTAGCCTAACTGAATGGCTCGATTATATGCAGCAGATTCATGTGTCTGCGATTGATATGGGGTTGTCACGTGTACTGCCTGTCGTAGAAGCGTTAGGAGTGGTGCAATCAGCCAAAGATGAGGCTTATGTATTTACTGTAGCAGGTACTAATGGTAAAGGCTCTACAACCGCTGTTATCGCCGAAATGTGCAAAGCCGCAGGTTATAAGACGGCGCTATATCAGTCGCCACATCTTAGCGCTTTCAACGAGCGGGTGCGTATCAATGGTGAGATGGTCAGCGATGAGACACTGATTGAGGCTTTCAGCAAAGTAGAAGCAGCACGTTTACAGTGCGATTTGACGTTATCGTTCTTTGAGATGACCACACTAGCAGCGCTACTGATATTCGCTGAGGCAGACTGCGATGTATGGGTACTAGAAGTAGGATTAGGTGGACGTCTAGATGTGGTCAACATTATCGATCCTGATATGGCAGTCATTACTAATATTGGCATCGATCATGTTGATTGGTTGGGTGACAATGTCGAGGATATTGGCCGCGAAAAAGCAGGTATTTTACGTAGCGGCATTCCTCTAATTTATGGTGCTACTGAGATGCCAGACAGTGTGCAACAAGCCATCGATACTCAGCAGGCAACTTGTTATCAGATTGGACAAGATTTTAGCTGCCGCGATATTGATTCAACGAGTTGGCAATACAGCAATGCGGCAGTTACCTTGCAATTACCACCTCCTGCGCTATCGCTGACCAACACCGCCAATGCATTGTCAGCCGTATTGGCAAGCCCATTAGATGTCGATATTGCTGCTATTAAGCAAGCGCTACAAACTGTCAAATTAGCCGGTCGCTTCGATTATCGTGAAAGCCATAGTCGCCATTGGTTATTTGATGTCGCGCATAATGAGCAAGGCGTTGAGTTCTTACTAGCCCAGCTATTACTATTTTGGCAGCAGCATCTAACCAAGTATAGCAATCAAAATAGCTCAGCGAATGTCCCGACACCGAAGATAAACATGCTATTTTCTATGTTGGGTGACAAGGATATCGACAAGGTTGTACAGCGTTTAACTCAGGCAGGCTTACCGATTAATGATTGGTTTATTGCTGAGATTGATTATCCCCGTGCCGCGACTACTGAGCAGCTGCAAGATATTTTGGTTGAATATATTGATAATACCAGTATATATGAGTTTGATAGCTTGCATACAGCGACCCATGCAATGATAAAGGCGAGCCAACCACAAGACCTTATCGTCGTATGTGGCTCGTTTCATACGATTGGTGAAGCATTGAATGCACTTAGCGTATGAGAATTTAAGTTAAAGTAGCGCCTGTTTAATGTTAATCTTAGTCATAGCTTGATAGCAGACAGCATGAAAAATATGCTTTATAATCAAAACGATTTGCCAGACTGCTATAAGAGGGTCGGCATGAGTTTTGAACCTTGATGGCAGTAACTGGCGGTAAGAGACTATGATTAAAGCGATTTGATATATTGCTTTAGGATAGTCGCTGCGACGCTCAATCAACCTTATTACCAACTAAGAGACGTAAACGGATGAACTTTTCGAGACAAGCCTTATTGGGCATTGGGATGATTATCGGCGGTAGCGTGATGCTATACGCCATGGTGCAACAGATTGGTGATAGCGACCAACCAGAGCCGATATCTGCAATGGTCGACAAACTAAGCGCGGAGCAAGAGTCTCCTCAGCCACTCACGACTGATATCGAGACAGAAAAGCGTATCCTTGCGCAAAAGCAAAAAGAGCGTGCAGCACGCGTTGCAGAGCAAGAAAAACGTGCAAAAGAGTTTTTGACAGAGCAAGAAGTTGCCGAAGCAGAAGCGTTGGCTAAGGCACGTGCTGAGAGTCAGCAATATGTTGCCAATAGCGCGCCAGCTAATGAAGAGACTACCAGTACAGAGTCTAAGGACGTTTCTACAGATCCAACGGTTCAGCCTCGTACTGATAGTGAGACGACTACTGATACTACAAAACCTAGTGACACCGAGAAGCAAAAGGCTGCCCAAGAGCAACAAGAAGCTCAAAGGCAAGCTGCTCTCAAAGAGCAAGCGGCTGCCAAGAAACTTGCCGAAAGCAAAAAACAAGCGGAGGCAGAGAAACTAGCAGAAGCAAAAAAGCAGGCTGAAGCCCAAGCAGCGGCTGAGAAAAAAAGAGAAGCAGCTGAAGCGGCTAAAAACGAGCCACCAAAATCGCCTTCTGAGTACCAAATTAAAAGAGGTGATGGACTCATCAAACTGGCAAGGCAATACAACATACCCGTTGAAGTATTGGCTCAAGCCAACAATATATCACCATCTGCAGCGCTACAGCTGGGTCAAAGCATTACCATACCATCGAGCAAACAAGTGCAACGTCTAGAGCGTGAAGCGGCTGCCGCTGAACAAGCGCGAGAGAAGAAGCGTCAACAAGAAGAGGCACTAGCGAAAAAATCTGCCGATGCTAAACGTGAAGCGCAGCAAAAACTAAGCGAAGCTCGTAAAGAGGTTAAAGAAACCGATGCGAAAGGTAGCTTTGGGGTGCAAGTGGCACTAGCAAATGACCAGTCCAAAGCAGATGAATTGGTAAAAAGATTCCAACAGGCCGGCTATCAGGCCAAAACCAGTCGTACCAGTCGCGGTGTACGAGTCATCGTAGGACCTGAGCGTGGTAAAATTGCCGCACTAGCCCTAAAAGATAAAATTAATAGTGATCCTAAGGTCGATACTACTGGTGCTTGGGTGCTTTACTGGCGTTAAGGTAGAGCATTTCTAACGATCTCGATTCGACTTTTATTTACTTTATATGAAAACACGACAAATACTGTCGTGTTTTTTGTTTTATAGATTGCTGATTAACCCAACCTTAGTTAAGATGAGCGCCATTTTTATAATCTGTCGTTGTATAACCTGTCAGCCTATGTAGGCTGACTTGTCGTGGTCGGCGCATTATTAATTGCCATCAATAATGATAATTAGCCCATCACTCTCATATTTCATAAGGTAGAACCATGTCTTTTGGTGTTATATTTTTAATATTAGCTGTTGGGTTTTTGGGGTTGATTACGTTACCAAAGCTGTTAGCAAAGCGGCCCGTCGTTGAGCCAGACCCAAAGCCAGTGCGTGGTGATGAGTTGGCTATTTGGCCATTTGCGCCGATGCCAATTATGACCAATACAGAAGTGATATTTTTTAATAAGTTAAAAAACGCTCTTCCTGAATACCATATATTTGTCCAAGTGCAGTTATCACGGATTATTGAAGCCAATAGTAGTGAGACATCAGAGCGTAGCTTTTGGTTTAATCGTATATGTCGCCAGAGCGTTGACTATGTGATCGTGGATATCGATGCCCAAACGACACTAGTTGCTATCGAGCTTGATGACTGGACGCATAGTAGTAAAGCCCGCCAAAAAGCGGATGATAAAAAGGACAAAGCGCTTGCTAGTGCAGGTATTGCGATGGTGCGGTTCCATGCTGAGCGTATGCCCAGTACAGATATGCTTAGGTATGAGCTAATGCAGGTGATTGAGAGTTACTAAGTATTCTATGAAAGCCGTCCGATTATCAAAACTAGAATATTCTCTAAGCGACTACTTTTCAAAATTCTAGGCTAATTAAACTTATCTATCGATTTGGTCTGACTGTCTTGGATAAATGACAATTGGTCGACTACCTTCAAAATATAAACCTGTTTTAGGTCGCTCGTTATCTGACCAAACCATTTGCTGATTATCGTAAACATTTCGCTCATCATAAAAGTCGCGCTTGGTGAACCATTCAATATAATGCGCGGCTCGCAATACTGTAGCGTCAATAGTCGCAAGACCTTTCGTGTCTCTCTTATCACACCATTCATGTATCGGAAAGCTTGGCGTTAGCCAATATGGCCAGTCATAATCACCGTAATCATTTGTATTAATCGGTAAAAAGAATCGGCCTTTAATGACTCCGTAGCGCTTATCTATTTTTACCTGTCCGTGATTTTCCGTATTTACCCATACTGCTCGAAACTGCTTGGTCTGCATGTGGGTTATTTTGCGCTGTAGATTATCATTGGAGTTAATGCCAACCCAGTTCACAGGCTCAAATGGTGCTGACCCCATGAAAAACTTAATGGCCAGCTCCCAATGTTCAACCAGCTGTTCTGCATGGTTATACAAAATCAAATCTAGCTCGCCAGTCGTCTGCTTACCATTATAGAGCTGCACATTATTAGCCAGTGTCTCATACGGATGCAGCTTGCGTGCAAATCCATCCTCTAACCAAAATGACATCAATCCTTCAAAGTGAAACCCTAGTCGATTGGGGCTGGGGCGCTTGAGTAAATAGCGAGTCAGCGCTTGATAGTCAGTGGTGGTGTCTAGCTCCATTAATCGTTTTACATACGCTTCAAACTGCGCCTGCCAGAAACTAGCACTATGTACTGAAATAGCATGTGTGTTCTCATGCGGTGCAAAGTCTAGCCACTGAGTTAAGACGTTAGGACACGCCAGTACATAAGCCAAATCACGCACATAAGGTCGGCGGTAACGCTCCCAAGGTGCATTATCTATACGGCGATTAGATATAGGTTGATTGACAGGCTCGATCATAGAGTAAACCAGTGTGAAGGTGTAGCATTTACCCTAACGGCTCGCTCTATAAAAGTCTATAGATGACAAGTATCCGCTAGGGTAGTGCTCAGTTTATTGGCGCTAAAATATGATATTAATATGATAAATATGAATGCTGATATCAGGTGGTGATAGTAGGTAGGGTAATAGAATACTGAGTACCATTTTGAGTATTGGCAGTAGTCGTTTTGATATGTTGTTAGGCGCGTCGTGCGGTGGTTG
>NZ_JBQSVH010000020.1:0-58557 GCF_052376135.1 Psychrobacter sp. AOP7-C1-14 | reverse complement strand
AGGGATGGGCTCACGCTTGACTGTGTAGGCTGGTTCAACAAGAAGCGTCTGCATAGCACGATTGTTTATTTGCCACATTTTGAGTTTGAAAAGCGGTATTATGATAGTTTAATCCTATCAGGGACTACTGCTTGACTCAAGTAAAACACTCTCCGATATAGTTGGGGCGGCTCACTGCTGCCAACTGTGAATAAAGCTTGTATTAAGCTGATAAAAGTTATCGGCTTCTTAAATGATCATGCCGTCTTTTAAACATTAAAAAGAATATTAATTTTCAATAGCGCTATAATTCTGTACTGTCAAAACTGACATAACCATCATTTGAGCCTAAAAAAGGTGTTATTATTTCAATAACGCCTAGACATGGCACTGACATAACTGACGAAACTATAAAAGCTCGCTTACACGTGGGTTGATGTAGTAGCGCTCGGTTGGTCGTCCGCCTCTACCAGTACTTGGTACACTCTCCCAAGTTAGCCAGTCATGTTCAATTAACACTTCTAATGCATTGAGCACATCATCAGTAGCCGTGAGACCCTTCCAACCTCTGCGAATTAGCTGGCGAGCTGTGAAGCCATGAGTTAGCCAATCGGTTATGTCTGTTTTGTCAATTCCCTTTTCAGCAACTTTCAGTATTTTCTCACTCAAATAATGCGCTTTAATATTTGCGCTATCAGTAACAAGGCTATAAATTCTATACATATGAGTTTCAAGCATTTTTTGCCACTTAATAGCCGTTTGTAATGCAGTTAGGCTTACCCCACCTAAGTTAGTGTCATACTCAATACAGTCTATTAAATGGAAGATAAGCGCTAATGATGGTACTGTTTTAGTGTATTTCATTAGATGTTCACTTATGATGGTGTGATTACTGGCTTCTGCTTTAGCAGTGTTGTGGTCATACCATTGTAAAAAGTGTTCGGCTGCTTCTTTAGTAAAGCGGTAATGTGGCCTATTGCAAAATTGGTCAGGCTCACAAGCGCCATACCTTAGAAAGTCGCCTATAGTCATATTGTCTATATTCTCAAACAAGTCATATACTGATTGGCGTGTTCCTTTATCGACGGCTATATCTTTTTCTTTACGGCCTTTGATATGGTCAGGATAAACAGATAATTGAAAGCGTTGCATTAATCCATCGTTACCCAATCCCTTAATTGAGTTAGATAGATAGTGCTCTAATTTATCAGGTTGTATGCCACCTACTACCGATAAGCAATGATTTTCAATGAATATTGATCCTCTCATCACTCTATCCATTATCTTACTGCCTGTACCGTTATAGGCTTCTAAGTAGAAGTTTCTTGCTTGTTCATTTTGTTCACCTTTAAGCGCTGCCAGTAAGCCTGTCAGTTCGTCACGTTCTACCAGTAAGCCGTTATGGGTTTGGCTTAGTAGTTCGCCTAACTTTTGATAGGTACTATCATCAGTGATATAACGCTTTAGCATGGGCGTTGTTTCATCTGCTTCACTGGCTTCTGCTATGCTTTGAGCTTTAGCCTTTAAATCATCATCTGTTATAGGGTTTTCGGTGTCGTCTGCCTGTTTTGCCTGCTCTTTAGCGAGTTTTTTCAATTCTTCTCTAGCCGCTTTGGTCTTAAATTCGTTTACCTCTTTTTGGGTGGCAAACTCTTTTTTAAAATGTTCATACTGCTCTTTCGCTTTAAAGGTCAGGTTATGTAATGGCTTCACGCCAGCAGATAGAGCAGGGCTTTTCTTAGTTGATGGATTGCCAATAATAGCGCCCCATAGGTTGGGTATAGTTTCCCAATCATCTAGCATCTTAGGAAATATGCTTACCTTTGTGCCTATGGTACTGGCTAGTCCAATTACTAAAGGTACGCCTATATATTCATGTGGTGTGCTTAGCCTGTGGGCTTGGTTATCGGTATAACGCCATAAAGTCTCGGGTAGCATATCGCTGGTAATAGTTTTAACGGGTGGTAAGGTTTGGGTTATCGGTGTGGGCTGTGGGTGTCCTACGCCTTTAAGGTCAATAATGTCAGCATCAGCTATTAGATCGTTATAGCTTTCACCATAACTTAGGGCTTCATATATAGGCGTATGCTCACTGACAATAGCAGTTACGTTTAAACCTTCAAGCTGTTTTAGCTTGAGTTTATCGGCTGGTAAGGCGGTCACAATAACGGTTATGTGTCTTACTTGTTCAAACTCTTCTACCATCTGTTTAAATAGGCTCGGCACAATACTGGTTATAACGGTTACTGACACATCAGCACTTATATAAGCGGTATAGCAGTTTATGGCGTCGGTCAGGTTATCAGTAGCGATAATCACATCATCAAAACCCATAGCCCCTAATATGAAGGCGCTAGGTTGGGCTGTGTCTGCTATGAAGGGTGCTCCCTTACCATCTAGAGGTATGCTGGCAAGATTGACTGTTTGGGCTTTGCTATTGTACATTAATAGCCCCAGCGTACCAGCAGTGCCAAGTTGTATTTGCCCTTCTAGTTGTCCAGAAAAAATGGTAATATTACAGTGTAGTTTATAGATATCAGTATTTTCATGAGTATTGATTAGAGTTGCTAGAACTTCGTTATCTGCTACGTCTGCAAACGTAGCGGGTAAGAAGTCAGCCATATATTGAGATAAGCCTATGCCGCTAGCATAGGCTTTTTCTTTGATATATTTAGTCATTAGTCACCTCCTGACTATCAGAAGGATATAAGCTCTGGCGCTCTAGCCACTCTAGAACCTCAGAGTTTTTCCAAGCCACTATGGTTGGCGACAATCTAATACTAGCAGGGAATCTACCGTCTCGTGACCACTCATGAAGCGTAGTGCGTCCAAATGGCAAAAGTGGCAGGATGTTTTTAGCGCGTGACATGCCTTGAAGTGGCAATAGTTTTGCTAAATCTTTGTTCTTATGGGTTTTAGTGGGGGTGTCAGATTCTAACATTCTATGTCTCCATATGAGCCGTGACGGGATGTCACGGTATGGATAGAATGATAGTTATATAAGTTGTAGGAAGGTTGAAGGTTGAAAAGATAGATTGAACCTTCAATCTATTTTAATGTTTAGAATCATTAGTTGTAAAAAAGAATTCTGAAAATTCTTCTAGGCATTGTTTAATACGCTGATCAGGAGCTTCAAGCCCATAAGTATGTGCATGGTCAATTTGCAATTCATCAGTAAGTTTTTTAATTTCTCTTTTTATAGCTGATTTATTAGGTTTGTTACCATACTTAAACTGTGAGGATTTTTTAGAAAGCATGATAGCCATTACAGCAATTAATTTAGAGTCCTGGCTCCTAGTGCTTTTATTATTTTGTTCTACTATACTTAATGAAGAAATATTATCAGATATTTTGTGCTGAGTGTTTATTGCTTTGAATAAGCACTCAACGTTCAGTCTATCAAATAGCAATTTACAAGTTTCGTTTATATTTAATCTTGGAGTGTTAACTTGGTCAGAAGGGTACAGTTGATATCCCAAAAACTCATATTCATTGTTTTCTATGGGGTCATCAATAAACCGCTTTATATGAGCAACTGGTTTAGTAAATCCAAGCTCAACTTGTATTCCTTGTGGAGTATTCAGAATACACAAAGGCGATAATCTAAAAATGGCATGAGTTTTATTTTCTTCACGTGGTGGTTTAGTACAATAGCCGTGTTCAAACGTCTTAATGAGATTTTTTATAGAGCTTATAGTAGGACTATATTCATATAGGTGATAAAGTTCTTTCTTATTGCTACTAGATTCGGGTTTTTCTAGAGCATCAAGAAGAGTCTCAGTGATTTCAAATGAAGCGAGAGGTATGACGGATTCTACGATACCCGCTAATCCTTTATACTCTAAAAAAGGTACTAAATGATTATCTGAGACTAAGTGGAAAATAATTTCATTTAACTCTTCTGTATTATTTGTATCAATATCTAGATTTTCAGCCAATAATACCTCTAATTCACTTAGGGTATAAAATTCTTTAAGTTCGTTATTCATAACTCCTCTACTTCTGTTAGTTGTTAATTTTGTTATTAATAGCATTACGAATAAAATCAGCCCATTGATCCATCATGTCTCTACGATAGTCTAAATGCTGAGCGCCATTATAAGCTCGACTAATCTTGCTCTCTTGTTCATGTGCAAGCTGTAACTCAATCGCTTCGTGCATAAAACCCTGTTCATGAAGTGTTGTACTAGCTAATCCCCGAAAACCATGCCCCGTCATTTTGTATTTATAACCCATCTGATAAAGCGCGTTAATAAAAGCATTTTGACTATAAGGCTTGCGAGTGGATGGGTTATAGAATACATATTGATCAGAAAAATTTAGCTCTTTGATTTGCATTAATATATCTATAACTTGTGGAGCAAGAGGCACAATATGAGGCCTATCCATTTTCATTTTATCTGCAGGTATGCGCCAAACTTTATCGTTCCAGTCAATTTCTGCCCATTCCATGAATCTAAGCTCATTAGTACGCACGAACGTGTAGCATAGGAACCATAGACCTAGTTTGACTGGGATATGGCCAGTGTAGTTATCAATGTCACTTAAAAGCTGAGGTAACTCTTTTGATGTAATGCGGCTATGATTTTTCGTTTTATGTGGTTTAATAGCTCCCGATAAGTCTGCTGCAGGGTTTGATGTGGCCATGCCGGTGCGAATAGCATGTTTAAATATTTGTCCAACCTCTGCCATTATGCGGCGAGCCATTTCATTAGCGCCGCGTGCCTCGATACTTTTACCAATCGTCAAAATATCAGGCGATGTAATGTCGTCGATTAGTTTATGACCGATAACTGGCTTAACGTCACGTATGTAAGCTGAATAGTTGCGACTAAACGTACTTGGCGCTAAAAAGGTTTTACGGTCTGCATACCAAGTCTGTGCAATACTATCAAAAAGCCTCGAGCCATCTTGCTCAGCGCGCTTTTCTTTTTTCTTGTCTTTTGGGTTAATACCTTCACTAATAAGCTGCTTTATTTCTAGGTTACGCTGGCGTGCTTGTTGTAATGTAATTACTGGGTATTTACCTAAAGTGAGTGACTGCTGCTTTCCTTGCCAGCGATAAGCGCTGACCCAGACTTTGTTTCCAGTATGTCTTACCCACAGCTGCAGACCGTCACCATCACTGTGTTTATCGGGCCGGCTAGGGGTGCATTTTTCACTTGGAGTTAGTTTGTTAATTGTAGTATGAGTTAATGGCATGTTGGTATATCTCCGCATTGGTATAATCTATACCAACAAATATACCAATATTCTATATGGTTCGCCATACACCAAGGTATTCTTAAATACTGTGAAACCCCATAAAAAAAGGCTTGCCGCATCGCTGCGAACAAGCCTGATTCAAAATGTGGTGGGCCCAGTAGGACTTGAACCTACGACCAAAGGATTATGAGTCCTCTGCTCTAACCAACTGAGCTATGGGCCCTAACGTTAGACGCACAATGATACCTGATTTTTTTAATTTTTCAAGTAGAAAATGAGTAGTAATAAAGATATTTTTACTGACATGCTATTTTTTATCAAAACTGACTACCAGCTAAGGTCAGACTACGGCCTCCATCGATTGTAATGATCTCGCCAGTGACATAATTTGCCTGCACAAGATATAGCACACTATGAGCAATTTCGTCAGGTTGGCCTATGCGCCGCATGGGTATGGCATCGATGATATTTTGTTGTTGCTCGTTATCAATAGCTTGGTCGCTAGTAGGGTCAGGTAAAATATTGACCCCAGGTGCAACCCCGTTGACACGCACTTCTGGCGCCATCTCTAGCGCTAGCGACTGCACCATCATTCGATGAGCAGCCTTTGCCATGTTATAGACAGTATAATTGCTAAACGGCCTATCATGAGCATGTATGTCCAATAAACTGACAATACAGCCTTGTCGCTGCTTAAGATATGGCAGTAACGCTTGGCTTAGTAATAAAGGGGCTTTGGCATTGGTTAAAAATAACTCATCCCACTGTGCGCGATCGATACTACCGAGCGGGCTAGGGTAAAACCGCGAGGCATTATGCACCAGCACATCAAGCTGTCCAAATGACTCTATGATATTTTTAACAAGGCTGTCTAAAGCCGTCTCATCGTTGACTATCGTTAAGTCAGCCACGATAACTTTTGCACTATTAGCACGGATGTCGTTTAACTGATTAGCTAAGTTATCCGCATCTTGTTCACTACGGTGACAATGGATGATAACGCGGTAACCTTGACTATGAGCCGCTTTAACAATAGCCGCCCCAATGCGCCTAGCACTACCTGTGACCAGCATCACGGGCGTTTGGTTACTTGTGTTTTCTGCGTGGCAGACATTAGTTTTTTGGTTCATCGCAATACTACTTTTTTCTCTAGGGTGCTTGTCTATATCATTGTTGCGCTTGCAAGTGTTCAATCCTACTTTGGCGTAAGGCGGCACCAATGGCTGGACCTTTGAGGTCTGGATCAATATCGGACATACCGATAGCGTGGAAGCTATTGAGTGCGAGCATCATTTGACGATGCTGTGTGGCCAGTTGTAAGACATGACTGCATACCAGTAATTGAGAGAGCTTATCAGGTTCCTTATGCGCACCGCAGGTTTGGATTAGATCGATTTTTTCAGCTGCACTTATACTATTTATTGCGCTTAATTTTTCAGCCTGTTGAACGAATAAAGTCGCGAACTGCGTATGTGTTTTCGGGACTTTGGCTTTATTACCGATAGTATTAATACTTTTTATAGCAGTTGATAGGTTAAAAGTAGACTCAAAGTTTTCGCTATTAAATAATGATGGGATTAAGCTAGTCATTAGTAGTGCCCAACGCTGCGATAAACTCAGCTGCATCTGACCTGTAAAATATAACGCTGTCTGCACCGTTTCCCTTATATGAACATCATTCCAAGCATGATGCAAGGGCGCGAAATACTCTGTCAGTGCACCAATTTCAAATAGTTTTTGCCAATAGACTTGCGGTGATAGTTGCAGAGTTGCACGGCTTGATTCTTGCCAGATACGCTCTGCACTCAAATGAGAAAGCTCTTCTGAATCGACTAGCTGACGCATTAACACCAAAGTGTCATTCGCAATGGTAAAGCCCAAGTCGTAGTAACGGCTATAGAAGCGTACTGTTCGAAGTACACGTAATGGGTCTTCGCTGAAAGCAGTGGACACATGACGCAACGTCTTGCTTTTTAAGTCTTGTAGTCCGCCATAATAGTCGATGACTTGTCCGTTAATGGGAGTGTCATCGGTTAAGCTGGTAACTTCAATTGCCATCGCATTGATCGTTAAATCACGACGGCGCAAATCATCCTTTAGACTAACATCAGGACTGGCATGTACGCTAAAACCTTTGTAGCCTGAGCCTTGCTTGCGCTCTGTACGTGCTAATGCATACTCTTCATGACTGGTCGGATGCAAAAACACAGGGAAGTCTGCCCCAACTTGTTGAAACCCTGCATCAATCATCTCTGCAACCGTAGCACCAACGACGACGAAGTCCTTGTCCTTAATAGGACGCTTGAGTAGTCGATCGCGTACAGCACCGCCCACAAGATAAATTTGCATAGAAGCCTCTTATTATTTAGTTTTATATCATCAGCTCAATTTTTATGAGTCAAAAAAACAGCCAATGCTTTATAAGTTGCATTGACTGGTTTTAGTATAGCAGAAGGGCTCTGTCAATGGATGACAGAGCCCTTCTTAATCGTGCAGTCACACTATGTATGATATATGACTATTTTTCGTTTTCTAGGTCTTGAGCTTCAGTGACGGCCAGAGCGGTCATATTGACGATACCACGTGCTGTCGCTGATGGCGTCAAAATATGTACCGGCTTGTTAGTACCTAATAAGATAGGTCCAATAGAAGCACTGCTAGTAGCTGTTTTAAGCAAGTTGAAGGCGATGTTTGAAGCATCGAGTGTTGGTAGGATGAGCAGGTTTGCTGCACCTTTTAGTGGGCTTGATGGCATATGATTGAGACGAATACTCTCATTTAGCGCGGCATCACCTTGTATCTCACCATCGAACTCAAAGTCGACATTCATATCTGTTAGTAGCTGATATACCTTGCGCATTTTGACAGCGCTAACGCGATCTGAAGCACCAAAGTTAGAATGAGACACTAGCGCGACACGTGGAGTAATGCCAAAGCGACGTAATTGCTCAGCTGCTAAGACTGTCATTTCAGCCAATTGTTCAGCAGTTGGATCTTCGTGGATATAAGTATCCGCAATGAAAATATTACGATCTTGCATGAGTACAGCATTCATCGCATAAAAATCGTTCATATCTTCTTTTTTACCAATGACACTTTCAACATATTTTAAGTGCAATTGATAATGACCAAATGTACCACATACCATACCATCAGCCGCACCGTTTTCGACCAGTAAAGAACCAATCAAAGTCGTCTTACGGCGCACATCACGACGCGCAAGCTCAATACTCACACCGCGGCGTTTATTTTTCTCGTAGTAGCCCTGCCAGTAGTCTTTGTAGCGTGGATCATCATCAACGTTGACAATGGTAATATTCTCGCCATCTTTGAGACGCAAGCCCAGTTTTTCGATATTCGCTGCAATGACTGAAGGACGACCAACCAGAATAGGGTCTGCCAGTTTTTCATCAACAACCACTTGCACAGCAAGTAGGATATTGTTGTCTTCACCTTCACAGTAAACAATACGTTTTGGAGCAGATTTTGCACGAGCAAAGATTGGCTTCATGACAAACGCTGAGTTGTAAACAAACTCTGATAGACGCTGACGATATACTTGCATGTCATCGATAGGTAGAGTAGCAACGCCTGAATCCATTGCTGCTTTGGCGACAGCAGATGCAATTTCAATAATTAGGTTTGGCTCTAGAGGGCCTGGAATTAGGTAGTCACGCCCAAAACTTTGCATTTTTTCAATGTTTCTAGCGCTGGTCGTTGGCGTTGCTTCAACATGTGCCATCGCAGCGATTGCTTTTACGCAAGCGACTTTCATCTCTTCGTTGACAGTAGTCGCACCAACGTCTAATGCACCGCGGAAAATATATGGGAAGCATAGCGCGTTGTTTACTTGGTTTGGATAGTCTGAACGACCGGTTGCCATAATGACGTCTGGACGTACCGCATGTGCCAACTCTGGCATGATTTCAGGTGTTGGGTTAGCAAGTGCAAAGACGATGGGGTCTTTTGCCATACGGCGAACCATATCTTCTGATAGCGTACCTGGCATTGATAAGCCTAGGAACATATCAACATCGTCCATTACTTCTTCGATAGAAGTAGCCGTGGTATCACGAGCATAACGTTGTTTGGTTTCATCAAGGTTTTCACGGCTAGTACTGATGATACCGCGTGAGTCCGAAACAATGATGTTGTTCTTATTAACACCAAGTGCGCAAATAATATCTAAGCAAGAAATAGCTGCTGCACCTGCACCTGAACAAACAATTTTAATCTCTTCGATTTTTTTACCAGTAATCAACAAAGCGTTTAGCATCGCTGCGGCAACGATGATTGACGTACCATGTTGGTCATCATGGAATACAGGAATGTTCATGCGCTCACGTAGCACACGCTCAATTTTGAAACATTCTGGTGCTTTAATATCTTCTAGGTTGATACCACCAAAGGTAGGCTCAAGTGAGGCGACCGCTTCGATGAACTTATCTGGATCATTTTGAGCAATCTCAATATCAAAAACGTCGATACCTGCAAACTTCTTGAATAGGACGCCTTTACCTTCCATAACTGGTTTTGACGCCAATGGACCGATATTGCCCAGACCCAGTACAGCCGTACCGTTAGTGATCACACCAACTAAGTTGTTACGTGCTGTGTATTTAGAAGCAAGCTTTGGATCCTTTTGGATCTCAAGACAAGGTACCGCAACGCCTGGAGAGTAGGCAAGCGCTAAATCGCGTTGGTTGGCTAGCTGCTTAGTAGGGGTTACTGAAATTTTACCTGGGCGTGGAAACTCATGGTAATGTAGGGCAGCTTGTTCAAACTGCTCTTTTTCTGTACTGAGGTTATCCGTATTCGAAGTGGTATCGTCATTCATAATAATTGCCATGGTTGGAATAAATTGGAATAAATTAAATGGTGATAAAAAATAACGTCTAACCCTCTAAAAATCATTGAATGATAACAATTAAAAGGTACAAAGACGTTAAACGACTTATGACCACCAGAATCATGGTCTGCGATCGAAGATCAAATCAAAAAAGCAAACTGGCTAAAATATTCATTCTAGCACTATTGATAATTCACTGCCTAGTCAACAACAGCAAATTGTGCGAATAATATAATAAAATGATATCCGTTATTTATCTCGTTGATAATGCCAAAAAATGTGGTCAGATATCAACCTTAATTTCATAATGTTTCAAAATATTACAGAGTTGAAAGATGCTAAGACGAGCAGCTAATAGGCATCTGCGGTGTATCAGCTGCAGGTGCATTAGTATCTAAGTCGACTGCGATATCTTGTACGCTGTAAGGATTGGCCAATAATCGAAACACTCGATCAACTTCTTCAAACTGACCTTGCTCTGCGGCAGTAATTGCACGTTGCGCCATACTATTACGTAAGACATAGACAGGATTGTTGGTCTTCATGTCACTGATTACTTGCTCAAGTGGCAGTTGCTCAGTACTAGCAAGATAACGTGTTGACCAGTCTTGCCATACTTGCTGTGCATCACTGTTTAACTCAGTGGTCATGGTAGTCAGTAGCGTTTGCTCATAAGGGTGATCTGCTGGTGCGACTAAACCGAGTAGGGCGCGGAAGCTATTGGTATAATCGAGCAAGTTATCTTCTAATAGCGTCAACCATTCAAAGGCTAGGCTGAGACTCTCTTTTTGATGCGGTAGGCCAAGCTTGCGGCACAGACCTTGCTGATAGTGCTGCATAAAAGTTGCTTCGTAAGGTGCTAAACATTCAGAAAGCGTCTCACGAGAAACACCGTCTAAGCGCATAAAGTGTGGCAGCCAAACGTTTAAATTCCAATGTCCAATAGCAGGCTGGTTTTGATAGGCATAGCGACCAGTGTGGTCAGAGTGGTTATTAATCCATGCAGGGTTGAAGCGCTCCATAAAGCCAAACGGACCGAAATCCAACGTACTGCCTGTGATAGATAGATTATCTGTATTCATCACACCATGGGCAAAGCCAATCAATTGCCAATCAGCAATCATTCGCGCGGTACGCTCAACCACAGCAGTCAAAAACGCTGCTACAGATTGCTCATTATCGCGACACTCTGGGTAATAGGTATCAATCATATAATCGGTAAATTCACTGAGTAAATCAGGTGCAAAGCTAGCAATCCACTCCACATGACCGAGACGAATGTGACTGTCCGCCACACGCATCAACGCTGCACCTGCTTCGATACGCTCACGGCGCACTCTCGTATCAGATACCACAAACCCCAAAGCGTTAGACGAGGGGATGCCAAGCTGAGTCAGTGCATGACCACACAGGTACTCGCGAATGGTACTACGCAGGACTGCTCGTCCATCACCCATGCGTGAGTAGGGCGTCAAGCCAGCGCCTTTGAGGTGCAAGTCTTGTGGCTGTTCATCGTTGTCGAGTACTTGTGCCATCAGTAGACCGCGACCGTCGCCTAATTGCCCAGCCCATTGTCCAAATTGATGACCAGCATAGGCCATCGATAGCGGTTTAAAGTCAGCTGGCACGTATTGACCACCTAATATCTCAACCCAATTAGTCATCAACTCATCATCATTTGCCCAGCCTAATTGCTGAGCAACTTGAGTATTGAAGTGACCAGCACGAGGGTTGTCTAGTGGCATAGGTGGCTGCTCATGATAAAGGCGCGTGTCTAGGTTGACATAAGTGTTCTGATAACGCATACAGGCCGTTTCCATTAAAATATAAAAGTGAGAATGTCACTATAGCACAGCTCTCATATGGCATCGTTGCACTCTGTCCATCTCTTGTAATATCTAGCTAAAAATGGAGTTATCGGTCTCCGATAGGTTGAAGTTGAAGGACCAGATTGCCACCGTTCTTAGATTAGAGTTTACAACGCATTATCCTATATATTTGACCATTTACTATGATGATAGATTTATTAGAAATCGGCGTAATGACATAAATGATAAATTATGAGCAAAAAAATCCCCTTACCTAGGACAGATAAGGGGATGGAGAAGCTTCAAAATCATAAAGTAAATCAAAGATTGATTAAGCAGCTTTTTCGCTTGCACCAATAGAACGAAAAGCAGTCTTTAAGTTGCTGTTATGCTCAAGGATTTTTTGCTCAATCTTGGCATAGTCGTGCTTTAGCTTGTCATCAGCTTCATGCAAACGATCGGCGAACTCTGTCTTTTTAAGCTCAATAGTTTTGGCTTTAAGCGCCTGCCATTCTTCAACAGTTTGCGTAAAGGCATCATATTCGAACTTAATACGATCTTGGAAGCTCTTCATTGCATGAGGAATATCAATGCCACCTACTGTTGCTGTATCGATTTGCTGCTGAGCTTTCTTAAATTGCATTTGTACTTCTGCATGTTTGATAGTTGTATCATCCACTGTACGCAGCTCAGAAGCCAGACCAATTTTTGATAGACCAGCAATCAACCATTTGGTTGGATCATATTGCCACCATTTTACACCGTTACGATAATCGTATTGGAAGAAGTGATGGTAGTTATGATAACCCTCACCCCATGTAAAGATAGCCAAAAAGAAGTTGTCACGGGCCGTATTGGTATCAGTATAAGGGCGAGTACCAAGCATATGGCACAATGAATTGATAAAGAACGTAAAATGATGCGTCAATACTAGGCGCAATAGGCCTGCAATAACTAATGTGCCCCAGATATCACCAATCAACCAACCAATAGCGGCAACCATACCAACGTTCATAGCAACGACCCACAGGCCATAGTACTTGTGCTGAATCTGTAAGACTCTATCTTTAGTCAAGTCGGGAATATTTTTGTAATCGAACTTGCCGCTAGGGTAGTTACGTAGCATCCAACCAATATGACTGAACCAAAATCCGCGTTTCGCTGAATACGGATCATCCAAACGATCATCTACATGACGATGATGGACACGGTGGCCTGCAACCCAGTCAAACGCAGAGCCCTGTACCGCTAAGGTAGAACCTAACAACAAAAAATTTCTTACAATTGGATGAGCTTTGTACGCACGGTGTGCAAGCAAGCGATGATAGCCTGCTGTAATGCTCATACCAGTCCATACCATAAAGGCACCAAATACGCCCCAGACAGGTGCGCTTACTTCATGAGTGAATAAGTACCATGGCGTAATGATAGCAGCAGCAATTGGCGTCGCTACCAAAATAGTCGCTGGAATCCAGTTAATCGGTGCTTTGGTAAACTCAAACTCACGCATATCAATGCTTTGCTCTTTCGTCGAAAGATCTGCTTGCTCAGAAGCTTTAGCATAATTGCGTTTTGCAACAGGCTGCTCATCAAGAGCCATTTGCGCTTTTTTCTCATCAAAACGAGTTTTAAAACGCGTTACTTGAGTGCTGGCAGTCTTCACAATTGTGTCGCCAGATTTGATAGCGAAACGTAAGCCTTTAAGCGGTAAGCCAAGTGCTTTTTTTGCAATCATATAATATCCCTAACGGTATTAATTTAAGTCTCCATAGTACCTTAAAAAGCGTATAAAGTGAACACTTATACACTATAAAAATATTGCTAAATAACAATAACTTGTATGGATTATAGAATGTATCGGTCAAAAATACGAGTGACTTGTCAGGCATGAAGGAAAAGTGTAACAAAGAGGATAAATATGTAGGAAAGAGTAGGGTCATCGAAAAAATGATTAAATATCAAAAAACTACGGATAGATAGCTCAAGGCAACAGTAGATGACTTGGAAAATCTGTAATGATAACGTCGGTTTCCCATTTTATAAGCTGCTCAATGGTAGGAATATCATTAACCGTCCAAGCACTTACTGGTAATCCATAACGGTGACTATGTTTGATAACAGCTTGTGTTAAAAGAGGATGATAGATACCCAGCTGAATACAGCCGAGTTGCAACGCTGTATTAGTAGCGTTTGCTAATGCTTGTGAAGTTCGAATAAGCAGCCCACGAGGCATACGAGATAGTAATTTGTGACGCTGTAAGCGGTTATGTAGCTCTACATCGAAGCTCGTCAACACAACGGGTAAGCTAGCAAGAGGTGTATCAATGAATGCCTGCTGAAGTGCTCTGATCAGTACTGCATAATTGGTACGGCCATGCGTCTTAATCTCAAGCTCAATAACGTTAAATCCACTGAGCGCAGGCGCAATGCTTGCGAGCGTCATGATAGGTTGACCAAACTGCAACTGGCATTGAATTTCTGTCAGTTGTAACTGATCAAGACGCGATTGTCGACCGCACATCCGCTCTAGATCGTCGTCATGAAATACGATTAAGTGACCGTCCGCATTTAGCTGTATATCAAACTCTACGCCTGCCAAGCCTTTTTTCTTAAGGTTTTGAGAATGCTGAAAGCCTGAAAAAGTGTTTTCTAATGCCTCACCGCGCGCACCTCGGTGACCCAGTAACAACGTATCTCTAAAATTTATCATATGCACCATCTACTGATGTTTTTTTTATGCCCAATAATATAGCGTCATATAAGTAACGTCTAATGAAAACTGTAAAGCAATTTGTAATTTTTTAAATATGACCGTTTAGAACCAAACATTGCCAATGTTTGTTATGTTTTTGCAACCAAACGCAGGTTTTTTCCACTATGAGGGGCTCTATTTGTGTGTGCATGGGCTACAATAATGACCATTTGATGTAAACACCGTATAATGATGTGGTTTTCATGTCTATAGCAGCTAGCATTGAGATTTAAATATTGAACATTGTCAGTCAGTGGCGGTACGAACCTGTAAATTGGGAGTAGAGTTAGTATGAGCGTAGCAAGTATAAGTTTGAGCAAGTGGCATAAAGTCGCTGGGATTGGGTTGGTATGTGGTTTGGCGCTTGCAGGCTGTGACCGCTCAGATAAAGAAGATACTACTGAGCAGGCAGAGCTAACAGAACAAGAGACTGTCGATGCTGAAAATAACGTTGCGCCTGCAGTTACTTGTGATGACCCTATGGTACAAGATCGTCTTAAGTCAGCTCTAAAAAACACGCTCACTCAACAAGCACAGTCGTTAGCTGCCAATTATGCAAATGATGCTGAAATCAGTTTAGCAAATGGTGTGGTCAGCGAAAAAATAGATGGCGTTGTCATCGACATCCAAAACGCTGCTATCTTACAACAAGCCAATGATAACGGTATGACTACCTGCCAAGCCAGTGTTAGCATGACGTTGCCAAGCGAAGATTTGTATCAAGCCAGTCAGGTACAAGCCGCAAATAACCAGCCAAGCTTACAGTCGCGTTTAGCGCAAGACAACATTCGCATCAATAACAACATGCTTGTTGATGACGCTTTCACGTATATCGTCGGAACTCAAGGCGGTCAAGTGCGTACGCGCATTGCGGGTCAACCTGCTTTGCTTACTGTCGTGGCAGATGTGATGGCAGGTTCTGTATTTAAGGCTGCAATGGATGAACAGCGTGCTGCTGAGCGCCGCGCAGCACAACAGAACAATGATACGGATCAAACAGCACCAACCCGTCAGCCAAGAACCGTAACGCCAGTTGAGCCAATTCGTCCGATTGAACCTACGCCGCCGCCAACTATCAATAAGCCTGCTGAAAGTCAGAGCAGTTCGTCTGAAAATAACCAAGCAGCAGCTGAGTCTAGCAAGCCTGCCACACCAAAAGTAGTACCTAAAGATGAAACTATCGATATGGTTATCATTGAAGATGATAGTGC
Organism: Psychrobacter sp. AOP7-C1-14; assembly: GCF_052376135.1. Taxonomy (NCBI): domain Bacteria; kingdom Pseudomonadati; phylum Pseudomonadota; class Gammaproteobacteria; order Moraxellales; family Moraxellaceae; genus Psychrobacter; species Psychrobacter sp. AOP7-C1-14. Next base: position 42,753 of record NZ_JBQSVH010000020.1, on the reverse strand, counting down.
TACTTATTAATGTGCCACTGTAATAAGCGTTAGCAATTAACTAGTAGAACTAATTACTATCGTTGAATAGTAAAACCCCCGCGCCATCAATGTCGCGGGGGTTTTGTACGTTTATACTGATTAATAATAAACATAGTGGATTGACTATATTTAGTTTGTTTGGTTAAAGACTATAACGGGTTGACAGTATTATTGACTGTCAGTGAACGTTTTTAAAGCTTGACTGTCCCACAATACCTCAGAGACTTTTTCTGGATCCGTACAGAAGCGCGCAGCGACAAACAACCAATCAGATAAGCGATTAATAAAGCTCACTGCTGTATGACGAATCGCGTCTGGACGTTGTTGTTTCAATGATACGGCTTGGCGTTCAGCACGGCGACACACACTACGGGCTACGTGTAATTGACTCACTAGTATAGAACCTGTTGGCAAAATAAAGTCTTTTAGCGGCGGCAATGCCGTGTTCATCATATCTGTTTGCTGCTCTAACCATCCAATATGAGTGGTATTGACTCCTTCATACTCTGGCATGGCAAGCTCGCCACCTATATTGAATAGCAAGTGCTGAATGATGACCAAGGATTCAGAAAACGCTTTTTCTATAGATTGCCCTTTGTTATGCTTTAATTGCGCGCGTACTAGGCCAATGTGTGAGTTGAGCTCATCGACGTCACCCATGACACTAAATAGATTGTCCGCTTTACTAAGTCGGCTGCCATCAGCCATACCAGTGCTACCGTCATCTCCAGTACGTGTATATATTTTGCTCAAACGATTGCCCATCTTTACATCCTCAACATTTTTTATGATTGAATAGCGTTAGTTGCACGCTCATTGTAGTATTTTACGCCTGTTTTCGCTAAGATAATGGGTTACGTTTTATATCACGATATTTCTAGTCTGAATTTTTATTTTTTTGATTTATAGTCACAGTCGTTGATATGGCTTATTCATACACGTCGGCTGAGTTTTCACATTTCTCTATTTTATTTACGTTACAAGGCTTTTTTACTATGACCACACCACTTGCAGATGCGATGTCCCAACTTGCCATTTACGATTCATTGACTGGTAGCAAGCGTCAGTTTGTACCACTCAAAGCAGGGCAGGTTGGTATGTATGTGTGCGGTATGACCGTTTATGACTATTGTCATATTGGTCATGCGCGAGTGATGGTTGGCTTTGATATGGCCACTCGTTGGTTGGCGCGCTTGGGTTATGACGTGAACTACGTACGTAATATCACTGATATCGATGATAAAATCATTGCTCGTGCCGCTGAAAATGGTGAAGAGATTGCTACCTTGACGCAGCGCTTTATTGAAGCGATGCATGAAGACGCGACTGCGCTTGGTTGCGAGATGCCAAATGCTGAGCCACGCGCAACTGACCATATCGATGATATGCAGGACATGATTGAGACGTTAGTCACTGGCAATTATGCGTACGCAGGCGACAACGGTGATGTTTACTATGCTGTTGATAGCTTTGACGGTTATGGCAAATTATCTAAGCGTAATCTAGACGATATGCAGGCAGGCTCGCGAGTTGAGGTTGAGAATGATAAACGCAATCCATTTGACTTTGTATTATGGAAAGCCGCAAAACCTGATGAGCCGCAGTGGGCATCTCCATGGGGGCAAGGGCGACCAGGTTGGCATATTGAATGCTCAGCGATGTCGACTAAGTGCTTAGGTAGTACCTTTGATATTCATGGCGGTGGTCATGACTTACAGTTCCCGCATCATGAAAACGAAATCGCGCAGTCTGAAGCGGCGACTGGTTGTGAGTATGCACGCAACTGGATGCACGTTGGTTTTATCAATGTCGATGGCGAAAAAATGTCTAAATCATTGGGTAACTTTTTTACCATTCGCGATGTCATGGCAAAGTATTTGCCTGAGACAGTGCGTTTCTTCTTATTGTCGAGCCATTATCGCAGTCAAGTCAACTTCTCTGACAGCGCATTAGATGAAGCGCATAATAGCTTAAGTAGATTATACAATGCGTTGAAATTGGCTGAGCAGCAAAAAGGACAGTCAATCGTAATCAATGAAGACTTAGTGGCTGAAGCTTACAACAGCTCAGCTGGACAAGACTTCATTAAAGCGATGAATGATGACTTCAATAGTTCGACGGCTATCAGCGTACTATTTGGATTGGCTCGTGATATCAATAAAGCTATCAAAGTAGAAGACGTCGATACCGCATGGCAATTGGCACAGCAGCTAAAAGCATTAGCGCAGGTATTAAACATTTTACAGCAGCCAGTGCAGCAGTTTTTGCAAGCAGTGGTAGGTGAGCAAACGGAAAACGGTCTAACGGATGCCGTTATTGATAATTTGATCATTGAACGTGCAGATGCGAAAACCAATAAGAACTTTGCCCGTGCTGATGAAATACGTGAGCAACTAAAAGCTGCTGGCATTGAGCTAGAAGACAGCCGTGCTGGCACGACATGGCGCCGCGCTTAAGATAATTTTTATCTACTATTTACCGATCATAGGTATGACGGCTACAAATCTCATAATAAATTAAGTCAGCTTCAGGCTGGCTTTTTTTTGTTTACTGAATTAGGTTAAAGCAGCGTAGTTATATTTTTTGTACTTTCCTCTTGTAGACTGATGGCTCTGAAAACATGAATACTCTTAAAGACAACCCTGTGGATAATTATTGTACCATTGTACACTCAGATGATAATCATCAATTAAATACAAAGAAAAATTGCTTTCAAAATAATGCGCTAAAAGTATTAGTGGGTTTTCTTATTGTCATCATGAGTATGGTCTACGTACCTGCTAATGCGGCCAGTGCAGCAAATAGTGAGAGTGGACAGAGTGCGAGTGAGCCAGACAAACGAACGCCTAGTAAGCCCGATAACTTTGCTGAATATGTGGCTCAGCAAGTCAATACGATTAAAGATGAAAATATCAGTATTTCTGGTATTACTGAAGAGGTATTTGATCCTACTGAGCGTAACGCAGTAGAGCAGGCAGGGAGACTACAAGGCGATACGGCACTGACCGGAGAATATAGCGAGAGCTATTATATCGTTGATAAATTAAATGCTGGATTACCGCCTTTATCAGAGCCACCTAACTTAGAAACACCGCTTGCAACCTTAGAGTTTTTTCAGTCAGCATTAATGAAGCAGCAGTATGATTTGGCGGCTTATGCGCTAAACATGAACTTGATTGATGAGAAAAGCCAACGTAGCCGTGCGCTTGATCTTACAAAGCGTTTGGATTTTTTATTATCTGAAAGAGAGTTGTATGTATTCGACGATATGCCAGATCGTCCTGATGGCTTGATTGAACCACCACTTGGTAATAACAGTAGTGTAATGGGTATCGCCAGACGATCTATCCAACTCGGCTCTATCGATTATCGAGAGCGCCGCGTTCCTATTTATTTGCAGCGAGTACGAGTAGGGGAAGGAGCTCCTATATGGGTGTTTTCGGCGCAGACAGTAGGCAATATTGATAATCTTTATGAGCAGTATCACCCAGCCGAGTTCGAACGTTATTTACCCACTTGGTTAAAACTAGATGTTTTCGGGATTGCGCTATGGGAATTCTCAGCGCTTATCGTATTTTTCTTGCTGACCATAGGCGTGGGCTGGTTACTCAGTAAGGGCACTGAAAAAATCATTAACCATTATATCGATGATGAAAAATATAGCATGTATGTTGGCAGTACCAATGGTGTTGCAGATTTGGTCAGTAAGCTGACAGTACCACTAACCTTCACAATCAGTTTTTCACTTGTTTTTACTCTGGTTTCAGGTGGTTTTCCTTATTTAGATGCAGTCGCCTCATCTACTCGCCCACTTATCTGGATTGGGTTGGTATTTAGCACCATGTGGTTAGGTATTCGCATTATTAACTTTTTTGCCAATCGCTATCAAGACATGCAAATTGAGAATCTGGCTGCAGAGCATTTTGATAAAGAGCGCCGTCGCCGTACTTATGTATCGATATTTCGCCGTGTCTTTATCTTCGTAATGATTTTGGGCAGCTTTTGGATAGGCCTTAGTGAGTTTGCTAATATGGAAGGTCTAGGCAAGACCTTATTGACCTCAGCTGGTATTGCCGGTGTGGTGATTGGTATCGCTGCTCAGCCAATATTGGGCAACATCATCGCTGGGGTACAGGTGGCAGTGACGCAGCCAGTGCGGATTGGCGATAGCGTGATAATGGATGGCAATTTTAGTACAGTTGAAGACCTGCGTTACACTTATGCTGTTTTAAAAACATGGGATGAACGTCGATTAATCGTGCCGATGCGCGAACTGATTACTGAAAAGGTCGAAAACTGGTCGCATACAGAAGTACATCAAACCCGTCCTGTATTTTTATATATCGATTATGGTGCAGATATTGATGCTATTCGAGAGAAGTTTATATCGATGGTTAAAGAGAATGAGCTTTGGGATAACAAAACAGAACCTGAAATGTATGTGGTTGATGTAACTGAAAACACCATTCAACTACGCGGTGCCGTTTCATCGACTGGGCCTATAGAGGCATGGACACTGGCCTGTGAGATAAGAGAGCAAATGCTTGGTTATTTGTATACACAGCAAAACAAGTATTTGCCCACAGAGCGTTTTACTTTGACAAAAGGCGAATAGAAGTCAGTAACAACTATGCTCTTTGCGGGCTTCCAAACTGAGTTATTTATGGTTTGAGACAGGGCAGGTATCGATAAAGACTCATTTGTGCAAAATAATCTGACAAATATAGTGTGTCAGCGAGGCGCTTATTTGTTATAATGTGGCGTTATTTTTATAGGATAACTGAGTGGTAGCGATAAGTCAGCACTGTGGATGCAGTTGCAATGATTGATCCGCTTTACCCTGAGCTCCTACCCATCAAAATAACCACCACTAGGGGTCTGTATGTTGCGAATTGTCGATGAAGCCTTAACCTTTGATGACGTTTTATTATTACCAGCCTATTCTGAAGTTCTGCCAAAAACTGCTGATCTGTCTACTCGTTTGACCAAAAACATCACACTTAATCTTCCGCTAATCTCTGCGGCGATGGATACTGTGACTGAGTCTGAAATGGCTATTACTATGGCACAGCTTGGTGGCATGGGTATTTTGCATAAGAGCATGGACATCGAAAAGCAGGCCACACAAGTACGCCGTGTCAAAAAGTTTGAAGCGGGTACTGTGGTTGATCCTATCACTGTACACCCAGAGATGACCATTGGTGAGTTGCTGCGTTTGACGCAAGACAATAATATCTCAGGTGTGCCTGTGGTCGAAAAAGGCACAGATAATGTTGTGGGTATTGTTACTCATAGAGATTGGCGCTTTGAGACCAATCTGTCGTTGCCAGTTAGTCAGATTATGACGCCAAAAGAGCAGCTAGTCACTGTACACGAAGGTGAAAGTAACGAGAATATCAAAAGGTTGCTGCATGAGCACCGCATCGAAAAAGTTATCGTTATTGATGATAACTTCCGCCTACGTGGTTTGATTACGGTCAATGACTTTGCCAAAGCTGAAAACAATCCAAATGCTTGTAAAGATGAGCAAGGTCGTTTGCGTGTTGGTGCTGCTGTAGGTACTGGCGCAGACACGCAGGCACGCGTTGAAGCATTGATTGCTGCTGACGTTGACGTTATCGTTGTTGATACGGCACACGGTCACTCAAAAGGTGTGATTGACAAAGTTTCTTGGATTAAAAAGAACTACCCACACGTACAAGTAATCGGTGGTAACATCGCAACAGGTGAGGCTGCCATTGCTTTACGTGACGCAGGTGCTGATGCAGTAAAAGTTGGTATCGGCCCTGGTTCTATCTGTACCACGCGTATTATCGCAGGTATCGGTGTACCACAAATCTCAGCAATTGATAATGTCGCTAGCGCTTTGAAAGACAGCATTCCATTGATTGCTGATGGTGGTATTCGTTTCTCAGGTGATATGGCAAAAGCAATCGCTGCTGGTGCATCATGTATTATGGTTGGTTCACTCATGGCTGGTACTGAAGAAGCGCCAGGTGAAGTTGAACTGTTCCAAGGTCGCTACTATAAAGCTTATCGCGGTATGGGTAGTTTGGGTGCGATGTCAGGGTCAAATGGTTCATCAGACCGTTACTTCCAAGATGCAAAAGACGGCGTAGAGAAGCTGGTACCAGAAGGTATCGAAGGCCGTGTCCCTTATAAAGGACCAGTTGCTGGTATCGTTAATCAGTTGGTTGGTGGCTTACGTTCATCAATGGGCTATACTGGCTCTGCTACGATTGAAGATATGCGTACTAAGCCGCAATTTATCAAAGTAACTTCAGCAGGTATGAAAGAATCTCACGTCCATGATGTGCAAATCACTAAAGAAGCACCAAACTATCGAGTAAACTAGATCGTTTAGTGAAATACTTTTCTTTTATAGAATTGCATCTTATTTATGTTAGCTGAGACGTAAGGCTGCAGCGAGCTTAAGATACAAACAGCCAACAATGCTCTGTTATTGTTGGCTGTTTTTTTTGTAGAATACAGAAGCAGATTATTATAACAACAGTATTGCCTGCGTATACGTTTGGCCTTTTATTTTTTTGACTTGAGGAGCACACAATGAGCTATTTCGGCACTGATGGGATACGTGGTAAATTTGGCGAATTACCAATCACACCTGACTTTATTTTGAAATTAGGCTATGTGACAGGGCTCGTTCTCATAGAAAAAAATGAAAATCTTACGCGTAAGCCAAGTGTGGTGATTGGTAAAGATACGCGTTTGTCAGGCTATGTGATAGAAGGAGCATTACAAGCAGGTTTTAATGCGGCTGGTGTTGACGTTTATATGCTTGGCCCATTACCAACTCCAGCGATTGCGCATTTAACTCGTAGCTTTAATGCAGATGCTGGTGTGGTTATCTCCGCCTCGCACAATCCTTATTATGATAATGGTATCAAGTTTTTCTCAGGCGACGGCAAAAAAATAAGTGATGAGATGCAGGCCGCAATCAACGATAAATTGACGGCAATTATGAATGATGCTAGTAATGATGTTGCTATAATGCCTATTCTTGATCCTGCACATCTGGGTAAAAACAATCGCATCGATGACGCAAAAGGTCGCTATATTGAATTTTGCAAAGGCAGTTTTCCTTACCAATACGATCTTAGTCATTTGACAGTAGTGGTGGATTGCGCAAACGGTGCAGGTTATAGCGTTGCACCTAGAGTCATGCGTGAGCTCGGGGCCAATGTTATTGCCATCAATAACACGCCGGACGGCATCAATATTAATGCTGAGTGTGGCTCTACTCATCCTGAAAGCTTACAAAAGGCCGTACTTGAGCATGAAGCAGATGTCGGTATTGCGCTAGATGGTGATGGCGATCGTATCGTAATGGTTGATGAGACGGGTAAGCTAGTCGATGGTGATGGTATCTTATATGTGCTTGCTACCCAAGGTAAAACCAAAGCCGAAGGCGTCGTAGGTACGCTTATGAGTAACATGGGGTTAGAGTTGGCTCTAAAGAATGCAGATATTCAGTTTGCTCGCGCAAAGGTGGGTGACCGTTATGTGATGCAGGATTTAGAAGCAAATGGTTGGATATTAGGCGGCGAGCCATCTGGTCATATTCTTTGCTTAGACAAAAGTCGTACAGGGGACGCTATCATCGCTGGTTTGCAAGTACTGGCAGTTATGCAAGCTAGAGAGAGTGCGCTAAGTGAGCTTGTTGAAGGTTTTGAAGTGTTACCGCAAAAGCTAGTCAATGTGCGCTTATCTCAAATGCAAGATCCATTCAAACATGAGGAGTTGGTTGCGGCTTTTAACGAGGCACAGGCAACGCTCGAGGGACGAGGTCGTCTGTTGATACGTCAGTCAGGCACAGAGCCTATGATCCGTGTAATGGTAGAGTCAGATGATGAAATAGAGTGTGATGTCATGGCTAACGACTTAGCTGATCTTATCAAGTCGGTACTAGGCTAATATGATTTAAGACAATAACTGGTATTTACAATAACAACATTATAGTTTTCAAATGAGGAACTGCCATGAGTATGGATTTTACCGACCAACGCCTCTCATATGAGAAAGGTGAGCTTGACCAACAGTCAGTACCAGCGTCACCATTTGAGCTTTTTAAAGCTTGGATGAATGAAGCGCTAGCACAAAAAGTACAAGAGCCTTATGCAATGAGTTTAGCGACATGTGGCGCAGATAATAAGCCTAGCGTCCGGATTGTATTACTACGTGAGATTACTGAGACAGGTATTGTCTTTTATACCAATTATGAAAGCGCAAAAGGGCAGGATATAGCAGAAAATCCTAATGCCGAAGCATTATTCTTTTGGCATGAGCTTGAGCGTCAAGTTCGTATCAGCGGTAGTATCGCGAAAATTGATGCTGATAAGTCAGCTGCTTATTTTCAAAAACGTCCCCATGATAGCCAAGTAGGGGCTTGGGTCAGTCAACCGCAAAGTGGTGAAGTAGCCAGTCGTGAAGTCATGGAGCAAACGTTTGAACAGCTGCAAAATGCACATCCTGACAGTGCTACCGTGCCAACGCCAGAGTTCTGGGGTGGGTATGAGATTACGGTTGAAAGCATTGAGTTCTGGCAAGGTCGCGCCAATCGGATGCATGACCGAATTGCGTATACGCAGAGTAGTAGCGACGACAGTGAAAGCAATGAAGGCCATACAAACTGGACAACCAGGCGCTTATTGCCATAGTCATTGTAGTTTGAAGCTATAGATGATACAAAACTAAAAAAGCCGCTTTAAATACCATTTCTTTGGTATCTAGAGTGGCTTTTTTACGTTAGTTGTTTATTTTATTGGGTATTATTTTTTACTTAAAATTTTACTTAATATCAGTATCGACATCCACTGAGACTGACATGCCAGGACGTAAGCGTGCCAGTTCAGGCTGGTTTTGGTCTAGGTCGATGCGTACAGGAATACGTTGCGCAATTTTTATGTAGTTGCCTGTCGCAGGGTTGGCTGCAGCAGCACTAAACTCACTACCAGTCGCTGGTGAGATATTACTCACATGACCTGTAAATTTGGCACCGCCAAGTGCATCGACATGGATGGTTGCAGGCTCGCCGACTGCCATACTGGCTATTTGGGTTTCCTTAAAGTTTGCAATAATCCAAATGCCTTTTGGCACGATGTACATGAGCTGCGTACCAGCGCTGACATACTGACCTTCTTTGACACTGACTTGGCTTAGCTGGCCAGATTCAGGTGCAGTAATAATAGTATTGTCTAGATTGATTTGCGCTTGCTTGACGCCTGCCTCAGCATTTTTGATATTTGCGTCCAGCGACGAGCGACTACCGCTAGTCTTTTCACGGTTCTCTTGGGCGGCTTGCAAATTGGCTTCTGCTTGCTGTACACCTGCTCGTGCTTGAGCCAATTGCGCCTTGATATGAGCAACTTCTGCTTTTGATACTGCACCAATAGCATCTAAACCTTGATAGCGATTTACATCTTCAAGTGTGCTTTCTACGTTGATTTGGGCACTATACAAATCAGCTCTACGTGCTTCGATTTGTGCTTGGCTGGTTTGCGTGTCTTGTTCATTAGTAGAGCGGTTAGTGACTGCCACCTCTGTATTCGCTTGCGCTTGCTCGAGCTGCTGCTGAAAGGTTCGATCGTCTATTTTTATAAGTAGGTCGCCCGCTTTTACATTGGCGAAGTCTTGCACCGCGACTTTAGTCACATAGCCAGAAACTTGCGGGCTAATGATAGTCGTCTGACCTTTGACAAAGGCATTATTGGTTTGTTGTACCGTTGGGGTAAATGGTGGAAGCTTCCATGCATACAAAATCAATGCCACACCAATGACAATCAATATGACCAACAAACCTAAATTCAAATAAGATTTTTTTTTGGGCGACCAGCGAGTAGTATCTGATATTGGCTCTTTTGGTGGCATCGGTGTTTTATTGCTGTCTGAACTGTTTTTTGTATCGCCTTCTGTTGTCTCAGTTGCTGATTCCGAAGAAGTTACAGCAGACTTTTCTTTACTTGTGGCGGACGCTATAGGTGTGTCTGTTGCTGGAGCGCCAGTTGACGTCTGAGGTGTTTGATTAAGCTCATTTTGTTTTTCTTGGCTCATGACGTACTCCTAAGTTTTCAGTAAATATTCAAATGGACTGGCTATAAACGAATAGGGTGGAACATTATTAATATAATAAGCTAAGTTATTTCTGCTCACGCATTTTTGCAATGACCGCAAGCTCTTTAGCCAATGGATTGCGCTTGTGGTAACGGTTATAAAAATAATTGATCAGTAAAATGATCGTAACGAAAGTCGCAAAACTGGCCATCAAAAAAAACAAATCGCTATAAGCGGAGACAGTTGCTTGGCGCTGAATCCCCTGCAACACTTGGCCCATTGCAGTCACATTCGCTTGAGCGACGTCCGTCGTTTGGTTTGACAATATATTACGAGTATCAGCAATTTGAGCGCTGAATGCAGGGTCACCCAAATTCAATGAGCCGACCATATCTGCATAATGTACTTGCGTACGAATGGTTGTAAATGCCTGAATAGCGGCTGCACCTGCCAACCCACCAACTGTTTGGGAGATACCAAAGATAACTGAAAAACTAATGATATAAGCAGGGCCACTGGCAATAGCTCGCAAAAATCCTTCAAAAACCAAAGGTCCCATGAAATACACTGCGGCAAATGCAATCAAAAATTGGCTAATATAAAACATGTAAGGAGCGGAATTAATAGACACTCCGACGTCCATCCAAGAAGCTAAGGCAATCAGTGCCACTGCAAAAATAACAGGACGGCGCAAATCCATCGGATTGGTACTAAAAATACTAATCACCAAAGCCAACACACTAGCAGCCACTATGACAGCATAAAAAGTAACTAACTGATCGTTGCCGTAACCCAAATTGGCAAGTAGACCTGCAGCACCAACATTTTGTTCAGATAGCAAAATCCGCATGACTGCACCGGTAGTCATAAAGGCAATAATATTGCGACTACGCATCCAGCGGACTTGTAACATCGGGTTTTTTCGGTGAGTTTCAATCCATAGAGCGATGCTAATCCCAACGATAGCAATCATCAGTGGATAGACGAGCCAAGGCGTTGTCCACCATAAAACCCTACCTTGCACCAAAATAACAGCCAGTGCAGCCAAACCGCTCGCAAAAAAAGCAAAGCTTAAAAAATCGAGTTTCTCAAATACCTTTTCTGTATTACCTGGTGGTAGCTCTAATATATTAATCAGCCCAAAACAAATCAGTGCTAAGCCAAGTTGAAATAAAAATAAATTTTCAAGCTGACCATCGATAGCGAGGTAGGGCGAGATAATTCGTGATAATGGAATACCAAACTGCACCAAGCCAAAACCCAGTATCAAACCACTAGTACGCTTGACGGTTGGCATACCTTGTAGACAATAGAATAATCCTAATATGGTCATGCCACTTGCAACCATGCCGCTAAGTCCCCTTGCGACAATCTCTAGGTAATAGGGCTCAATTCTAATGTTAGGTGTGTCTAATAGATGACTACTGATCAGCCACTGTAAACTTGTAGCAGCTAACAAAAAGAATAAAGTGACCTTACTGAAGAGTGACATGCCAAATTGTTGGCGAATTTTGTATAGCAGAACGGTGATACAGGCGTTGGTCATGTTGTAACTGACAGATATCCAACCACCTTCAGCTGGCGTTAAGCCCAGTTGGCCCTGAATCTGAGTAAGGTTTGCGACGAGTAGACCGTTTTGGAAGCTGGCAGTGAGACCAACGAAAATGCCAATCAGTAAATAAAATAACTTACGGCGTGCAGGATGATCAGGGTTGGCAGGAGAGCCCACCATTATCGGTTGTTCATGGGGCTTAAACTGATATTCATTACTCATGGACGTACCATAATCTGTATAAGTAAATAGAATGGCATAGAACAGATTCCAGACACAAAATCAGGTCAGTACGATAAAAGTTCATAGCTTAGAAAGTAGGGAAGCTGCTAATGGAAATACTGGTCAAACTGGAAAGATAGCCCAAGAAATGCAGAGCGCATTTTATCATAACTTCTACAGCGCTTTTGTCATCACCGCGTAACTTATTGGCACTGCTGAATAAAAATACAATAGTGTCTTATGCAATATGACGAGTGGTACAACAGGCAAAAAGTGCTATACGTATAAAAAACAGCTCTGTATAGAGCTGTTTTTGTGTATCGAATAATTGTTCGATCAACTGGTACATAGTATTTTGACTAACACCGCAGTATCAATTAATGCCAAATACTAAATCGATTCATCATATTTTGCTTCTAGCTGCATCGCACGCTGATAGCTATCAAGACTAGCCAGCTTTTCAGCATACTGTTTGATATGCGGATAGGCGTCAAGTTTCTGACGCTTAGCAAGAATAATCAAGTCGAACGATAGCATAAAGTCGGCACCGCTTAGCTTATCACCTACGATAAACGATTTGCCTTCAACTGAGGTATCCAGATACTTAAATAATCTGGTTTTTTCTGTCTCGATATAACCGTTCAAAAACTCATTATCATTGATGCCTGCTTTGTTAGTAAACAACTCAAGCATTAATGGCAACATAAGCGAGCTTTCTGCAAAATCAATCCACTGAAGATAATAGCCATAGTCTGAGCTATCTGCATTAGGCCGCAGACGCTCTGGCGCAAATCGTTCAATCAATAGCTCAGTGATAGCACCTGATTCAGCATAAATCTGTCCATCCATTTCGATAACCGGAGACTTACCGAGGGGATGTACAGCCTTTAGAGAATCTGGTGCCAAATGAGTCTTGGCATTGCGCTGATGACTAACCACTTCATAAGCAACGCCTAGCTCTTCTAAGAGCCATAGCGTACGTAATGAGCGTGATTGATTAAGATGATGTAAGCGAATCATGGTATCGACCTTATTGTGTAGTGGGTTTGACTAACCTTTAAGCTTAGCCATTAGACGCTTAGCAGCTTCTTCTGATGATGCAGGGTTTTGACCTGTGACCAGTAAACCATCTTCAACAACAAAGGATTCCCAATCAGCTGCTTTTTCGTAGTTACCGCCATTGGCTTTCAGTGCATCTTCTACCAAGAACGGTACCACATCTGTTAGGCCAACTGCATCTTCTTCAGAATTAGTAAAACCAGTCACTTTTTTGCCTTTTACCAAGTACTCGCCATCGACTTTGACATTTTTAAGCGCTGCAGGAGAATGACAAACAAAAGCAACAGGCTTATCTTGCTTAACGAAAGTCTCAATCAGATTGATAGAGTTTTTATCTACTGCCAAGTCCCACAATGGGCCATGACCACCAGGATAAAATACTGAATCAAAATCTTCAGCATTCATGTCAGCAAGTTTTTTGGTATTAGCCAAATGCTCTTGAGCGTCTTTATCATCTTTAAAACGAGTCGTATCTTTAGTTTGCGTATCTTCTGTATCACTACTAGGATCTAGTGGTGGTTGACCGCCTGCTGGAGAGGCTAGAGTTACGTTAACGCCAGCATCTAGAAAAGCATAGTAAGGAGCAGCAAATTCTTCTAGCCAAAAACCAGTTTTCTTACCAGTATCGCCTAAACGGTCATGAGAAGTTAGTACCATTAAAATGTTCATAATTATCCTTATTTATTATTTATCTGTTAGTGACTATGTAGACAGCAATCATAATAGCCAATAGTCATAAGTTTTATGCTGCATCATTAGCTATTTTTACTTGATTGGCCTGAATGCAAATAATGACTGTTAGTATTATTCCTACTTTGTGAGCAACTTTCAGTAGTGATATTAGTAATTTATGTTGTTAAGTAGTTATTCACAATAATTGCTAACTATCAGTAGCAACTTAACTAGTGAATGCGTAACCAGTAACTACTTAACGTCAGATACTTTGATTACGGTTTTACCGAAGTTATCACCATTTAACATGCTGACAAATGCATCTGGGGCATTATCTAGACCGTCAGTAATGTGCTCTTTGGTTTTCACTTCATCTGACTCTACCCATTTGCTCATGGTTTCTAAGAACTCTGGGAAGTGGTCGCCGTACTCTTCAAAGATAATGAAACCTCTGACCGTTAGGCGCTGACTTAAGATAAGACCCATCAGCATACCTAGGCGATCTTTGCCATCAGGTAAATCAGTCGCATTGTACTGTGATACCAGACCACATACTGGAATACGAGCGTGGTCGTTAAGTAATGGCATCACTGCATCAAATACTTTGCCGCCAACGTTTTCATAGTAGATGTCAATACCATCTGGACATGCTGCTTTTAACTGCTCAGCAAAGTCATCAGCTTTGTGGTCGATACAGACATCAAAGCCCAGCTCATTGACCGCAAAGTCGCATTTCTCTTTTCCGCCTGCCACACCAACAGTACGCAGACCATACTGATTGCCCACTTGACCGACAGTGGCACCGACAGGTCCAGTTGCTGCTGCTACGACCAAGGTTTCGCCTTTTTGTGGTTTACCGATATCAGTCAAACCCATGTAGCCGGTGAACCCTGGCATGCCTAATACGCCTAAACCATAAGAAGGGTTAGACATATTTTTGTCTAGTTTCAGGACGCCTTCGCCATCACTGACGCTGTAGTCCTGCCAACCTGAGTTTGATACGACTAGGTCGCCTACTGCGAAATTATTGATATTTGACTCGACCACTTGCGCCACGGTACCACCCATAATGACGTCACCGACTTCTAATGGGTCCGCATAGCTTTTTGCATCACTCATACGTCCACGCATATATGGATCTAGTGACAGATAGACAGTGCGTAGCAGCATCTCGTCATCGTTTGGCGTTGGTATGTCGCTGGTTGCCATGTCGAAATTGTCAGCAGTAGGTTCGCCATTGGGACGGCTAGCTAATTTAATTTGACGGTTTGTTTGTTGATTCTGTTGTTTGTCGAAGCTCATTGTAGGACTCCTTTATATTTGTTAATTGTCATTATTATAGTGCGTTGATTATAGTAGTTACTTAGCGCTCGGCTAAGTAACTACTATAGATAGCATAACGATATGTACTTATTGTTACTGTCATGATTTTTCTTATAATTCTTCTGACAGTTCTTGCTATAGCGCTTATTAAGACGCTTTGCTAGTCACAGCACGCTGCAAGATACGACGTGACACTTCTAAGTCGTTGGTGCCATGTTCACCAAGCTTGACCATGTTATGTACTTCAAGCTGCTTGATGATTGGATCAATCGCTGATTCCGTCAAGTCGGCATCTTCTAGGCTAACTGGCAAGCCAAGCTCGCGGAAAAAGTTTTCAGTATAAACAATGGCCGTTTCGATAATGGCATCGTCGTCTAGATCGGCATCAGTGATGTTCCATACATTACGTGCATACTGAAGCAGTTTTTCTTTCTTGCTTTCTTTTAGCTCACGCATCACTGATGGCAATATGATCGTTAGCGTACGTGCATGATCGATAGCGTGTAATGATGTTAGCTCATGGCCAACCATGTGAGTTGTCCAATCTTGTGGTACACCAGTACCGATCAGACCATTCAATGCCATGGTCGCCGTCCACATAATATTTTTACGTGTTTCTAGATTTTCTGGATCTTGTTTAACGACTAAGCCTTCATCGATAAGAATTTTAAGCAAACTTTCAGCAAAGGCGTCTTGGACTTTTGCATTTACTGGGTAAGTCAGATATTGCTCCATTACATGAACAAATGCATCAGCTACACCATTCATGACCTGACGTTCAGGCAAAGTAAGCGTTTTGACTGGATCTAGAATTGAGAATTTAGGGAAAGCAAGTGGGTTACCAAATGGTAGTTTTGCTTGACGTTCGCTATAGTTGATGACGCCGCCTGAGTTCATCTCAGAACCTGTTGCTGGAATAGTCAATACAGCACCCAAGTCGATAGCAGAATCAATGTTTTTGCAATAACCAGTTAGGGCATCCCAAGCCTTATCACGTGAGACAGTACCATCTTCTTCAGTCAATGAAGAAACTAGAGCAACGAATTTACTGCCATCAATCACAGAACCACCACCAACTGCTAATAAGAAGTCGATGTTGTGCTCATTAACCATATCAGCGGCTTTGAGTAGCGTCGTGAATTCTGGGTTGGCTTCAATACCACCAAATTCAAACACGGTACGGTTACCGCTTGCTGACAAGGCGTTTTTTACTTCGTCTAGCGTACCAGTACGCTGAGCTGAACCACCACCATAAGTGATAAGGACACGTGCATCAGTAGGGACTAAGTCTGATAATTGCTCGATTTGACCTTCACCAAAAACGATACGAACTGGGTTGTAGTATTGGAAGTTGTTCATAAGATTCCTATTTAGTAATAAAAATTGATTAGTAAAAACGATTCAATTAAATTTTTTTGAAAAGGGATATTGTTTGATACCAATTAATGAATGATGAGCAATGCTCGTATAGACATTCATTCTTAATATTTGTGCGCATTGTACACCAATTAGACCAGTCGTCTAGTGATATTTACAAAACTATCGTATAACTGTTCAAGTGACATATAGATATTTTTAAGGAAATTGTTCGAGAAGAGAAAAGGGTAAGGCACACTGAATACTTAAGCAGCGTTTTAATAACTGCTATCTATGGGTATTCAATGTGCCTTAATATTGACGTTAGAAGTGTGGTCGTTATAAATTTGAACGACTAGCTATTAGCGTCCCATTTGGGTTGTGGTCATCTGCCAAATCTCTGCTAAAGGGGTGTTGGTTTGGCTAATCTTTGCAATCAAGCTTGCACCAAGCCACGCAAAATACCAACGCTTGGCCATACTCTCGGCTGAAAGGTTATCGTGGCGAGGTACAGATTCATCGAGCCAACCAGCCTTGATCTGTTTAGCGAGCCACATGGTTGTCTGCTGGTAGCCAGTATCGAGCGCTTTGCGCATGGTCTCTGACATATCGGCTACCTCTGCGCTGAGCTTAACCACCAAACATTTCTCGTGGTCACAGCCGTTCTGCTGGGTGTCATACCAGTTTTGAAAATAATCATATAGCTTCTGCTGCGCACTGACATCTTGTGCATCGATGACATCTAGCCGAGTCTTATATAAGCTAAAATAATGATTAATAATAGCTTCACCAAAGGCTTCCTTAGAAGCAAAGTAATGGTAAAAAGAGCCCTTTGGCACACCTGCCGTATCTAAAATCTGTTTTAGACCCACAGCGGTAAAACCTTTTTTGGCAATTAATTGGTAGCCAGTGGCTAGTAAATGAGCTTTAGTATCTGGTGTAGTTGCGTCTGTATTAGACATAAACAGGATTGTCTCCCTTGGTAGTTGCTTGTATTAGCATATGTATCGAATAGTCAGATGAATCGGTCAGCGGTCATTTGAACGTCATGTTGACGGCATATTGTAATAGGATATTTTTATATATGTTACGTTTTATCAACAATATTCACTGACAAAATAGTCTTGTTTTATTAAAAGCTATGGTAGCATTAGACCAGTCGTCTAGCAAGGTAGGTTTTGTTGTTATCCGTTACCGTTAGTATTTATTGCTAAAGATCATTTTTGATTCAAGCGTCTTTGTAGTTAACGACGACTAATTGATAGCTCGATAACGATTTCAGATTTACTACTTGTCAAATATTTTCTTATTGAGATATCGCCGACTTAATAATTTTATTTTAATAATTGAAAACCAGTACTTAACATAACAAATTACAAATAAGGATGATTATGTCAACCAATACTACTAATACATACAGTG
The DNA here is from genome assembly GCF_052376135.1 of Psychrobacter sp. AOP7-C1-14. Taxonomy (NCBI): domain Bacteria; kingdom Pseudomonadati; phylum Pseudomonadota; class Gammaproteobacteria; order Moraxellales; family Moraxellaceae; genus Psychrobacter; species Psychrobacter sp. AOP7-C1-14. The sequence goes on along the minus strand of NZ_JBQSVH010000020.1, from coordinate 25,055 downwards.
ACTTTCATTTACAGTTCATCGCTGGCGAATGGCAAACTGGTAAAGACGATAGCACCAACACGGATACCAACCCATATAACGGTGATACGCTCGTAGAGATTCAGCAAGCGAACAAAGATCAGTTGAACGAAGCCTACGACGCTGCGACCCAAGCCCAAGAAGCGTGGGCCAAGAAGACACCAGTAGAGCGTGCCGCAGTATTATATAAAGTCGTAAACATACTTGATCAGCGCCAAGAAGAAATTGTTGATTGGCTAATTAAAGAGTCGGGTAGTACGCGTATCAAAGCCATGGTCGAATTGAGTACAGCTCGTGCTATTACGTTAGAGGCCGCAACTTTCCCTAATCGTGTCCACGGTGAGATTCGTCCATCGAATACTCCTGGCAAAGAAAACTTCATTTATCGTGAGCCAATCGGTGTTGTCGCTGTCATTAGCCCATGGAACTTTCCGCTACATTTGACCCAGCGCTCTATCGCGCCAGCCTTAGCCCTTGGTAACGCAGTGGTACTCAAGCCTGCTAGTGATACGCCAGTGACAGGTGGTCTGCTATTGGCCAAAGTATTTGAAGAAGCAGGTCTACCAAAAGGTCTATTAAACGTCGTAGTTGGCTCAGGTAGTGAGATAGGTGATGCAATCGTTGAGCATAAAGCGCCAAGTTTAGTGTCGTTCACAGGTTCGACCTCAGTAGGCAAACACATCGGTGAGTTGGCAAATGGTGGTAAATACATCAAACAAGTGGCACTTGAGCTAGGCGGCAACAGCCCATTTGTTGTACTAAAAGATGCTGATATTGAGCAGGCAGTAAAAGCGGCTGCCTTTGGTAAATTCCTGCACCAAGGTCAGATCTGTATCGCTATTAATAGAGTGATTGTAGAAGATGAGATATATGATGACTTTGTAGAGCGTTTCTTAGCGCACGTCAAAACATTGAATGTCGGTGATCCTAATCAGCAAGATACTGCTGTTGGCCCAATCATCAATGAAAAACAAGTTAAATCGCTCAAAGAAAAAATCGCTAAAGCGCAGGAAGAAGGCGCGAAAATGATACTCAGTGGCGAGATTGAAGGTCAAGTAGTACCACCACATATCTTTACCGAAGTCACTCGCGAAATGGACTTATCACGCAATGAAGTGTTCGGACCATTGGTTGGTATCATCCGTGCTAAAGACGAAGACGATGCACTGTCGATCGCCAATGACTCCATGTATGGTTTGTCTAGTGCAGTGTTCACTGCTGATATGCAAAAAGGTCTACGTTTCGCTCGCGGTATCAGAGCTGGCATGACCCATATCAATGACATCTCAGTCAATGATGAAAGCAATACGCCATTTGGTGGTGAGAAAAACTCAGGCATCGGCCGCTTTAATGGTGAGTGGGTACTAGAAGAATTCACCAGAACACATTGGATCTCAATGCAAAATGAGCCACGTGACTATCTATTTTAATTGTTCTAAATGATAATATAATTAATAAAAAAGACCGCTTGGATAGCGGTCTTTTTTTGTGTGACATCAGGAAGTTTATAGAAATGTTATATCTGAAAAACAATCACTTATCTGGCATGAAAGCCAAGTAACCCTTCAATCTCTTCCATAGTCATACGTCTGACTAGTGCTTGCTCCTCTACTGACAAACGGTTGGTGTGTTCTTTTATCATCGTATGAATACTCCGTGATATCTCAGAGGTGGTCGCGTAATACATTTGAGGCTGTTCTTTTGTCAATCTCATCAAAAAACGATTAATAAGTTTACGTTTTTCATCTGATTTATTTTCTTCAGTCGTAGTATCATTTTGAGTCATGGTGTTCTCCTAGAGGTAAGCTGTTTAAGCAGTCAGACACATGAGAGCTAATGCTTATAAGTTATTTGTGGGGCTGAGCACATTACCTTACAAGTATTAGGTTGGCATTAAAGTGAATGCTAAGTGTTTTTTACACTGTATATAGTATTTAAAGATTAAAAATAATAAATCAGCGCTAAATAGCTAGAAGGATAGGGTATGTCAAATCAGTCAGTGAACAACTCAGAGCACAACAATGTCACATTGGTATTATTTCATAATGACTTGCGGGTAAAGGATAACGCAACTTTGCTAAAAGCATCTGAGATATCCACTGATGGAAAACTGCTATTGGTTTATGCTTCATCGTTGACAGATACATTAGACGATAAAGACCATCATGATGCCTATCGTTATGAAGCTATGGGTCAAGCTCGCCAACAGTTTCTACATGAGAGCCTGGCTGATTTAAATACATCGCTGATGAAGCTTGGTAATAGGTTGCTGTATTTACAAAAAAGCGATGAAGCATTGGATGCCTTTACTCAGTTGAGTAATTTAATAGAACAGCAACAAGTGACAGATATCTGCATCAGTCAAACGGCAGATTATAATCAAAACAAAGTATATGACCTTCTACAGGCGAAATATCCAGAGATACAATGGCATGTTCAAACAACAACGACCCTATTTGACGAGTTGCCGCTAGAGAGTTTGCCCAAAAGCTTTACGCAATTTCGTAAACAAATCGAAACTGATTATGATTTGCTGCATGCAGAAAAAGATATAACTATTTGTCCCATACTAGAATCACTGGTGCCATTGCCTGACAATATGCTGAGTAGGGACGAGTACTTTTTTGAATCGCAGTTGTCTAAGCAGACAGGGCTTGATAAATCATCACAGCAGCCATCTCGTTTTAGAGGTGGTGAGTCGAGCGGTCTCAAACACTTAAATGCTTATTTTGACTCTGATGCACCTAGCACTTATAAAACCACTCGAAATGCACTTGATGACTGGACACATTCTACGAAGTTTTCCGCTTGGCTTGCAAATGGTTCGCTGTCTGTAAGCACAGTATTGAACCGTCTACGTCGTTATGAGCGCGATATGATTGCAAATGATTCTACCTACTGGATATGGTTCGAGCTGCTGTGGCGTGAGTATTTTTATTGGTATGCTGTGACCCATCAGGAAAAGTTATTTTGGTTTAAAGGCATCAGTCAACATACACCTTCGACTCAATTGGACAAAAATCTTTTAGTACAATGGAAGAACGGTACAACGCCTTATCCTATCGTAAACGCATGTATGAACCAATTACGTATGACAGGCTATATGTCGAATCGTGGAAGACAACTGGTTGCAAGTTGCTTTATTCACGAGCTAGGCCTCGATTGGCGCTATGGCGCGGCTCACTTTGAGCAATATCTTATCGACTACGATGTTGCTAGTAATTGGGGCAATTGGCAATATCTGGCAGGCGTGGGTGCTGACCCAAGAGGATGCAGACAGTTTAATCTCGACAAGCAAACCCAGCAATATGATCCAAACGGTGAGTTTATCTGTCAATGGTAAGGTAATGTTCAAAAGAGCAATTAATGTATGTATGTTGAAGGCTTCCACTCAACAGATAACAACTATTATTAGACTAATTATAAGATAGGTTCAAACAATGAAAAAGCCAAGTCCTTATCTAACTTTTGCAGGTGCGATTCCGTTTATAGCCTGCGCGTTTTTGCTAACGATGGACGTTGTTACCGTGCCTGTACTTGGTTCAGTAGTCGGTATATTGAGTGCTTATGGTCTAGTGATTGCATCGTTTATGGCAGGTGCACATTGGGGCAATCATTTAGGATTGGCTGATGACAATGAATGGGCTATTAAGCTACCTATCTATAGCAATATCATTGCGCTTGGCCTTTGGCTCGGTTTTTTAATCTTATCAGCCAGTAGTTTTATTTGGTTATTAGTGATTGGCTTTATAAGCCTTTTAGTTATTGATTATGGACTTCATCGAGCGCGGATTATTAGTCACACATATTTTAAAGTGAGAAAGTATGTCACGGCGATAGTCGTCGTATCGTTAGTCGTTGCGGCATTGCAGTTGTAAATGAGAGTGACTTAATTATAGTTAAATATGAGCCAAGGTTCTTTCTAGGTTTTTGTGTTTTAAATATTAATCTCAGAAGCGCCCAAACTTGATGCACTTAGAAATATCTAATATTTTGATAGCTGTACTGCAAATTTATAACATCCATATTATATGAATGTTATAATCAAAGCATCTATACTCTTCTAAGAAGACGGCTATGCAATCTATCAAATTACCTAGCAAACCACCAAGCTCTCCGCATCCTATCCTTAATTTAAGCTTTCGCATATTTTTTAGTGCTGCGGCGCTATTTGCTGTCGTAACGATGTTGCTATGGGCGTTTGTGTTCACTGGTCACACGGATATCGATGTACAGGTTTTGAACCCGTTATACTGGCACGGCCATGAGATGGTGTATGGTTACACCTTGGCAGTGGTTGCAGGGTTTTTACTGACCGCGGTCAAGACATGGACAGGGGTAGTGATGCCGCACGGTTATAAACTGCTAGGTATCTTTATCTGTTGGTTGCTGGCGCGCCTAAGCTGGTTGTGTTTTGGGCTTGGTATAGCACTGACAGGTGATAGTATATCGTGGCTATATATAGCGGCTATTTTTGATATAGCGTTTGTCGTCTCGATGGCATATGTGATATGTCGAGCGGTATGGCAAGTTAAGCAGTATAAGCAAATGGGTATCTTGGCAAAACTGGCTCTGCTTAACTTTGGCAGTGGACTCTGCTATTGGGGCATTATCAATGCTGATATGAACACAACCAAGATAGGCATTTATCTGGGGTTCTATTTAATCATCGGCTTGGTACTAACGATTGGCCGCCGCGTGGTACCATTTTTTATTGAACGTGGTCTTAGTGTGGGTATAGAAACGTCAGAACCTATCAAGTTACGTAATAGTAAAGTACAAGATATCGCAAGCTTAGCGCTTTTCTTGGCCTTTTTTATTAGTGATATATTTTATCCAAATAAATATCTGCTGACGGTTACTGCGCTCGGTGTGGCAGTGATTAATATCATACGTCTAACAGGGTGGTATCATCACGGTATTTGGCAAAAGCCATTACTTTGGTCGTTGTATATTGCGTTTTTAGGCATGTGCTTAAGCTTCTTATTGTATGCATTACAGCCTTGGCTTGGTTATCCGCACAGCATCGCTATGCATGGATTGGCGATCGCTGGTGTTGGTATGATGACCTTAGCAATGATGACTAGAGTATCTTTGGGACATACGGGCCGCAGTATTCATCAACCGCCAAAAGCAGTAAGCGTTATGTACGGTTTAATGGTCTTAGTATTTATCAGCCGTGTCCTGCTACCATTAGTAGACATGAGTCATTACCTAGGATGGGTTATGATTGCGCAAAGTGCTTGGATTGCATGTTTCGTGCTATTTTGCATCAGTTATCTGCCCATGCTGGCACGTCCTCGGCCAGATAGATTATTTGGTTAAAATGTCCTAACGATATTATTTTCAAATACCATTACCAAAAACGTGACTTGCTTTGTTTGGCTTAATATATAAATTTTATGAAAATAGGAGCGCAAATATATGCGACTGACCAATTATAGTGACTACGCGCTACGTTCATTGATTTATTTAGCCGTGAGACCAGATCCATCACTGCTTGCTAATATTAGTGATATTGCTGAGAGCTATAGTATCTCCAAAAGTCATTTGACCAAGATTATTCATCAGTTGGGTCAACTCGGTTATATAGAAAGTGTGCGCGGCAAAAACGGTGGCATACGATTGGCACGTACGCCTAAAGATATCAATTTGGGCGTATTGATCAAGCAAATAGAGCCTGATTTTAATCTGGTAGAGTGCTTTGCCGTACCAGCGTCTCACAAAAACAGTGAGCAGGGCGCTCATCAGACGGATTTGCCAGTGACGTTCATTGAAGAAGAAAAGAATAAACCACTAGGCTGTGTGGTTAGTCCAGCCTGTCAGTTAAAAAGCGTATTTTTTGAAGCGCTCACTGCATTTATTACTGTGCTTGAGCGTTATACATTGGCCGATATTATTAATAATGAAGATGAGTTGGCTACTTTGCTGTTCAGATAATCATGTACTTTATAGATTCGTTGGCCGAAAAAAAGGTCGCTATATTAGTGATACAGTAATAGCGACCCATTTTTATGTTTATCAAACATATATGTCCAAGGCATTAAAAGTTAGGCATTTTCTAGTTTTGGACGTGCTTTCTTAACAGCTTTTAACAACGCTTTTTCAAACTCGCCTTCTTTGAACTGCACAAGATAAGAATGCGCAGCACAGAAATTGCGAACATCACGCCATTCATGGGCCAGATTGGTCGCCCAGTCGCAATATTTCGCGCCAGCATCTGGTTCATTTTTCAATGCTTTTTTGGTTGTGGGATGTAATATCAGCTCAGGTAGTACAGCTTCTAGTAACTTCGTTGGTGGACTCATAAAAGTATCATCTACGTGCAAGCTTTGACTGGCAGGATGATAGGCCAATAAAGAACCTGCATGAATCATCTCATTGGGTGAAATATAATAGACACCTTCCGACATTGAAAACTTAAGTTCAGGATAGCGTGCAGCGACTGCATCGCTCTCTACCAAGTCGTCTGCCCAATTGATTTCTGGTACTTTTTTATGATGACGGCTACTGCCATAAAATGTGGCTTGCGGAAAGTCTTTGGCCATTTGAGCACAGCTGACTGTATGAAAAGGATGTACGTTAAGGACAGCTTCGACATTTTGACCATTGTTGGTCAGTGCCATCACCTCATCTCGGACATCACCCGTTAGGGCGTAACTGTCCAAAAAGATAAATTTTCCTGACGGTAGCTTGACCAGCGAGCATTGAGTACCAATGTTTAGTACGCCACCGATACGGAATGATCCGCGTATGTTCCAAAATCCTGCACCTAAATCATGAATATAATCAGTCATAAATATTGCTCCTTAATGGTTTATTCAATTATTTTAATTATTCGTATATAACGCTCTACGATTATTAATTTTTATGGCAGTAAAGTCTGTAAGAAAAAAGATAGAAGCAATGTAAATGTGTAAAAATAAAAAAGCGTTGTTATTCAAATGTCATTATTAACAGTGAAGGCTATCAGTCTCTCCTTTTGTAAGTAGATCAAAATAGCTTATAAGCAATTTTCGTAATCATAGGCTGAGATACGAGAGTCATCTTTATAGTTTTCATTGCCACATAAAAATTTATCGAAACGGGTATCATCGTTAATATAACGTTGCATCCATGCGATAGCAGGCTTGCTCAATAGCTTCTCGTTAAAACGATGGCTGGCGCAGAAATGACTACCATTGTTAATCTCGACCTTCATTTTTGGACCGCCTGCTTTTTGATAAAAGGTGTTGGTATATTTTTTATTGGGGGCGATACGGTCATTTTCACAAGCAATGAATAGAGCAGGCGTATTCATCGCACCATAGTTTTTATCGTGATAAGGCGTTTGTGCAATGATAGCTTGCACCGTACTGCGCTTAGTTGCCAGTCGTAGCGCACCGCCGCCACCCATTGACCAGCCAATAGCACCCAAACGATTTGGATCGATCATATGACTTACTGTTTCATCATCGATGAGATGATCGAGAGCGGCGCTCAATTGTTCAGCACGGCTATCTGGATTGTCATAAATGGAGCTGGTATTAATGGTAATAACGACAAACCCCCAAGAGGCCAAACGCGGTCCCCACCATTTAATAGAAGACTCATAAGACACGTAACCTGGCACCACAGCGATACCACCTAGCAGACCACAGTTACCAGCATCCGTTGGGTAGTGTATGGTACCGCCACCAAAGCCATTGGCTGATTGGCGACTCACATGCTTGGTACTCACAGAAAATGGCCCATTATCACGCGTTTTTGTGAGCTCAGTATTAGTAATAGCATCATCTTTTATACAGTCTACTGCCGCTAGTGATTTCGTAGAGCTAAATATCGGTACGACTGGACTGAGACTTTTAATACTAGTTTCGGACACAGTGACTTCAGCCACAGCCATCGTAGAGAAAACGAATGTACACATCGCGATAATAAGTTTTAAAAGCATCAAGTTTTTTATCATAGTAAGTTTTATTCTAGAAAATTGTGTAGTCGTGCACGTCTCTAAGCTAGAAAGGCTGGACGTAGGTAGTCCTTGTTATTAATCGTTAAAGCAGTTACGGGCTTAGTAGGTACGTAACTGCTTTAACCATACTATCTTGTATATGCGATAAACGTAACGTCGATATTGACCTTGCGAGTCGAAAGCTGTCTTCACCGTCTCAAGTTGAAGCACGATTTATAGTCAAGTTTCTCTACAATAAGATCTAGCCTCAATAAAGCATTTATCAAACGGTAATAACACTTTTAAACCTGAGTATATTGGCGAATGTGCTAACATGATTTTCTTGTCGTTATGATGAGCATTTATCGTTTAATAACCGTGCTTTTACCTCATGTGCTGAGCACAAATACACGTTATACCTCTCTATCATCCACGCCAGTGACGGTTAATATTTACAGTCATGGTATAACCAATATAGTCAGATCCCCTGTGAATCATTCTAAAGATCAAATCCAAGATATAGCAGCTGTGCCACCTGTTCCCTCCAATCATTCAACATCATGGATATTGAAGCTTACAATAGGTCTGATAGGTATGTTTGCTTTTTTGCAAGTGTACTCTATTCAGGCGGTATTGCCGGTCATGATGGTGGACTTTGCTGCGACTGAAGTACAAGCCGGCATGATTGTTGGTGCCACTGTGTTGGCGATCGCCATTATGTCACCCTTTCTAGGTATGCTTTCAGATGCAGTCGGGCGCAAGCCCTTCATCGTTGGCGCTCTATTGTTTTTGGCGATACCAACAGCGCTCATTGCTCAGAGCTCTAGTATTGGCTGGGTCGGGTTGTGGCGCTTTATGCAAGGATTGTCTGTACCGGGTATTACGGTGGTGACAATTGCCTATATCGGTGAGGAGTTTGAGGGACGGGCAGTGACCGAACTGATGTCCTTTTATGTGTCAGGCTGCGTGTTTGGTGGCTTTATGGGGCGATTTTTGCTGGGGCATTTACATGAGCTTATAGGCTGGCGTGATGGCTACTACGTCATGACGGTGATGACCTTGCTAGGCGCGATATGGGTCGGCAAGATGCTACCATCGTCTCGTCATTTTGTGGCCAACCCTAATTTTCGCTCAGCGATACAGACGTTAGGCGAGCACCTAACCAATCGCTATGTCGTCACGTCTTGTTTGCTTGGTGCTTGCGTTCTATTTTCACTGGTAGGCTGTTTTACTTTTATCAATTTACATCTGGCAGATGAGCCGTATAAGCTAACGACTGGGGCACTTGCTAATATCTTCGCAGTGTATCTATTGGGCGTTGTTATCACGCCATTGTCTAGCACATTGCTACGTCGGTTTGGCTCAGCGCGTACGGTCCGTGTCGCCATTGTGGTGTCGATGATAGGCTTGTTATTGACCTTGGTCACGCCTTTGTGGGGGGTAGTAATAGGACTGGCAATTATGTCCTCAGGTGTGTTTGTTACCCAATCAGCGACCATCAGTTATATCGCAGTCAACGTAAAAAAAGGACGCTCATTGGCATCGGGTTTATATTATATGGGCTATTATACAGGTGGTACGCTAGGGGCGTGGCTGTGCGGCATGGCTTATGCACGAGGGCAGTGGAAATTGACAGTAGGATTCTTAGCACTTGTACAGGTATTGGCGTTATTAGTGGCATTTTTTGGCATGGTTAAAACAACAGTACATGCGAAGTGATTGACTGTCTTATGATACTTACTGTAAGACCGCTTTACACAGCGCTGCTTTTTTCTTACTATCAATAACGATGTTATTACATTATAAAAATTAGAATAGTGAGCGCAGTAGATTTTATACTGCTCTTAACTTGATTACTGTTATTTATCCCTTATAAGTACGACAAACAAGGAAGTCAAATCTATGTCAAACATTTATCACAGTGCACCATCTGCCTATGATTATCCATTATTGGTCAAGCAATTATTAAGCCGTGCCAAAACGGTATCGCAAGATCAAGAGATTGTTTATGCGGACAAAAAGCGCTTGACTTATAAAGAGCTGTTTGAGCGTATCAATCGCTTGGCCAATGTATTGGCGGATTTAAAGCTCGATGCAGGTGACGTGGTTGCCGTGATGGACTGGGACAGTCATCGCTATCTCGAGTCTTATTTTGCTGTGCCAATGTCAGAGTATGTTTTACAGACCGTTAATATTCGCCTATCACCCGAAAAGATTCTCTATACCATCAACCATGCAAAGCCTAAAGTGCTCATGCTCAACTCTGAGTTTGCACCATTGGTCAAAGACTATCAGTTTGAGAACTCAAGCATCGAGCATATTATCTGGCTTGATGATAACGGTGTTACAGCTGAAGGTATCTTTGGTAGCAATCAAAGCCGTGTCACAGGCGAGTATGAAGCGTTGCTAGAAGCTGCTAACAGCGACTTTAATTTTCCAGATTTTGATGAAAACACCATCGCGACGACTTTTTATACGTCTGGTACGACAGGTGATCCAAAAGGGGTTTTCTTTAGCCATCGTCAGCTAGTTCTCCATACACTAGCAGAAGCAGCAACTTTGGGTATGCTGCCTGATAAGCAGGGCGTGAGCTATGGTGATGTCTATATGCCGATGACGCCAATGTTCCATGTACATGCATGGGGCTTCCCATTTACAGCGACGATGGTGGGTCTAAAGCAAGTCTATCCGGGTCGCTATGCGCCTGACACGTTGATGGATTTGATTGTCAATGAAAAGGTCAGTATCACCCATTGTGTGCCAACGATTTTGCAAATGGTCCTCCAAGAAGCTCAAGATCGCGATGCCAGTTTCAATGGTCTAAAAATGATTATTGGTGGTTCAAGACTGACCGAAGGTCTAGCCAAAACAGCAATGGCACAAGGTATTGAAGTCTATACGGGCTATGGTATGTCAGAGACCGCTCCGCTTATTAGCTTGACAGGTTTTAGTCTCGATGAGCCTGAAATGACCGAAGAGGAAGACATTGCCCGTCGTTGTATGACGGGCAAGCCAGTACTTATGGTTGATGCTCAAGTATGGGGTGAAGGAAACAAGTCAGTAGGAACAGGACCAGAAAATACAGGTGAGTTGGTATTACGGGCGCCTTGGTTGACCCAAAGCTATCTTAAAAATGACGATGCTGGTAAAGAGCTGTGGGAAAATGGCTATATGCATACCCAAGATATTGCTTACCTACGTCCTGATGGCTACATCAAAATCACCGATCGCTTAAAAGACGTAATCAAATCAGGCGGTGAATGGATTTCATCACTAGAGATTGAAACCATTTTATCACTGCATCCGTCAGTAGCTGATGTGTCAGTGATTGGCGTGCGTGATAAGCAATGGGGTGAGCGTCCATTGGCTCTGGTTGTATTAAAGGCTGATGCTCAAAATACCAGTGCTGATGATATCAAAGCGATTGCAGAAAAAGCAGTAGAGCGCGGTATCATTCCTAAGTATGGGGTGCCAAGCCAGTTTAAGTTTGTTGATGAACTACCAAAAACCTCTGTTGGTAAACATGATAAAAAAGTCATGCGTGAAATGTATGCCAATCAAACTGAGATTTAGTTTTAGCTACATTTTCAAATATTTGTATTCGTTAAAATGTAGTGCGTATTACACGCTTAATAGTTGACCTTTCTGATAGGCTCTGCTACATTTTAAACCGATACGTATTGTATCGGTTTTTCAATTCTGGCAAGGATGACCAGTATTTATTAAGACATGGTTTTTATAGTTGAAGCATTTTAGAGTTGGTATTAGCTAGCAGTACGCAAATAGTGCAGTGTGCGAAGTGAATACCGTTATAACTTATTGAGTGCCTTGACTATAAAGTGCTACTGCCTCATTTCTCGTTTATGCTAAGGACAGCTACTATGAGCGACTATTCCCAATTCCCAGTTTCTACCCAAACGACAGACACACCACAATTCGCTGATATTTATCATGAGTCTATTACGGATCGAGAGCAGTTTTGGACGGAGCAGGCGAAGCGTATCTATTGGCACAAAGAGCCTGAGCAAATTTTAGATGACAGTAATCTGCCTTTTGCCAAATGGTTTGTCGGTGGCGAGACCAATCTTTGTTATAACTGTGTCGATCGTCATCTAGCAGACCGCGCAGAGCAAGATGCTTTTGTGTGGGTATCATCAGAGATTAACCAAGAATTGATAGAAACCTTTCCAGCGGTCGTTGATTCGTTTAAAGATTTAGGCAACAACGTCGAGTTTTATACGGACTATACCAAGCGTCGTCTGACCTATAATGACTTATATAAAGAAGTTAATTACTTTGCCGATGTGCTACAGCGTCACGGTATTGGTAAGGGTGACCGTGTCATTATCTATATGCCGATGATATTAGAAGCGGCTTATGCCATGCTGGCTTGTGCTCGTATTGGTGCGGTCCATTCAGTCGTGTTCGGTGGGTTTGCCGCCCACAACTTGGCTATCCGTATGGACGATGCTGAGGCTAAGATGGTCATTACAGTAGATGCAGGATTACGTGGCGGTAAAATCGTCAATTATAAAAATCTGGTCAATCAAGGCGTCGAGCAAGCGACTGTCAAGCCAGAGAATGTGCTAGTAGTCAACCGCGGTATATTACCATTCGAGCCAAAAGCGCTTGACGTTGATTATGCAACTGAGCGTCGTCAGAGCTGTGAGGCCAATGCGGTTGTAGAGCCAGTTTGGCTAGAGTCAAATACGCCATCTTACCTGCTTTATACTTCTGGGACTACTGGTACACCAAAAGGGGTGCAGCGTGATACAGGTGGTCATGCCGTAGCGCTAACGACATCGATGGACTATGTCTATGATGGACAGGCTGGCGAGACGTTCTGGGCGATATCTGATATTGGTTGGGCTGTTGGGCATTCTTATACGATCTATGCACCGTTACTAGCAGGTATGACCAGTGTTATGTATGAAGGCTTGCCGCATACGCCAAACCCTGGTATCTGGTGGCGTATTGTCGAAGCCAATAAAGTTAATATTTTATTCACCGCACCCACAGGCGTGCGCATGCTTAAAAAACAAGATGAAAGCTGGATGACACGCTATGATGTGTCTAGTGTGAAGTCATTCTTTTTAGCAGGTGAGCCGCTTGATGAGTCAACAGCCAATTGGTTGACTCAGCATCTCGGCGTACCAATTTTGGATCATTATTGGCAAACAGAGTCTGGGTGGCCAATCTTGAGTCATACACCAAAATTCGATCATAAGCCGCACAAGCAGGGATCACCTGGTTACCCGATGTATGGCTATGAAGCGCATGTCATCAATGAGGAAACGGGCGATCCTTGTCAAGCTGGCGAAAAAGGGTTGCTCGCCATTAAAGCGCCATTACCGCCTGGTTGTCTTACCACGGTATGGCGTAACGACGAGCGTTTTATCAGCAGCTATTTTGGTCTGTTTGACGGTCAGCAGTACTCAACCTCGGACTATGCAGTGACAGACGAAGAGGGCTATTTCTATATTTTAGGGCGTACCGATGACGTGATTAATGTCGCAGGACATCGAATAGGTACACAAGAGATTGAGGAGGCCATCAGTATGCATTCAGAGATGGCAGAGTGTGCTGTAGTAGGCATTCAAGATGAGCTAAAAGGCGAGCTACCTATAGCATTTTGTGTCCTAAAAGATCAGACACAAATTGAAACTACCGAAAACCGTTTCCGTATCGAGCAGCAAGTGATAGGCGCTGTCGTCAAATCTTTGGGCGGTATCGCCAGACCAGCCGCTATCTATTTCCCGCAGGCGCTACCCAAGACTCGCTCTGGCAAAATATTACGTCGCTCAATTCGTGCTCTAGCGGAAAACCAGCCAACAGGAGATATGTCAACGCTTGATAACCCAACCGCTATCGATGCGATCAAGCAAGCAATGAAAGACTATTGATTGGTATAAATTAGCACCATATAAACCAGTGATGGTATTAATTGCACTCGAAAGATAAATTAATTCCAAAAAGCTCATGAGCATTCATGGGCTTTTTTGTTTCTGTTATTTAGATAATTTTTGTAGAAACACGTGCCACTAAAATAAACTTAGATAAAATTTTGATAAAGCGCTTGACCGTAAAAATGGTTTATTGTTATAGTCAATAACGATACAAAATAAATCATTTTAAAATTTAGTTTTTAACAATGCTTTATAGATAAATACTCATCGCTTTTATTTTTCTCATGAATATCTAGGTGCCGTCACACGGTAGTCTCGCAAAAAAGATAAGGATATCTTATGCACCACGTTCAACAGCTAATCAATGGTCAGTTCGTACAATCAAATACTGATGAATGGATTGATATCAACGATCCAGCAACTCAAGAAGTCATCGCTAAAGTGCCACAAACCACCAATGATGAGATCAACCAAGCAGTTGCCGCCGCACAAACAGCGTTCGAAACATGGCGCAAGACACCAATCACCACGCGAGCGCGTATCTTTTTGAAGTATCAGTCTCTGATTCGTGATCACATGGATGAGTTGGCAGAAGTTTTGACCACAGAGCAAGGTAAGACAATTGCTGATGCACGCGGTGATGTGTTCCGCGGTTTAGAAGTGGTAGAGCATGCCGCTGGTATTGCCAATTTACAAATCGGCGATTTTGTAGAAAACGTGGCATCAGGTGTCGATACTTATAGTATTTGGCAGCCACTCGGTGTTTGTGCTGGTATCACACCGTTCAACTTTCCAGCGATGATTCCGTTATGGATGTTCCCAATGGCGATTGCTACGGGTAATACATTCATCCTAAAACCTTCTGAACAAGATCCGATGGTAACCATGCGCTTGGTCGAGCTTGCGATTGAAGCGGGCGTACCAGAAGGTGTGCTTAACGTGGTACATGGTGGCAAAGTAACTGTCGATGCTATCTGCGACCATCCAGATATCAAAGCTGTTTCTTTCGTGGGTTCTACTCATGTTGGTAAACATGTCTATGAGCGTGCAAGTCAGTCAGGTAAGCGTGCCCAGTGTATGATGGGTGCCAAAAACCACGGCGTTATCCTGCCAGATGCCAACAAAGAGCAAACGCTCAATCAGCTAGCAGGTGCAGCATTTGGTGCAGCTGGTCAACGCTGTATGGCGCTGTCGGTGGTCGTACTAGTAGGCGCAGCTGGTGAATGGATCGATGAGATCAAAGCAAAAGCAGAAAGTTTGGTTGTCTCAGCTGGCAAGCATGACAAAGACTTGGGACCGTTGATTTCGCCTGCCGCAAAAGCTCGTGTCGAGCACTTGATTGGGACTGGGGTAGAAGAGGGTGCAAGCTTAATTCTTGATGGTCGCGGAATTACCGTTGAAGGATATGAGCAGGGTAACTTTGTAGGCCCGACTATCTTTGATAATGTCACAAGCGACATGCAGATTTACCAACAAGAAATATTTGGCCCAGTACTCTGTATCATGCGTGCTAATAGCTTAGACGAAGCGATTGAATTATTGAACGCCAATCCACATGGTAATGGTACGGCGATCTTCACTCAGTCAGGGGCAGCCGCACATAAATTCCAACAAGACATTCAAGTCGGTCAAATCGGTATTAATCTACCAATCCCTGTGCCACTACCAATGTTCTCATTCTCAGGTTCACGCGGCAGTAAACTTGGTGATCTAGGTCCTTATGGTAAGCAAGCCGTACAGTTTTACACTCAGACAAAGACAGTGACTGCACGTTGGTTTGACGATGAAGCGAGCCGCGGTGTCAATACAACGATTTCAATTTAATCGTCAGCTCATTGTGTTTTCAGTATGATATTTTGTGTTTTAGGTATGACGATAATGTGACTTGCGGTACTATTGAGCGCAGTTTTATTATCGTTATACCACTATCATGTCGCGCTAAGGCCTTATAAAATCTTTGACCAGCATTTTTATTAGCGATTTGATTAACACTTATCTGAGGACTAAGCCCTCTATTTGATCTATAAGAACAAGGATGACCCTATGGATTTTTCATTGACCGATGACCAAGTCGCTTTTCGCCAAACGGCTCGTCAGTTCGCACAAAAAGAGTTAAAACCAAACGCAGCTGAATGGGATCGCAACTCACATTTCCCAGTAGATGTAATCAAAAAATCTGGTGAGCTTGGCTTTTTAGGGCTGTACGCCAATCCAGAATATGATGGTTTGGGCCTACCAAGACTGGACTCAGCGATGGTATTCGAAGAGCTTGCCTGGGGTGATACGGCTGTAGCAGCATATATGAGTATTCATAACATGGCCGCATGGATGATTGGTGAATATGGCAGCGATACGCTATGCAAAAAATATCTACCAAATATGGTCAGCGGTGAATGGCTTGGCAGCTATTGCCTAACAGAACCAAATGCAGGGTCTGATGCAGCCTCTTTACGTACCAAGGCTGAAAAGCAAGGCGAGCATTACGTACTAAACGGTGAAAAAACCTTTATCTCTGGTGCAGGTTCAACTGATGTATTGGTAGTCATGGCGCGTACTGGTGGTGCTGGTCCAAAAGGCGTGTCAGCGTTCGTGGTAGATGCTAATAGTGCTGGTATCGAATATGGCAAGAACGAGCACAAAATGGGTTGGAAAGCACAACCAACACGGACGATTAGTTTCAAAGACGTCAAAGTCCCAGTAGAAAATCTGATAGGTGAGGAAGGTCAAGGTTTTCGTATTGCGATGAAAGGACTTGATGGTGGCCGTATCAATATCGGTATTTGTGCGGTAGGTACGGCACAAGCGGCATTAGAGACAGCAACCAGTTATGTACAAGAGCGTAGCCAATTTGGTAGCCCGATTGCTAGTTTGCAATCGGTACAGTTTAAACTTGCTGACATGTTAACTCAGACCATCGCCGCGCGCCAAATGCTGTATCTAGCAGCTGATAAAGTCGACAACAACGATGGGCAAGCGTCTACCTATTGCGCAATGGCAAAACGTTTATCTACGGATCTTTGTTTTGATGTTGCTAATGAAGCACTACAACTACACGGCGGCTATGGTTATCTAAACGAGTATCCACTTGAGCGCCATGTACGAGATTTACGTGTCCATCAAATATTGGAAGGCACCAATGAGATCATGCGAGTGATTATTTCACGTCAAGTTATGCAGGATGAAGGATTAAATCAGCTACGCTAATTTATCTCGCTTTACTGAAACAAGGATGTTTTATGACAGATTATACAAATTTAAAGCTATCAATTGATGGCAACACCGCAACTCTAACGTTGAACAACCCACCTGCGCATACGTGGACGATGGACAGTTTGCATGCGCTTAAGCAGCTCATTGCAGACCTCAATGCCAACGACGATGTCTACGCCTTAATCGTGCACGGTGATGGTGAAAAGTTCTTCTCAGCTGGTGCAGATTTAAACAATTTCTCAGATGGTGATAAAGGCCGCGCCATAAGCATGGCAATTGCATTTGGTGAGGCATTTGAAGCGCTATCTACCTACCGCGGTGTGAGTATCGCTGTGATCAACGGCTATGCGATGGGCGGCGGGCTTGAGTGTGCGCTCGCCTGTGATATCCGTATTGCAGAAGAACACGCACAGATGGCATTGCCAGAGACAGGCGTAGGTTTATTGCCATGTGCTGGCGGTACTCAAAATTTACCTATGCTAGTAGGGGAAGGTTGGGCCAAGCGCATGATCCTGTGCGGTGAGCGGGTCGATGCAGAGACAGCATTGCGTATAGGTCTGGTCGAAGAGGTCGCATCAAAAGGTGAAGGGTTACAAATCGCTCAGGATTTAGCAAAAAAAGTCGCTAAGCAATCACCCGTCGCTGTCAGTTATTCTAAGAAACTTATTCAAGCGGCAAGAGACACCCCGCCTGCACAAAATCTCATACATGAGCGTGAAGCTTTCGTGAAATTGTTTGATACCAAGGATCAGCGCGAAGGTGTACAAGCTTTTTTAGAAAAGCGTAAACCTACTTGGCAGAACAAATAAACAGCAGTCAAAACGCTGAGCCATTTTTATCATTTAATTTTGTAGGTTACTTTTATGACAGCAGCTACACCAGCGACAAACGATACTAAACAAGAAGCGTCTGTATTGTTCAATACCGAGCCGACAGATTGCGGACACTTGGTTGGGGTTATGACCCTCAATACACCCAAATCGCTTAATGCGCTTAGCGTTGATATGTGTCAATTGCTCTCAGCGCAGCTAGAGCAGTGGCAAGCCGACGATCAAGTAGTCGCGCTTGTACTAAAAGGCGCAGGGGATAAAGCGTTCTGTGCAGGCGGCGATATTCGTAAGCTCTACGACAGTATGTCTACTGATGCACCAATACCTAACCCTTATGCTACTGAGTTTTTCAGTCATGAGTATCGTCTCTATCGTCAAATGCACTTTTATACAAAGCCACTGATACTTTGGGGTGACGGTATTATCATGGGCGGCGGTATGGGGCTGATGGCAGGATGTAGTCATCGTCTGGTCACTGAGCGCACACGTTTTGCCATGCCTGAAGTTACCATTGGACTGTTCCCTGATGCTTCTGGCAGTTGGTTTTTGCAGCGTATGCCTGCCAAGACAGGTTTATTTCTAGGGCTAACGGGAGCGATGTGTAATGGCAGCGATGCACTATTGGCCAATTTGGCAGAGTATGCCGTTGCCAGCCACGACTATGATGCCGTCATGCAGCGCCTCAAACAAAGCGACTGGAACACGGTAGATAACGCAAGCAGTTCAAACACATGCCATGATAATAGTGCGCATAGTATTGTCAGCCGTGCGTTGGCTGAGCTACCAGTAGCCGAACTACCTGATAGCAAGCTTGCAACATACTGGCAGCCTATTCAGCAACTGATGAATAGTGGTGGTCTGGCTGATATCGATGCGCTGCTACAAAGTGATGAAGCACTCGAACAGCTAAATCAAGACTTTGCAGCAGATAGCTGGACGCAGCGTGCAATCGCAACCTATCGTCATGGTTGCCCAGTAACGGCCGCATTAACCTATGCGCTGTATCAAAAAGTCGCTGACCTATCGATTGAACAGGTGCTGTATTTAGAAACCAATGTCGCAGTACATTGTGCAGCCAATCCTGATTTCAAAGAAGGCGTGCGAGCATTATTGATTGATAAAGATAGAAGCCCTAAGTGGTCGCGCTCATTAGCAGACTGTCTCAGTATAGAAGGGCAAACGTATATCGATAAACACTTTGTCAATCCTTATCCGAAAGGCGAGCATCCTTTGAGCGATTGGTTAGGTAGGGAGGCACTAGGCAGTCAAAGTGTTCGCTAACTGCCTACAAGAAATTTATAACGTAAGGTACAAGCAAGATTCACTAATAAAGACTACTAAATAATAGGTAGCAATAGCTACATTACAAATCATCAAGGAGTGATGAGATGGGTACAAAGGGTACAAGTACAATGAATAATGATAGCACTAAACCAAATATCGCCTTCATTGGTCTTGGTAACATGGGTGCGCCAATGGCAGAGAACTTATTAAAGGCAGGTTATACACTCTCTGTTTTTGATTTGTCTGATGCAGCTACTAATCGTTTGCAACAAGCAGGGGCTAGCGTTGCAGAAAGTCCCAAAGATGCTGCAAGCAATGCTCAAGTTGTGATTAGTATGTTACCTGCAGGTCAGCATGTGCATTCTGTATATCTAGGCGATAGTGGTGCTAATGGTTTATTGGCAGAACTGCCAAAAGGTACGCTTGTGATTGACAGTAGTACGATTGCGGCGGCTGATGCAAGGACGGTGGCAGAGGCAGCAAGTAAGCTTGGTATTGAATTTTTAGATGCGCCAGTCTCTGGTGGTACGGGCGGAGCGATTGCTGGTAGTTTAACCTTTATTGTCGGTGGCGACGATGATGCTTTTGCCAAAGCTGAGCCGATACTAGCAGTAATGGGGAAAAATATCTTTCATGCTGGCGCGCATGGTGCAGGACAAGTCGCAAAAATTTGCAACAACATGCTGTTAGGTATCTTGATGGCAGGGACGGCAGAAGCGATCAATCTAGGAGTTAAGAATGGCTTAGATCCCAAAGTGCTATCAGATATCATGCTACAAAGCTCGGGTCGTAATTGGACTCTGGAAGTCTATAATCCTTACCCGCAAGTAATGGAAAACGTTCCTTCTAGTAATGGTTATCAAGGCGGCTTTATGAGCAAGCTCATGCAAAAAGATCTGAACCTTGCGATGCAGACAGCCCAAAATACTGAAGTAGAAACGCCAATGGGTGCTAAAGCAACAGAGTTGTATGCCTCACATATGATAGAGAATGGTGACAAAGACTTTTCTAGTATTATTGGACGTCATGACGCCTCATTATTGTCTTAGACATAACGCTCCTAATTATCATATCCCTTAGTTATAGCAAGATTAAGTATTTTCAGTGTCACTAGTAGTGACGCTAATTAAGAAAATGCATTTGCCAATAAGAAAAAGGTCTACGCTAAAACCATAGCGTAGACCTTTTTTGATGACCAATCTTCTGGGTTAGCTTTGAAGGTCGTAGACGAGCGCCTGAATATCTTGTGCCGCTTTTTGCAGGCGTGGTACATGAGTCAGAAGATCGTCTAGTGACACCCGTATGGTTGGTGCATGTAGATAGAGAGAAGCCAAATAGCGTGATTTTTTGTCTAGTATAGGCACAGCCACTGCGACCATTTCAGAGATAAACTCTTCATTGTCAATGCCGATACCAGTATCAGCGATACGATCAAGCTCGGCATTTAATGCATCGATATCCGTAATAGTATTCTTGGTAAACTTATCTAGTGGTAACCCTTGTAGTATTTTCATACGGCTAGTCGTAGATAATTGGCTCAAATAGAGCTTACCAGTTGCTGTACACCACATGGGCGACTTTGCACCGACAGGAAGATAAATCTGTAGTGGTAAGGTAGTCTGAGCACGGTTGGTATAAATCATATCCATATGATAGGGAATACCAATACCGCAAGTTTCCTTTAGTTCGTCAACCAGTTTTTGCAAAATCATTTGCCGCTCGTTGAAGAACAGCCGTTGTTGCCATAGCTCAACGCTCAAATTGCGTACGCGTTTACCAGGAATAATGCCACCACCAATTTCAACCGTCAAAAACCCATCATCAACCAAGTTTTGAATCAATCTATGGATGGTTGGTTTAGGAATATCTAACTCTTGTGAGAGCTCAAGTGGGGAAAGCGGTTTTGAAGCATAGGACACTGCCTCTATGATTTCTAATACACGGGTAATCGACGATACTTTAGGCATATTATATATAGCTCAGTTGGAGTAAAGAAAGAAAGCAGACAACATCACAGCATTTTCATAAACTAAGACAAACAGTGACAATACTGACGTTCTATAACAAATCTATTATGACAACTAATTTAGCATAATATTTGCTTGAGGCAAGCGTTAGTCTCATCATCTGAGACAATTTATATCGTTTTATTTACTGGTGTGCATTTTTTACATAAGTAACAATAGAAACGTCAATTCACAAGACACAATGTTCTGTAAGAATAAGCTATATAACTGTCATTGAATCATAAAGCGTTCTAGATAATCATATGAACATATTTTGCAATACCTTTACATAAACATTAAGCAGGCTAATTATCATGTTTACGCTGTTTGGTTACTTTAAGGACGTTATGTAACATAAAGGCGAATTTTTGCAGATTGTTGTAGCAATTATTACAGTACCTATGCAATCTTTACATAACGGCAAATAAAAATAGCAACAGTAGGGGTGACTTTTTAAGTCAGAATTGTTTTAATCACCTCAACAAAATGATGGTTTAAAAAAGCACAATCATCGTTTTCTATGGGCGGGTTTATTTTACACTTTAGGAGAACAATCATGAAATTAGTTAAATTGACGGCAATCTCTGCTGCTGTTTTAGGTTCAACTGCTGCAATGGCTGCTGAGCCAGTTGTCGTTGTCGACAACAACGCTGCAGTTGCATATGAAGCTGAGCCAGTGGCTGTAGCATATGAAGCAGAAACTGAAGCAAACACTACTAACACCGGTGTTATCGGTAAAACTGCAAGTGCTGTTAGCAGTACTACTGGTGCGGTACTTGGTGGTACCAAGACTTTGTTCCAAACTGCTATCAACCCAGCATCAGTTAGCGCTGAAGTTGGTACTTTAGGTTATGGTGCTAATATTGGTTGGTCAATGAATGAAAACACTGAATTACAAGCTGGTTGGGCAGGTGGTGATGCCGCTGACCTTTTTGGCGGTGATTTTGATGCAGATGACGTAAACTATGATGTTGATACTGATTTCAGCAACCCGTACCTAGGTGTGCAATTACGCCCTGCTAGCAACTGGTTCACAGTAGGTGCTGGTATCATCGTTCCTGATAACGATATTGATGTACGTGCAAACTCTGAAGATGGTAACTACAGAATTGATGATGTTGACTATAGTGAAGCTGACGTAGGTACTCTACAAGGTAGTATCGAACATCGCAATAAGTTAGCTCCTTATGCAACTGTGGGTTTCCGTCCTAACATCACAAATAACTTCGGTGTGTTTGGTGAAGTTGGTGCCGCTTATATGGGTAAAACAGATGCCAATGTAACGGCTACTGGTAATACTCCTGAAGCAACTGCTGCTGCAGAAGCTGCTCAGCAAGAGCTAGAAGATAAAGATTGGTTAGAGTGGTTCCCAATCGTTAAAGTTGGTGCTACTTACCGTTTCTAATCTAATCACAGTTTAAATACTGTCATTAGTAGAAAACAAAAAACGATCCTATTTAGGGTCGTTTTTTTATGCTTAAAATAAAGTATGGAAAGATATCATAAAAAGCAGGACTAAACTTTATTCACAAAATTTTGCTTAAAAAATGACAACAGTTTGCTGAGATTGTAACGCGGTAATACGGTAGGTAGATTGGCAATTCGTATCCTCAATAGCACTGAGTATAGAAGGAGAGTTAATCTCTTTGTTATTTTCAATTAAGCTAGGGATAAGGTAAGAATAATCCATACCCAAGCCTTGAGCTAGGGTATATTGGTTCACTTTGATAAAGCTTTCTTTTATTTGCCATAACAGTTTGGCAGTGCGTTCACGTTGAACTGTAGGTAGTTCCTGTAATATGGCCAGCTCGCTCTCTGAGTAGAAGCGCTTAACTACCTGCCATGCAATATTATTGCTCTCTATATCGATACCAGCAGGACGCTGAAGACTAATAACGACAGCTATGTTGCTGTTTAAATACGTAAAATTTGTCTGATTTGATTCTGTGGTTTGCTTTGTACTATTAGCTCCTGTATGGCTAAAGCATACATAGTGCTGACTGTTAACGAGTCGATAGGGAAAGCTTGATTCATCCAAGGTATCATTGATTTCTAGCTTCTTAAGCAGCTCTTTTAATAGTTGCCTGACGCCTTGTCGCTGCTGCTGACGTTGTTTACGTGCTAGTGCAGGTACCGACTGTCGTGATGTTACTGTCTTTGCCACATGATAGTGCCAATTTAGGTTACTGAACTTGATGATGTCTGTATACGCCGTATTACACTGCAATGGCCATAAGGACTTACTCCACAAACTTCTAGTCACTAAATGACTTATCAGCTCGCTCACTTGAGCTGTCACACACCATGTCGTGGTATCGAGTTGGGTATATTTTATTTGGGTAAGGTTAGAAGTCAGCATATATTACTAGTCATCGAAAACGATTATTATAGAATTGAATATATAAGAATGTGTAAGTTTGAAATCTATATATTTGATACATAGATAGTCATACAATAGCTATATTTAAATAGTTTATATCTAATTAACCTACTAAAAATATCGAAAGCCCAGCAATATATTATTACTGGGCTTTTGTTAAACTACCGAGCGCTATAAATAACGCTAAATCACAATTTAGTAGGACAGCTCAGCGCGGCGGTTTTGTGCATACGCGTCTTCAGTGTTACCAGCTGCTGCAGGGCGCTCTTCACCATAGCTAATGACACGGATATTGTTTGCAGCAACACCTTGAGCAGCAAGGTAGTTACGTGCAGCTTGTGCGCGTCGTTCACCTAGTGCCATATTATATTCACGGCTACCGCGTTCATCAGTATGACCTGCAACAACAACCCCAGCTGTTGGATTTGATTTTAGCAAGTTCACGTGTTGGTTAAGGACGCTCGCTGATTGAGCAGTGATTTCGCTGCTATCAAAGGCAAAGTAGACCACTGCTTGGATATTTTCAGCGCCAGTGATGACAGCGTTTGAGTTATCAACGATAACGGCACCATTATAGCCAACTTGTCCACCTGGGATACCTAGCGGAGCAACCACCACTTCTGAAGTAGTACGCTTGGTAGCACAACCAGTGGTAAAGGCAACAGCGCTTGATAGCACAGCAAGAACAGCGATCTTAGAAAAACTGATTGACATGACGAGCTCCTAAAATTTTAATTAAATTTGTTTTTTTAAACTGCTTCCGATAAACCTTAGGC
Organism: Psychrobacter sp. AOP7-C1-14; assembly: GCF_052376135.1. Taxonomy (NCBI): domain Bacteria; kingdom Pseudomonadati; phylum Pseudomonadota; class Gammaproteobacteria; order Moraxellales; family Moraxellaceae; genus Psychrobacter; species Psychrobacter sp. AOP7-C1-14. The sequence goes on along the minus strand of NZ_JBQSVH010000020.1, from coordinate 715 downwards.
AATCTCTATCTATAATATACTAAATGTTAATTTGTGTAAGTATTTTTACTGTAAGTTTAGAGAGATAAAATAGAGTATCTTACCAGCGGTGTTTACCCCAGTTTTCAGGGTTGGCCCAGTAATCAGCATTGAGCCAATTTGGTAATTGTTTATAGTCATATAAATTAAATTGCCAAAGCGTTGCAGTGGTAGTTGAGGAAGTGATTGATTGAATATCATCTATATTTAGAGATGGCTCATTTAAAATATCAAATGGCGTAAAGCCGTAAGGTTTTAGGTCTATCGAGCTATCTAGGGCAATCAGCAAATGTGCTGCATACAGGTCACGATAGCGCATCAATAATGGCAGGTAGTGTTGAGTCAGCTCTTCTGACAAAGTTGGTAGCCAAAAGCAAGCAAGCTCATAACGGTCGAGTATATTTTGTTTAACAAGCTCTGATAACGTTGATAAATGGCTTGCATTCAAACTCGTCTCAGTATCCTTCTTAGTAGATGTGATCTTATCAAGTTGTGCTTGTAGTTCTAACAAACCTGCATTGTTATGTGTTACCCACAATGCATCATTCTTATCTTTGCTATGGTCAGGTGTCAGGTCTGTCTGAGTGATCAACGAAGGTAGTAGCGCGTCAACATACTCTACAAGTAAAGGTAGGGTAATGTCTGCGCGTTTCACCGTATTTTTTGTCATATAATAGGCCGTTAGTTAATTGATTGG
>NZ_JBQSVH010000019.1:0-60443 GCF_052376135.1 Psychrobacter sp. AOP7-C1-14 | reverse complement strand
TCTATCAGACAGTCAACAACACACTTATCACAAGGCTTATCGTTAAAGTGCACCGCACTATTCATGATGTTGCGTATTGATGTACGTAACATCATGCAGAAGAAGTTTCGTAAGAAAATAGTAGTACCCCTTAGATAGTTTTTAACAAGGAAATGATATGTCTAACTACACAAATTTAAATCATAATTACATAGCAGGCGAATGGCGTGATGGTACATCGAGTCATAAAATCGTAACAAGTAATCCGTTCACTGGTGAAGATATCGCCACGTTTAAAGCTGCCAGCCTAGATGATATTAACAAGTCTTATGAGGCACTAGAGCAAGTACAACAAGACTGGTGTCAGACTAATCCTTATGCTGTGAGCCAGATTGTTGAGCAAGCAGCAAAAGTAATGAGTAACCGTCGAGACGAGTTGGTTGACTTGCTAGTGCGTGAGTCTGGTTCTACCGTGATGAAAGCCAATATCGAGGTTGATGCCTGCATTGGGGTTATTAAAGTGGCTGCCGAGTACCCGTTTTTATTAGAAACTACGGTTGCGCGCTCAGCCGTTCCTAATAAAAGAAATCACATCATTCGTAAGCCAGTCGGTGTGGTGACGGTAATTGGTCCTTTCAACTTCCCAATGTTTTTAGCCATGCGCTCGGTCGTCACCGCATTAGCGAGTGGTAATACTGTGTTATTAAAACCTGCGTCCACAACTCCTATTACTGGCGGTATTTTACTCGCCAAAATCTTTGAGGAGGCAGGTTTTCCCTCAGGTGTGTTGACAGTGGTTGTACCCAAAACCTCTGAGATTGGTGATTCGTTATATACACATCCTATTCCGCGTGTCATTTCATTCACTGGCTCGACTGAGGTTGGTCAGCTCATAGGAGAGATGACGGGGCGCAAAATTAAGCGTTCTATTTTAGAGCTGGGTGGCAACAATGCTTTTGTAGTGCTTGACGATGCCGATATTGATTATGCGGCACGTTCTGCAGTCTTTGGTCGTTTCTTACACAGTGGTCAGATTTGTATGTCAGTTAACCGTGTCATTGTTCATGAGTCTATCTTTGATACGTTTGCCGAAAAGTTTGTCGAATATACAAAAGGACTGAACGTTGGTGACCCATCAAGACCTGATGTGTTAGTGGGGCCTTTGATTGATGAGCGCGAAGCTGTGCGGGTGGAGCAGGCTGTACAACAAGCAGTGCAAGAAGGTGCTGAGATAATTCTTGAAGGTAAGCGTGACGGTGCGCTCGTTTATCCATACGTCCTAAAGGGCAGTAACGACGTTTATTCTGCACGTACAGAAATGTTTGGTCCTGTAGTTACGTTGATTTCACACAAAGGTGATGCTGATGCCTTACGCTTAGCAAACGACACCAATGCTGGATTGAGCGGTGCTGTGCATTCTGCAGATATCTCCCGAGCACAAAGGTTTGCGGCAGGATGGCATACAGGCATGGTTCACATTAATGATCAAAGTGTCAATGATGAGCCGCGCGTTGCCTTTGGTGGTGAAAAAGCATCAGGGGTGGGTCGCTTCGGTCGTCACATTACCTTCGATGAGTTCACGACTTATCAATGGGTATCAGTACAAACTGAACAGCGTCCATATCCTGTTTAGTGGTTTTTAATAATTGACTATGAATAAGTAATTTTGAATTTAAGAATTTAGGTATTAAGGTTCTTATTACCAATTACTCAGGCGTATGAGAGCGGCATAGATTGGAAGCTATGTCCATTTATCTATCACAATAATTGTCTCCCATCAAAAAAAGGAATTCATGATGAGTAAAACCTTTTCAATCAGCTTAGTATTGTCGGCTCTAGTGGGTATGACGGCTTGTTCATCAGATGACAGCACCACTCAAAGTGCTCAAGAAGTCACCACTCTGCGTTTCTCACATTTTTGGCCAGCCACCTCGACCACAAATACAGAAATATTTGAATACTGGGCAAAAAAAGTAGAGGAAGACTCACAAGGTAGGATTCAGATCGAGATATTCCCTTCTGCAACACTCAGTAAACCAAACGCAACCTATGATGCAGTTGCCAGTGGTGTGGTCGATATTGGGTCTACGCTCCAAGGCTATACCAATGGCCGCTTTCCATTGACTCAAATTACTGAGCTACCAGGGCTTTCAAACTCGGCAACACAACTAAACTGTATGCTCCATAATCTATATGACGATGGTGTGATTGCAAGTGAGTACGAAGACACTCATGTGTTGTTCATGATGGGAACCGGCCCTGGCGGTTTTCACACGGTAGACAAGCCGATTCGTACACCAGATGACTTAGCCGGAATGCGTATTCGAGGTCCTTCAGCAATAACGGGCAATATCATTGACGCAGCAGGTGGCACGCCAGTGGGATTGCCAGTGACCGATATTTATACCTCTTTGCAGCGCGGTGTATTGGACGGCATAAGCTTACCTTGGGATGCTATGGGTTCCTTTAAGTTGACAGAGATAACCAACACTCATACGAATATCCCATTTTATAGCTCACCGATTGTTGTGACCATGAATAAAGATAAATATGAAAGCTTGCCAGATGATCTTAAAAAAATTATCGATAATAATTCGGGTGCGGCGATGGCCAAAATAGCGGGCAAGGTGTTCGATGAAGATGACGCAAGACATATGGCTGAAGCCAAAGCTAAGGGTGACTCAATCATAGATATCCCCAATCCACTAGAAAATCCTGAATGGAAAAAGCCTTTAGAAGCAGGCACACAAAAATATTTAACAGATCTTACCAAGCAGGGTTTGGACGCTCAAACAGCTTATCAAAAAACTATAAAAGCCAGTGCCGCATGTCAGTCTTAATAGCTAGGTCACTTGCTCCGATAGTAAGGTCTGTAAAGCAGTCAAATATTCAACAGGCCTTAGTATTAACAATTTTGACAATCAACGCTTAGCAATAAGCAATAAGCAATTAGTGACAAGGATGTCTTTTATGTCTTCTATCCAGCATACAGATACTGTACAACAAGTGACGTTTCGTTTGATGCGTGAACTTAATATGACGACAGTATTTGGTAATCCCGGCTCTACTGAGCTTAATTTCTTGAATAACTTTCCTGAAGATTTTGAATATATATTGGCTTTACAAGAATCATCTGTTGTGGCGATGGCGGATGGCTATGCTCAAGCATCTGGTAATGCTGCTTTTATAAATCTGCACTCAGCAGTAGGGGTTGGCCATGCCTTGGGAAATATATTCACAGCATATCGAAATCACACACCTTTGGTCATAACGGCAGGCCAGCAATCTCGTAGCATTTTACCATTTGCACCTTATCTTGGCGCAGATCACGCTGCCGACTTTCCAAAACCGTATGTTAAATGGAGCATCGAGCCTGCGCGTCCTGAGGATGTGCCATTGGCAATCGCTCAAGCGTACCATATTGCGATGCAGCATCCACGTGGTCCAACCTTTGTATCGATACCTTCTGATGATTGGGATAAAACGACCTGTATGCCTCACTACTCAAAAGTGATTGAGGGTACAATACCAACGCCCGAAGCTATTAATCAGCTCTTGGAGGTACTCAAAAACAGTCAAAATTTAGCTATAGTTGTTGGTGCAGATGTCGATAGGCAGGGCGCATTTGATAATGCTGTTAAACTGGTTGAGCGGCTACAAGCACACGTTTGGGCAGCACCGTATTCGAGTCGAGCCAGTTTTCCAGAAGATCATCCTCAGTTTGCAGGGTTTTTGCCTGCGCTTCCTGAGCAGCTGTCAGAAAAATTGTCTGGGTATGATGTAGTTCTAGTGATTGGCGCCCCTGTGTTTACGCTACACATTGCAGGAGATGTGACGATATTTGATTCAGCAGTCAAAATATATCAAATTACCGACGACCCAAAGTATGCGGCATTTGCCTCTGCAACCACCACTTTATTCGGTTCAATCAATCACAGTATTAGTGCCATGTTGGATAAAATCCTTCCTTTATCTGACTTTCAGAGTGACAAATTTGTCATGCCACTGCGTCCTGCTGCGCCCAAGGTAACTGGAGCGACCCCTATTCCAGTGGAATATGCCATTGATCTGCTGTCGCATGCACGACCATCTGAATCTATCGTCGTCGAAGAAGCGCCTTCTCATCGCTCTGTTATTCAACGTTTTTTGCCCATTACACAAGCGCAAGGCTTTTTTACGATGTCCAGTGGCGGTCTTGGCTATGCACTACCAGCATCAGTAGGAGTCGCATTATCCACCAATAAACGGGTTGTATGTTTAATTGGTGATGGTTCTTCTATGTATTCCATTCAAGCTGTTTGGACGGCCGCGCAGTTGAATTTGCCGGTGACATTTATTGTGCTAAACAATTTTGGGTATGGTGCCATGCATTCTTTTGGCAAAATTATGAGGAGTCAGGCTGTACCAGGGCTTGATTTGCCCAATATCGATTTTGTGCAATTGGCCAATAGTATGGGGTGTGAAGGTGCCCGTATCAAAGAGCATGAAAATCTGCCCGAAGCAATCCATAAAGCGGTCAATGCATCGGGCTGTTATCTGTTAGAAATTATTGTTGATGCGGATACTGGCAATATTTAGCGGCTATTTGTAATGTTGTGAGTTCCATTTAATAAAAAAGTATAATTTTAGACTTATACCTATATAAATATGAGTGTGAAAAGTTTTTTGGATTACTTGAGTTAGGTGGATAAACTTAAAGCCATTAAGAAGTAATAATTCATTGATAAGGAAATAGAAATGAAGAATGTTATTCCAGTATTAGGTATGATTGCTTTAAGTTGTAGCAGTCTTGTGCACGCTGATACATATATAGTTAATAATTATGCTGATGATAATTCACAAGGAACACTACGCTGGGCAATTGAACAGTCTAATACTAACAACACACAAGGAAATGAGATCTTAATCCAAGCTGTTGGTAGAGCACCTTATATAATTAAAGCTAGTAAACCATTGCCACCAATAACATCCTCAGTGAAAATTGTTGGAACGGAGTGGGCTAAAACAGGAGAGTATATTGCAATTGATGGTTCGCAATATATCAAGGGCGAAGGCGCGAAAGCGTGTCCGGGAGCTAATCCTAAACAATATGGAACAAATGTACGTACTACAACATTACCAGGATTGGTTATACAAGATGTTGATGAGGTGACGTTAAAAGGTTTAGATATCCATCGTTTCTGTATTGGTGTGCTAATTAATCGTTCAAGTAACAATCTAATTCAACACAATCGCATAAGTAATAATTATGGTGGTTCTGGTGTTATGCTTACTGGTGATGATGGTCAAGGTAATCCAACTTCAACGACAACTAATAACAATAAAGTGTTGGATAACTTGTTTATCGATAACGGTGACGGTTTGGAGCTTACACGTGGTGCGGCGTTTAATCTTGTGGCAAACAATATTTTTACTTCCACTAAATCTAATCCAGAGCCTTCGCAAGGTGTTGAGATTTTGTGGGGCAACGATAACACTGTAGTTGGTAATAAGTTTGAAAATTATTCTGATGGGTTACAAGTTAACTGGGGAAAACGTAATTACATCGCATATAATGAACTAACCAACAATTCAATTGGTTTCAATTTATCGGGTAATGGTAATATTATTGATAGTAATAAAGTGCATGGTAACCGTATAGGTATAGCAATACGCTCAGAGAAAGATAGTAGCGCACGTACTACCTTAACTAAAAATTTAATTTGGAACAATAGTAAGGATATTAAACGTTGCGAAGCGGGTGGTTCTTGTGTACTGAACCAACATTTAGGCGCAATTATTTTTGAGGTTCCTGGACTGGAGCATGCTGATTTTATTGGGTCTCGTGGTGGGGGTGTAGTAATTGAAGATGCGAATCTTCAAAAAACTTGTGCTAAGTCAGATAAGGATAATTGTAACAGTATTCCCAATCAAGCAATTCAAACACCGAACTTAAGTGTAAGTAAAGGGGAGATTGTGGCAGAGATTAAGGCACAACCAAACCAGCGTTATCAGCTAGAATTTTTTGCTAATAGTCGAGTAGGTTTTCAAGAGGCCGAACAGTATCTTGGATCAAAAATGGTAGTAACTAATGCTAGAGGAAAAGCAAAGGTGTCTTGGAAGCCTATAACTGGCGTAGCAACAGTGACAGCTACATTAACTAATCACCTAGGTGCAACTTCCGAACTTAGTCCTGCTGTAGTTGTTCCTTAATGTCGTATTTTTTACTTAGAAACCATTATAAGCTTTGATTTGAAAGCTCTCACCTAGGTAAAATTCACGGTTTTCAAAACCTTTCAAGATATCAGTTATAAAGCTTGAAAGGCTTTTTTGTATTTTTAGGATGGTGGATTATTTTTATATCTTGAGGAGGTATCGAGATTCTAAGTACTTTGAAATAAAAATCTTTGGCTTACAATATATTTTTTAATAACATGAATATTATTAACTGTTGTACGTAATATAGTGAATAATATTAAAATAAAATCAAAAGCTTCTAGTGTCAAGTAAGAACATTCTAGTTATCCATAATCATGCTTGAAAGGCTTTTAATATTTTGCATCAATTTAGATCGAAAACATCGGATACTAATATGCATGTTTTGAATGATTATTATCATCAGATTACGTGACTAAAACCTCCCAAGTTTAATTATACGGATTTGACGGCAGGGATCACTCCAAAAAAAGTAATCTAGTTAAAGCTATAACGGGTATTACACAGCAGATTAAAACTGCAAAATCAATAATCGAAGGTATAGAGCAAGAGATAGACGATCTTTCGCAGATACCAACTAATACTGTAACGGCGGTTCAGGATATAAATGCTTCATTATTTTCTTTTGGTTTTACTGGATTTAGCATACAGCCTTTTAAGCAAAACAGGTATCAAACCTCAATTTTTACAAACTCGCCTGAGTAAATTTCCAAACCCAAAAAGGGTACTAACAATATGCCGTATATATCGTTAGCATCTTTTTTCTACTACCTATATCTAATCATTATCGATGTTTATTTATTACGCTAATAACCTTAAACCCTCGTTAACAAGACTATAAGCATCTAAAAAATTACTACTTAATCCATAAAATAATTTCACCAAAAGCGTAATTATTAGTGAGCTTTAGCACTAGTCAGATGTTCAAAGACTAATAAACACAATGATAAATACTAAAAGGGCGGCTAATGCGCCGAAGCGAATTAGTGCAAGATCACTATGATTAAACCCGTCAGTATGAATTTATGTCGTAAATTATCGATTACGATAGTAAGGATATAGAGCAGCTAACTTTCTATGCTCGCCATTTGCAACCTATGCTACGTAAGAGGCTCGATAATGATGAGGTTTATCTCAGTAATATTATCATGAGTCACTACCGCTTTTCCAAGCTACGCCAACAGGGTTTAAAGCTGTAGGAGGGTAGTTTCTATCCGCTAAATACTAGTAACGGTGGAGCTGATAATGCTAAGAATAAACAAGAGGGCTGGCTATCAAAAATAGCCGCAAGGTTGAATGAGCTATTCGATAATGAAAATCTGACCGATAGATACCTAATGACTTACTCGCATACTATCTGGAATAAAGTTAACGAAAACCAAATCGTCAAGAACACGAATAGAGTTAGTGTTTTAAGTGAGAGGGATTTATTATGTCAGATAAAAACATCAGTTTTTTAGCTGAAATTAGATCTGATCATTTATTTGCTAATAAAGTCACTTCTCCTCATAACATACTGCAAAAAATCAACAATCTTTTGTCCGTATTAGGCGATATCAATAGGACAGGTGCTCCTACAATACTCATAGCAAACATGGCATTGGCTTATAGTTTCAAAAAATGTTTGCGATCTAATATGGTGTTTTTTGACAAAGCATACGCACATAATCTAAATAGTTGGTTTTATGATCATAGACCCAATAATTTTCACAGATCATTTAACAACATTGCAGAGGTGCTAGTAGGTCTTAACAAGCATTTAATAAAGATATAAAAACTATGTATGATAGGTTTTTAAAGGGCTTGAGGTAATGCGAGGTTATGTCTAAATACAATGATTGGTGCGCCCACCAAGACTCGAACTCGGATCGATCGCTTAGGAGGCAACTGCTCTATCCTGTTGAGCTATAGGCGCATCATGGAGTGACATTGTAGGAAAAAGCAGTCATAAAAGCAATCAACAAAAGATAAATAAAGACAATTTATTCTTACTCACCATTACTAAGCGCGTCAGTGACATCTACAGCATGATTACCTGACGCATTTTTTGCCTGTGAGGTTGGTTTAAATAAGTCATTTACACTGTTCTGATAACCACTGATATTTTTATAATCATATTTTTTTAATATATCTTGACCTGTACTCGACAATAAAAAACTACGGAAATTAATGGCAGTCGTATTGTCTGTCAAAATGACACCTTCAAGAGCTTGTTCATCTTTTAGAGCATATTTGAAGGGATTTAGAGTCTGTATCTCTTTATATTCATTGTTTTTCTGACTCTGAATATTTCTATCTTGAGCTTGTTGCAATTCTGACTGTAGGAGTGATATCCGCTCTGTAGACAGACTATCGTCATTGGTAATAATCAGATCTGTATTAAAAACAAAATTAGAATTTTTGTCTTCGTCATGGTTACCGCTTGATACTGTGAGAATGTCGTTAGAAGGTACATAGCTCGCTAAAACCTGCACATGCGGATAACGAGCCTCAAAGCTCACAATGACATCATCCAAAGGTATCTGTAATTTCTCCTCTGCTTGAATATATAGCACACTGTCAGCAATTTCTCTTGGCTCATCACTCTTCGTATTAGAATTTGATTCACTTTCATTTGCCATGATTGGCAATGGGTCTGTGTTTTTGCGATTATTGGTCCATAACCAAATGCAAACCGCGATAAAGATTGTGAGCAGCAGCAAGACTAGCCCAGCTAGCAGTAGTTTGTAGTCTTTCATATATTACTGCTCTTTTATTAATTGGTTCATGGCAAAGTTTATATACAATGTGTTATCTATTTTTTAAAGCTTTTGTTCTAGTACTTCATCGGTTAACTCAGCCAGCATATCAGCAAAGATATCTGTGTCTGCAGAAGGGATCGATGCTTGTTCTTCATTATTTTTCTCAGCATGGTTATCGGATTGGCGATCTATTACAGAGTCAGGTTGGTCATTCAATACCTTAGCAGGCGTAGTAGTTTGTTGCGCTGCTAACGGCGATTCACCTGCTAATAGTCTGTCTTTTAACCATTCAAACCCATGCGCTTCCCACCATGCTTCAAAACGTGGCAGCGTGCTACCACGTACTGCTATAGGTAAATCTAGCGTTCTCAGTTTCTGCGCAAGTACAGGATCGCTAATAGCTTGATGGATACTCAGATAAAGTGAGCTACTATCATCCTTATAGGGTCGTCTATTCTGCCATGACCTGTCATCGATCTTCATACGTGGCAGTCGCCACAACTCACCGCGATAATACACGACGTATAAACGTTGTTTTGGGTGGACAAAAACAGCATCAATGGGACGCAATGGCATAGTATTAAGTAATCCCGTCAATAGAAAGTGTAATTTAGATACAGGTTGTAAAGGTCAATTCAAAAACCGTAATGAAACTTATTTCCTAGTATATATGAGTGATAGTATAAAACGACACTAAATGTCGCAAGCTTATTATAATATCGGCATCTACACTAGTAAACGATAACCATCAATGGCACACTGATAGCAAATTCGGATGTCAAAATTATGAGTGGGTATGTAGAATTTGCTACTATGGTTTTTTTTATTTGTGGCGTTCATGCTAGCAGAAATGCATCATCGTAACGACCACCAAACATGGATTTATGAGTAGCGATTTTTGTTTTGTCTAGACGTTTTATAGCATTTTTGACATTGGATACAGACATTCCATCTATAATTGAAGCCTTTTTTTATCAGTCCTAATATCTCACCTTTATTGCAATCAGATTATTGTCTATGTTCACTATTATTCAGTCGCACCGTACCGAAAACCTCGTTGATCAATTGCTTGTACAATACCAGTCCAAGGATCAGCCGGTTTTTGAACCTTTTATTGTCATTGTTCCGTCAATGGTATTGGGTGATTGGTTGGATAAAACCATTGCTAGCCGTGCTGGTATTAGTACCTTGGTGCGTACTAAATTTTGGGGTCAGTATCAATGGACGCTGATGCAAGATGTATTGACCCGCCATAATGCGTACTTACTGGCGCAAAACCCTCAGGCGACAACCCTAAACGTGCCTGAAGTGGCGGTGTTGTCACCGACAGTGATGCAGTGGCGATTGTTTGGGTATTTGACTTATTATCAGGAGTCGATCGTTGCAGAGGAAAAGCATCCAGTTCATCCGTTGCTAGCGTCTTTGATTGATGACCCACAGGTCATTGAGCAACAAGACAGCTTACAACAGGACAGTGTTCGACAGGATAAGGCGCAACAAGATGCGCGTATTTGGCAGCTGGCAAGTGATTTGGCGAGAGTATTTAACCGTTACTTGACCCACCGTGAGGATTGGCTAGCATTATGGTCGCACAACAAGCCGCTGAATGTAGATGAGTTGATAGCGGATAAAGATGCCTTGTCCCTTCGCTTTGATAAATATGCGCGCGGCACGCCTGAGTGGTTGGTTGAGCATTATGTTGAGTTAGAAATTGCCCAACGATTTTTATGGTCGCATTTATTCGCCGATGTTCATCTACATCGTGTAGCACTGGAGCGTGAGTTTTGGTCGGCTCTAAAAGATAACAAGGCCAATGAGCGCGACCAGTTACCCAAAGTACTGCGTATATTTACCATTCAACAGCTGCCACAGACTGAGCTTGATTTTTTGCAAAGCTTGTCAAAATACATGGATATCACGCTATTGCATTACAACCCATCAAAGCTGTTTTGGGCAGATATCGTCGATAAATCTTGGCTACAGCGCCAGCAGATTATCAATCCTGAGAGTGTGTTTTTACGTGATTATGGTCATAGTTTACTATCGCGTTTAGGCAAGCAGTCGCGCGATGCGTTTGCCATGCTTGCCAATTTATCAGGTAATGAACAATATGACGACGCGCTGGTAGAGTGGCAAGATAACTTCGATAGTGGTGTAGGTGATGCGCTCGTTTATGACATGTATGAAAGCGTCGCCCCTGTTGAAGACGCTGTCAGTACTCAAGATGCGCAAGGTGACCTGAGCTTATTAAAACGTTTGCAAAATGATGTGTTGATGCTTGATGAGCAATCTACCCAGCAAGCAACGGCTGCTACAGTCTCACAAGCGGTAAGTCAACAAGTAGAGCTAAGCTTTGATGAAGAGAAGCAAGAAACGGCTTGGTATGAAGATGAAGCGTTAGAGAATAAGCGTTTTGAGAAAGACCGTTTTTGGGCAATCTCCTCACAAGATAATAGCCTAAGCATTCATTCATGCCATAGTTTACAACGTCAGCTTGAAGTGCTGCGTATCATGATTGGCCGTTGGTTAAATGAACCTATCAAACCGGGCGAAAAAAAGCGCCATATCTCTGATATTGTGGTATTGCTACCGGATGTTGAGCGTCATCATGCTCTGATTGGCTCTATCTTTGTCAATGGTAGAGGTCAGGATGGTTTGACTTTGCCTGCCAAGGTGACGGGTGTTGTCGATGCGGACATTCGCCAGTTATGGGAAGCGATTATTGGTTTTTACAAACTATTGGGTAGTCATAGCGCTCGTTTTGAAGCGGCTGAAGTACTAGACTGGCTCATGTTGCCGCCTTTATTTGAAAGCTTTGGACTGACTCATGAGCAAATGAGCCGTGGTTGTGATTTGTTGGTAGAGGCAGGTTTTATCCGTGGTTTTGACGAGCTGCATCTCAAGCAAACGTTAGACAGTAATGATTACGACTATCGCTTTAGCTTTGCACAGGCACTAGACAGACTAACCCTAGGTTTAATCATGCCAGAGGCTGAGCTAAGCAACTGCTTATATGCTCTAAATGACGATGAATGGCCAAGTACGGCATTACCAGAAATGACCTTGCCATTGCCACAAGTTAGTCTAAATGATGCGTTAATTGTGGAAGCGCTCTGCCGCATTTATACCGGTTTGGTTGCACGTCGTGATGACCATACACAAAAAATGAAGGCGGAAGATTGGCTCGATCAAATTGAGACACAAGTTATCCATCGCTATTTTGGAGATGTAGATCAAACGCGTACCATGCGCGCCATCTACAATGCGATGAATGGTTTTAAATCAAGCCTACGAGCTAATCGTCATTATAGACAGTATTCTAGTGGTGCTATCGACAATAGAGAAGTAGAGCAGAGGCTGGCAGGTGTAGAGCAACTACCGCTCAAATTGAGCTTTATGCTAGACAGTATTGAAGCGGAGCTTGAGAGTCAGCAGGTCAGTGCCGAGCCCACCGGGGTAATCACCTTTGGTCGATTCGGTGCATTAAGAAATGTGCCGTTTGAGTTGGTAGTGATGCTCAATATGGATCTATCCGAGTTCCCTGCGCGTGATCGTGATAACCGCTATGATTTGATGAAAGCGACCAATGCCCGACGCGGCGATAGAGTTAGTGAAGATGATGACAATGGCGCATTTTTAGATGCGCTGCTGTGTGCGCGTAGTGCTTGCTGGATGTTTTATAACGGCCAAAGCTTGACGGACACTCATGAGCATCTGCCAGCCAATCCTGTGAGTGAGCTATTGCAGTTCCTGCAAGGAGAGGTGCAATGGCAAGTGAACTCGCTTGAAGAGTTAGCAGCATTGCCCGAGAGTATTGATCCAACCACCGAGAGTCTCAAGCGCTATCTGCCTAAATTAATTAAGCAGTGGCTAGTGACTGAGCATCCTGCATTACCTTTTCATGAGAGTCTGTTTGAGGCAGAAATTGAAAGTGATGATGTTTCTGAGCAAGCGTCTCTTAATAACAATGACAACGTTAATATTAGTGCTCAGGATACCAACCCAGTCGATATGATTGATGAGTTAGACGCGTTGTTAAATATGGCCATGCGTAAAACTAAGCTGGCTCAGAAAAAGCAGTTTCCGCCTGCACCGATTTGGCAAGCAGTTTTTGATACATTAAAAGGTAGAGTTTCTAGTGAGTACAAGGAGCTGGTTGGCCTGCCCACAAAAACACAGTATGAATCAATCGCGCAGGTGCTTGGTCAAGGCTTGGGACAGTTAGGCCAAGTAGATAGTCACACTTTGTCTGCATTGGTTGATCTGTTGACACTAGATACGGCTGCTGATGCTAGCGATGTCAATAGCATGACAGAATCGCTCGTCCAAGCACTATCTGATAGCGTATTTGATATTGGGGAAATAGATATTGAAGGGGCATTGGCTTACCAAGTGCGCCATCCTGCCAAAGCGTTCTTACGGTCTCAAAAGGTGCATGTAGTGCAAGGTGAAGAAGCATTGTCACACCAAGAGCCGCTATTTTTAGATAACCTAACTACCTATCAAATAAAAGATCATTTGATTAAACAGTTGGTTACTGATGAAAGTAAAAATAACAATACAGCGGCTGAAACCGTCACTCCAATTTTGATGTATCAAAAAATTATGCCAGCTGGTGTCGCTCGCCAAACCACATTACCCAATCAACAACAGAAACTGCAACAGCAATGCGTAGAGTTTAAAGAACAATTAATTGCTAATGGCTTTGATGAAAGTAATATTCTCGACGAGAGTGAAGCAGATAGCGCTAGAGTATTACAGCTATTGACGCCAACTGCCGAGCACCCTGTTCAAATAGAGCTAAAAAACATACTAAATAGCACTAATAGCGATTCAAAAGACCAAACAGATATAGAAGTGCTTCTCAAGCTATTGCCAAAAATCATTAAAATAAAGGGCTCAGTACCGACATCCATACCGATAGATACGTACAGCAGCCACTCTCATATTAAGCCAGACGTGCCTTATGCTAAGCAATCACCTAAGCAGTGGTTGAATATCTTGCCCAATTCTGCCAGTCCTAGGCATTTACTTAAGTTTTGGTTGTCACATTTGTATTGGCAAGTGGCCAGACATACAACTGCCGAACAAGTGGCATCAAATGACGGTATGAGTATTTGGCGCTTTAATAAGGCCAGCTCACAAGTTGGTAACTATAAAGATATAATCGCATTTAAACTAAGCCCAATTGTCTACGAAGACGCAGTAATTGAGCTGATAAAATGGGCTGTTTTTGGCAAATTAACGAGTCAAGTTCCTATCACGTTACTGCCAGAATATGCACTGAATTACCTTGATAAGTACCTAGTAGCTGAAGCAGGTGACGGCAATAGCTACTGGCCAAAACGTACCGACTTCTCAGACTGGTTAAGACCTAACTATAACTCAGACACGGTATACGATACTTGCTCGCAGCATGCCATTTGGCAATATGTGCTACGTGACCAAGATGCGTTTAAGGCGTTATCAGCGGCGTTGACTACATTAGCCCAGCCACTGTATGAGCCGATGTTTGATGCGTTAGCTAACTTAGATAGCTAATAATTCAGAAAAGTCTTTTTGCTCTCTTGCTCTAATAGATAATAATTAAAAGTATGCGCCCATATGACAGACCCTACCGACTCAACCAATACTATTGACTCGTCTACACAACCGAACTTATTTGATGAATATTCAAATGAGTTGCCTGTGTCTGCTGAGCCTAAACATAAAGCTGATGTCATACCGGCAGTTGACGTCGATCTAACGGGCAAGCACCTGATTGAAGCTTCAGCTGGCACTGGTAAGACTTGGACGCTGACAGGTATTGTACTGCGCCTACTGATTGAAGCGCGACGTGCGCCAGAGCAAATCATCGCCACAACCTTTACTCGAGCGGCCGCGGCCGAAATGCGTCAGCGTATCCACGATCGTTTGGTAGATTTTTATCAGTTACTACAATGGATCAATAGCATAAGTGCTGACACTAGTAACAAAGAGAGCCTGTACCCCAACGTACTGCAAGTCATGCCTGAAAATCATGCTGAGGATATACAAACAGACAGTGATTCAGACGCAAACGCAAACGTTGAAACGGGCATTGACGAGTTAAATCAAGATCTTGCTACTGATAAGCAAGTGGCTGCTGAGAAACGTAAACAAGTAAAAAAAGACCGTGAAGATTGGCTAGTTAATCAGGCCAAATATGTACGTTTAGATAGCATGATGCAAGATCCTATTAACTTGCATCTCGTCGGTTATTTATTAGATCACGTATACAGTTACCCTATGTCGGAAGCTATCAGGCGTACGGCACTGGTACTAACGACCCTAGATAAGCTGTTCGTAGGAACGCTAGATAGCTTGGCGCAAAAATGGTTGACGGAATACAGTAGCGAGACTGGTCACCAGCAAGGTATGGGTATTATTGAAGACAGCAGTATTGAGCAGGTGACTGACAGTATTATCCATGATGAGCTACGTCAGTTTCAGAGCCGCTTATATTATGAGCAGCCTAGACTTTACGCGCTAATGGATCAGCAAGGTAAGCTTTCTGCAGTGGGTGATCATAAGAAATATGTGACGCGCTCGCTTAACTTTATTTCTGCACCGATTGATGAAATAAGGCATGAGAAAAGCTTTGATTTTGATGCATACGAAAAGCTAATCAATGAGTTTTCTCAGTTAGATTTAGCAGATATCCAGCCGTATTTGAATCCTGATTATAGAAAGTCTCAAGGCTTCAATGGACGTTCTAACTTATTTAAACAGTTTGATGCCGTTATCGATGTACATCGAAAGATATCGCAATATCAGCTGACCTTTAATAGCTATTTAAATGAGAACGAAAACAAGATTTTGACATCATTGCAGGATGCCAGACACCCTAATGAAGATGGCAAAATTAAGAACTTTAATAAGAATAAAGAAAAGGAACATCAGACACTTTTTGAGCTAGAGACCATTAGTAAATTAATGGCTATCTTAGACATGCTTGACAGTTTAAATCAGCATATTTTGTTGGTATTAGCCAATTTGAACCGTCATATTGTGCTGGCTGTGCGTAACAGGCTGCCAGTCATTTTAGAAGAGCGTGGCGAGACAACATTTAGTTTGCAAATGGTACGCTTAAACCAAGCATTAACTGGTCGTCAAGGAGATAAGCTGGCGCGTTATATTCGTCATCATTACCCTGTGGCATTGATTGATGAGTCGCAAGATATCAATGGTGAGCAAGCCATTATGATTGAAAGCATTTATTTGCCAAAGAACAAACGCAAACAGTCGGATGGTGATAAGCAGGCAACTACTAAGAAAGCCAATCATGAGTTTCTATTATTGGTTGGTGATCCTAAGCAGGCCATTTATGGGTTTCGTGGCGGTGATGTGGCCAACTATAATTACATGAAAGCCCAGTTTGATAAAAGCGCGCTTTGGACGCTTGATATCAACCGCCGTTCAAACGCCGGTGTGATTAACGCATTGAACTGTTGGTTTGGTATGGCTAATGCCACAACTGCTGAGAATAAGCTGTCGCAGCTAGGTACTGGGATTCATTACCAACATATTACAGCAGCAAAACCGGAATATGAGCTATCTTGGTTTAATGCGTCAAATAGTTTGGATGATGTACTGGTGACAGAGGTGCTCTCTGCTCAGCCAGTAAGCTTATTGCACTTACCTTATGACAAGGAAAAAGAGTTTGATTACAACGAGCATGAAATCACAGCTCGCCATATAGCCACTTTGCTTGCTAGTAGTCAGACACTTAAAGGCAAGCCGATTCAGCCCAGTGATATTGGGGTACTGGCACGTGCCAAAAAGGATTTGAAACGAGTTGAAGATGAGCTAGTAAAACTTAATGTGCCGACCTTGACCACCAGTGATGTCAGCATTTTTGAGACTATTATGGCAGAAGATGTGGCAGCATTGCTGAGTGCTATGTTATACCCGTATCGTCATGACATGATTAATCGGGTATTGACCAGCCACCTATATGGACTGAGTATCAAAAACATCAAAGCCATGATGACAGACCATGAATCAGGCATTACCGAAGGTAGCAGTGCACCAAGCGCCCATTCAAACAGTTCTAACTCGAAAGGCCTCTCAGCTAACGACGCTACTGACAATAAAAAGAGCTATCAAGACTTTATTACCTATCTAAAAGAAGGTGCACAGCGTTGGCAATATTTTGGCATATTGTCAGCGCTGCATTATTTACTAGATAAAAGCCCCGTACAGCCGCAAGGCGTTTGGCAAGCCTTAGCTGCGCATCCAGAAGGTGACCGTCATATTATGGACTTGCGTCATGTGATGGACATCTTGGCGCAATACGGTTTAGGTATGGGCGAGTATGAGTTGCTGGCTTGGTTCAGGCAGCAGATAGATACAGCGCCCAACAGTGATTGGGCTAAGCAATATCCCCTGCCGACAGAGTCTGGCGTGCAACTAATGACCATTCATAAGTCAAAAGGGCTTGAGTTTCCTATTGTCTATGTATTGGGGATGGGCGATGCCAGTAGGAAGTCTGGCAATAAAGAAGACTATGGCCTGTATTTATATAACGCGCAACAAGCGCCTTCAGCGCTAGTACAGCAGTCGATAGACAGTCAATCAATGGGAAATCAGCGCCGCTTCTCACCATTGCAAGGCTCTGCTACGGATGAGGGCTATTATACTGATATCGAGACACAAGAAGGTTTTGATGAGATAAGGCGGCTTGGTTATGTAGCATTTACTCGTGCTAGTGAGCAGCTTTATGTTGTGCTGCGAGATCCGAGTAACAAGACAGGGTTTGAGCTAAAGCCAGTATTTTATTGGTTTGAATCTGCAGAGGCAAAGTTTGAACTACCTGATAGGCTCAAAGGTATCGTAGGTATGCTCAGAGGTCATAAAGTTAATGAGTTTTATGACAATAATTACGTAAACAATGGTGCTAACTCAGCAGGTATAAATGACAATGTTCAGCTAACCGAAGCCAAGTCAGGTACTTATAAGCCCACGACAGAGGCTATTGAATACGCGCCATTTGCAGAGGTGATGAAAACCAATTATTTTTATGGTTGGGCCAAGACCAGCTTTACCGCTTTGGCGCGTCAGCTAGATGAATCTACACAAGCAATGGCGATAGTGGATGAGCGTATTGATGATGCGATAAATATTGATATGACAGCGTCTTCAGTTTCGAAGATATCTTCACTTAATAACGACGAATCTCTCGAACAAGACAGTGAACTCAGTCTCAAGCCAGAAGATGATATCCGCTTTACCTTTGTCAAAGGTGCCAATGCCGGTACGTTTTTGCATGAGATATTTGAACAGATAGATTTCGCCAATAAAGCACAGTGGTCTCAGGTAATTGATAGAGCGATTAATAGCTATCAGTTGCCGCTCATATATAGTAGTGCGGAACAACAGGATCGTAGAACACAAAGTAAGACACCAAAAAATCGCGATGGATCCAATCTTGAGTCAATAGATACAACAAAACATGAGGCATTGATTAATTGGATCGAAGAAGTGCTTCATGCACCGCTATTAGCTTCTAATCAACCCTTGATTGCTCTTGACAAAGGTAAGCGATTTGCCGAGTTAGAGTTCAATATGGGGCTGTCAGAGAATTTTAAAGCACAGGATATCAGTAATCTTTTTCAACAGTATTTACCTGATGAGATAGATAAGCACGTCACTCTAGTGCCACAAAACAAAGCACATCTATATCGCTATCTAAGAGGTGAGATTGATTTAGTGTATGAGCATGCTGGCAAGTATTATGTGGTCGATTATAAAAGTAACTTTTTAGGAAATAGCCTAAGCGATTATAATAAGAATACACTCAAGCAAGCGATGTCCAAAGCAGGGTACTGGTTACAAGCAGCAATCTATCAAGTAGCATTACATCGGTTCCTTGCGATGAGAATCAGTGATTATGTAGGTAACGAAGATAAGTATTTAGGCGCCGTAGAGTATGTATTTTTGCGCGGTGTGTATGACCCAAGCGCACAGGCAGCTACTACCTCTATATCACAAGATGAAGTTCAGTCTAATCACGATAACTTGAGTAATAGTAGCTGTTATGGACTGGTTACTTGGGATATTCCTATCGCTTTTATCAAAGGTTTAGATGCATTGTTTGGCCTACCTAATTAATAAATCTCATATAACAATCACGTAACCAGAAGTTATTACAGCAGTTAATTAGATTAACAAAGAGATCAGTATAAGATGAGTAGTAATAAAAAAAGTAAGTCAGCCATTAGCCTACAAGAGAGCTGGGCAAATAATCTGAGTGATTATATTTTGCTACGCCGTCAACAGACGCATGTAGCGTATGACGCAGCAGATGCAAACACAAATGATGAAAGCAAAAAGGTCGGTAAGTCAGAAGACAGTGATTTATTTACTACTCTATTTGTTATTTTAGCGGCTTATTTGGAAGAAGGGCATACTGTATTAACCATTGATGCAGCCGATCATGAAGCTCCCATGCAAGGTCAAATTAATGGAGAAGACGTCACATTATATGCATGGCAGCAGCAATTATTAGAGATATTAGCAACACCAATTTTTGCACTGATTGATACTCAGATAAAAACGCAAATAGACACACAACCAGACGATGATACGACAACGGAGGTATCGCTATTTGTATTACTAGATACTCTATTTGGTCAGCGAGAGTACCTGTGGGCGCAGCTAGTACTTAGTAACCATGAAAAAAAAATGTTGCTCAAACGTTTTGATGCGATTACTCTATTGTATCAGCGCTTAAAAAATAGCGACTTAAGTACTTTCATCCATTCAATTTATGAGCATGCTTTATTTGCTAATGTTAATGCGAATACTGATAGTGATAACTATCAAAATAGCCTAAGCAAAAAAAATCAACCAATTATTTATAACGTAGCTAAAAATGAAGAGACTCAAAGCTCAAAAATCACGTTTTGGCTACATCGCACATGGCAAGCAGAGTTCAATTTAGCACAGCATATCAATCATATTTTAAGTCAGCAGATAGTGCCTTTAGACATCGTTATGCCTGAGAACTTAAATGACCAGCAGATAGCCGCTATCAATGTGGCAAACAATAATGCATTTAGTATCATTACTGGTGGCCCAGGGACAGGTAAAACCTACACCGTTGCTCAGTTAGTCATCGCGTTGCAACAAGCAACAGAAAGTAGGGGAGATCAGTCTGAACACATTAAGTTTAGTACGGACAGTGCTAGCCTAGCATTAGCAGCGCCAACGGGTAAGGCGGCCCAGCGTATGCAAGAGTCTCTGCAGTCGGCTCTAGACGGCGCAAATGTAGATCTGCAATTACAAGAAGCAAAAACCATCCATCGTCTACTAGGTATTGGTCGAACAGGTAGACCACGTTACGATGCCAAAAACCCACTAGGTGAGAGTATTATCATCGTTGATGAAGCGTCTATGCTCGGAGTTGAGTTGGCCAACTATCTTGTGAGTGCAGTAAAGCCAGGTGCTAGACTGATATTATTAGGAGATGCGAATCAGTTGGCAGCCGTCGATGCAGGAGCGGTATTGGCTGATCTCTGTCGCATTCCGCTACTGCAACCCATTCATGCAGAGCTGACTGAGAGCCGCCGATTTAGCGCCGAGTCAGGTATTGGTAAATTGGCGGCTCAAATCAATAGAGCAGAGACAAATCTTCAAGCTATTTGGCAGTTATTAAGGCAAGACGCTGCCTTAAATTTCCAATACGTTAATACGTTACAAGCGGAATTTACATTAAATAACCAGGTAGAAAATAGCCTAAGCAAAGAAAAAAATATACCAAAAATCTCAAATAATTACCAATCATACGTAAGTAAAATTAAAAATTTACTAGAGAGTGGGATGGAAAAATCCGTGCCAGAGTCAGTTAAAAATACTATTTCTTCACTGGTAGACGTATTTAATCAATTTAGAATCTTAACTGCTGGTCATAATGGTGAGTGGGGCGATCATTATATTAATAACTATCTCACTCAATGGCATATTACAGAGTTAAAGTTACCATTGGGTCAAAATACATGGTTCCATGGTCGACCTGTTATGGTGCTACAAAATAATTATGAGCTTGGATTATTCAATGGTGATATTGGTTTCTGTTTACAAACATCAGATAAAAAAAACCAATTAGAAGTTTTCTTTGAAAATAAGACACAAGGGATAGCTGTTAATTTGTTAAATGAAGAGGTAATAGCTACAGCTTATGCAATGACCATTCATAAGTCGCAAGGATCTGAGTTTGATCATGTTGCCATCACTTTTGATAATAGTCATGCAAGGTTGTTGAGTAAAGAGCTTATCTATACGGCAGTGACTCGTGCTAAAAAGCAAGTAACAATATATAGTACAAAACATGCCCTAGAAAAAGCAGTTCAAACACCGACTGAGCGCCATACTGGTTTGGCATTACAATTCTAATAATTCGTTCAGGTTATTATTAGCGCAATAAATCAGACCAATAAAAAAGCATCCAAATTGGATGCTTTTTTAGGAATTAACTATTCGATAAACAAAGTTTAATACTTAAACTTTATCTTCTTTGATTGCATAGATACCTGGCAGGTGACGCAAGTAACCATGGAAGTCCATACCACAACCATAAACATAGCGATCTGCAACATCAATACC
The DNA here is from genome assembly GCF_052376135.1 of Psychrobacter sp. AOP7-C1-14. Taxonomy (NCBI): domain Bacteria; kingdom Pseudomonadati; phylum Pseudomonadota; class Gammaproteobacteria; order Moraxellales; family Moraxellaceae; genus Psychrobacter; species Psychrobacter sp. AOP7-C1-14. Next base: position 38,904 of record NZ_JBQSVH010000019.1, on the reverse strand, counting down.
CACAAAGTCTACGTTGAAATCTATAACTTTGCGATCATGCTGTTTATTAAGCAACACGCAAGACTCAAGTGACAGAGGCTTTTCTTTACTTAGTTCTTCAACAACTGCTTTTAAGGTAACGCCTTCGTCAAAGATGTCATCGATTAGCAATACGTGTTCACCTTCGATACTAACATCAGGCTTAAATTTCCAATCAAGATCGTTAGTACCTTCGTTATCACGATAACGGGTTGCATGGATATAGTGCATGCGATGATAGAACGTAAGGTGTGTCAATAGTTGACCAGCTGGGATCAAGCCGCCGTTCATAACGACCATAACGATTGGGTTTAGACCAGCATAGTGTAGATTTAGCTGAGCGGCCAAACGCTCATAAGCAGCAGCTACTTCGATACTGCTGATAAGGCACTCTGAGTTGCGTAATGTTTTTTCAATTTCTTGGTTACTGATTTGGGTCATCGGGTGCGCCTTTGGTAAAAAGTGCCGCTTATTTTAGCAAATTTTAAAAAAATTTCCCAATAGCATATGACTGTTGAGACAAAATTATTCCAAATTTTAGGGTTATTCTGGCTTTTCTATAATAAATGGACGGTAATAATTAGCCAAACGATTTAATGAGCTGTCAGGCAAGTCTGGTAATAGCTTATTCAGTGCCATGCTCATGCCTTTATCAATTGCCGATTTGGCAACTGGCACTGATTTACGCTTAATCATACCGAGTTTTAAAGTCTCAGCATAGTGACTAACAAAATGGGTCAATGTTTCTTCGTTCATGGTTTCGAGTGCTGTTTTAAACTTGGCTCTATCTACATGTTCAGGTGTGATAGCAGCAAAGCCTTCAACGATAGTTTTGGCATCTGTTTCTGACAGCTTGAAGCCAACACGTTTAACACCTTTATTGTCTGTAAAAGTTGCATGATCTCTTAAAAAGTTAAAACTTGGCAATACGTCTTTATTATTTTCTTTACCTAGTAATATATTAAGTAGAGTGTCTGTTGCACGTTCAATCGTACCAACAATTTTACGCATAGAAGCTTGACGCTCAGGATTTGGAATAATTTCCACCAAACCAATCAATAGGTTGTCGGTAAGGTCACGTGCTGTCTGATGAGTAAGGGCATCGCGATAAGGGTAGTACTCTATATTTTCATTTGAAGCAACGACTTGTTCGGCCTCGCTAATTAAATCTTTTAGTTTGTCCGAGGGTACGAATCCAAAATAATGTGCCATTGTACTTCCTTTATTTGTTGTTTTTTATGTTTTACTGACGTTACATTTATCGTTAAATCGGTTATTATTTGCACAAAGTGACAATCTTATACTAAATGACAATCAAAGACTCATCACATCAGACGCTAGTTAGTGACATGCCTTAGTTATAAAATACATGATTTTGTTGATTGGGAACAGTTTAGCGAATTGCTAAAATTTACCCAAATGACAGGTGAGCTGAGTCACTCATCGCACACTAATTTAGCATATTTTCCATATTTTAATCCAAAAAGCTTGAACTTATAAGGCTACCGACTACTTGTCTAGGGAGAGATAAGATGAATAGTGCTATTGTACTACTATTCGGCGTTGCCGCCATGCTCTGCGGTTACGTGTTTTATTCAAAATTTATTGCCACCAAAATCTTAGCATTGGACAGCAGTCGTCCTACCCCAGCACATACGATGAAAGATGGGATCGACTATGTTCCTACTAATAAATATGTACTATGGGGGCATCATTTTACATCGGTGGCAGGGGCTGCGCCAATTATTGGCCCCGCAATTGCAGTAATTTGGGGCTGGGTACCTGCCGTCCTTTGGGTGGTTTTCGGTACTATTTTTATGGCTGGTGTACATGATATGTCAGCTATTTGGGCAAGTATGCGCAATAGAGGCCAGTCGATTGGTTCTATTGCGGGTAATGTCATGGGCACCCGTGTCCGCAGCTTGATGATGGTTGTTATCTTCTTATTACTACTGATGGTCAATGCTGTGTTCGGCGTGGCTATCGCTAATATGATGATTAAGACACCATCTGCTGTATTACCAGTTTGGGGTGCCTTAGTGGTTGCCTTTATCATTGGTCAGTGTATCTATCGCTACAATATGAATTTGATCTGGGTATCAATTATCGGGGTCAGTGCTTTGTATGGGTTGATCTATCTTGGCCCTATGTTCCCTATTGTGTTACCTGAAACCATTATGGGTTTGCCTGATAATGCGGTATGGATCTTGATTTTATTTAGCTATGCGGCTATTGCGTCGTTGTTGCCCGTATGGATGCTGCTTCAACCTCGCGATTACATTAATGGCTTACAGTTATTTGTCGGTTTGATTTTGTTATATACGGCTATTTTTATTGGTACCCCTGATATTGTAGCACCGGCTGTTAACACGTCACTGCCAATGGATACACCTTCATTGCTGCCATTGTTGTTTGTGACGATTGCTTGTGGTGCCATATCTGGCTTCCATGGTTTGGTCGCAACGGGAACAACCTCTAAGCAGATTGATAAAGAAGAAGACGTTCGTTTCGTTGGTTACTTCGGCGCATTGGGCGAGGGTATGCTGGCGCTTGGAGCAATCCTTGCGGCTACCGCAGGTTTTGCAACTCTTGGTGATTGGCAAGCGGTCTATCAAAAATTCGGTGATGGCTCTATCGGTGCATTCATCGACGGCGGTGCGACCATATTGAATGCAGGTGTTGGTATCGACATGGTGCTATCACAGACCATGCTTACAGTAATGGCAGCGCTATTTGCTGGTACTACGATGGATACAGGTGTACGTTTACAACGTTATATTTTCCAAGAATTTGGCGAGTTTTATAATTTACCGATATTAAGTAAGAGTGTCGTCGCAACATTACTAGCCGTTGGTACTTGTTTACTACTAGCATTTGGGGCTGGCGGTATTGATGGGGCTGGTGGTATGATTATTTGGCCGCTATTTGGTACGACCAATCAGCTGATGGCTGCATTAACCTTGATGATTGTAACGGTTATCTTGTTACGTAAAGGCAAGCCTGTCTGGTTTACCTTAGCACCGTTGTCGTTCCTATTAGTGATGACCGTATTTGCACTATTGATTCAGCTTAAAACTTTTTTCACGGATGGAAATTGGCTGCTTATCATTATGGACATTATCATCTTGATCGCTACTATTTTAGTGACTTTTGAGAGTCTGTCTGTGCTACGTAAAGAATGGTCATTGCATAAAGGTAAAAGCAGTGACGTTTAAATATTAAATTATATTAAATGCCTATTTAATAAAAAACGCTAGCAGCAATTGCTGGCGTTTTTTGTATCATATAGGCATGATAGATAATAAGAGTTAAGTAGAATGCGAGTACATTATGGAAAATGAAAACAAATTGAATGAGATAGAAAACGTTCAACCGTTAGAAAGCACCCAACCATGGTGGCAACGGTTTAAGCATGGGTTAAATGAGTTTTATCATGCACCTTATCGTCAAACGATGGCACGCGCAGCACGTGATGAAGAAGATTTTTTTATGTTACTCATGTTTGCCGAGAGCTTAGGTATTGATAATCCTGCCAGCTTTTACACTTTAGAATTACAGCCATTATTTTTAGAGAACTTTCACGAATGGCACACACGTATGGGGATGGATAGATGTCCGTTCGACCACGTAGGCTGTTGCTAAAATCGCAGTGATAGAACAGTAGCTATAAAAATAATTTAAGCATTGATTGTATAAGAAGACAAGAGACGAGATAAAGCTATGGCATTACACCCTTTACATGGATTGGTAGAGCAGTTAGAGAAACAACCAATTATATTTATCGGTGGCAAAGGCGGCGTAGGGAAGACCACTACTGCTGCTGCACTAGCCAGTTATTATGCAAGCCAGCAGCAAAAGACCTTAATAGTCTCAACCGATCCGGCACATAGTTTGGGCGATGTACTGAATGTGCGGCTCAATAATGACAAAACAGTAGTATCCCCTTATTTGGATGCCATTGAGTTAAACCCTGATGTAATTGTCGATGAACATTTTACTCAAGTTGAACGTACGATTAAAGCTTACGCCAATCCAGATATGATGCCCAAAATTCGTGAGCATTTGCAGCTATCAAAATCAGCTCCAGGTGCCCAGGAAGCTGCGATGCTTGAATCTATGTGTCACCATTTAGTCGAAGCGGCAGATGCTGGGTATGAGCATATAATTTTTGATACCGCACCAACAGGTCACACCTTAAGATTGTTGGTATTACCAGAAATGATGGGTGCGTGGACGGATGGGCTACTTGCACAGCAGCGACGACAGGCCAAGCTGCGCTCAGTGGCGAACCATTTGGACAGTCACAATCAAAAGAGTAGTCAAATAACTAGCACTCAAAAGAACGACGTGGCCAATCCTTTCGCAGCCAAAAAATCAGATCGCTGGGAACAAGCCGTATCTGTATTAGAGAAACGCAAGCAGTTATTTCGTCAAGCAGGGCTACTATTACATGACCGTACACAAACAGCGATTGTGTTGGTGATGACCGCTGATGTTTTACCATTGGCTGAGACCAAGCGCGCTATCGAGCAATTGGAAGATAGTAAGCTCATGCCAGCAGCAATCGTTATTAATCAGTTGATATCAACCACGCAGTCGGATGAGTTTTGGCACCACCGCGCCGAGCGTCAGCAGCATTTGCTACAGGAGATCGAACAAAACTTTTCTAAATACCCGCTGTATCCAATCTATCTACAGCAGACAGATATACGTGGCACAGATGCATTAAGCGCATTGTTAAGTGCATAGTCAATAGCAATTTATGATTCATGCTTATATGACTGTAACTTACCTGATAGCGACCACGCCATGTCTGTGCGTAATAACTGAGCTTGTTCGGACTTGCCACTGCTGAGCGATGACCATTGCGGTTTACCACGGGCTTTTTTTAGCTCACTTGGTAATTTATGAGCTGGCCATACAGTCATTGGATTGTTATCCTCATCTGTATTATCACTATCGTCAGTTGGTGAAGTACCAAGACTGCTATTTTCGCCTTTATATAATAACTGAGTGGCGTCTGTAGCAGCATGACCACGATGACGTAAGGCCGTAAGTAAGTCTAATGCTCGTGTTGCTAATAGCGTCAACGTAGCAGGATCGATATATAGGCGTTTCACCCCAGTAATCCTATCGGCAATACTGCTAGTGTTTGATAGCAACCCGCCTGCAATACCACCTATTGCGGCACCCAATCCCAGTGTCGTACCTAATGCTGCTGCATCGATACCTAGTCCTAAAAGCGCACCAGCTGCTGCACCAGAAGTGGTACGAATACCGTAGCTCTTGAGAAGTTCAGGATCAAATGGGTCTTGTTGATAGGCTTGTAGTTCAAGCGGTGTCGCAGCGACCGCGTTATCATAAAACTTATAAAGATTGAGTAGGTTGTGCTGCATCGCACGCTCGCTTTGCCTTACCGCTTCTTGCATCTGCTGTAACACAGGCAGTGGGTCATCATCGTCATTGATCTCGTGTACAAAGGCGGCGACATTCAATAGAAAGTCAGCGATGATGATATTGGCCTCATCATAAAGCTGGGCCCAATCCTCAGTCCGCCGTTGCATCAGCTGCTCAAGCATTTCAGAGTGAGTAAGCATTGTTGCTAGGTTTTTCCATAGCCGCATCTCATCTTCAAACTCAAACGCGACCGAATCAAAACGCGTTGAAATATGCAGATTGCGTCTTGCCAGCATCGTCTGCCAGTCGTCGATATTGGCATCCTGACTGTCGGTAAAATTAAAAACAGGCATCACAGGAATCGCAGCCCAAGATAAAATAGCCAGCTCATCTTTATATTTACCCAATACCGGCTCACGAGCATCTACCACGTAGATGGCCATATCGCTGGTCAGCAGCTGACGGATGACTTTGGCTTCTTGACTATAATCATAGGGCAGGTCATAGCTATCCGAACCTTGAGCGACATCCGCTGCCAAAAACTGTTGCAAGCGCTCAATACCATCACGGCGACTGGCAGTATTATCCTCTAGCCAATCCATAAGTCCTGAAGCATCTTCCAAACCAGGCGTGTCGTATAATGCAACTAGCACCTCTCCAGTACGACTGTCTGTCAGTTGTGCTTGTTCGACGTGACGTGTGGTCGCCGCTTCGTTTTTGACTTCACCAAAATATACGTCACGCAATAACGTGCGCAATATAGAAGTTTTTCCCGTATTGGTATGACCGACGACCGCTAATTTTAGCGGTTCACCACTGGTGATGGTTTTCTTTGTCGTTCTTGATGCTGGTTCTTCTGTTGTTGATAACTCTTCTGTTGATACAGGTTGATTGTCTTGAGTAGATTTTAAAGTGGTGTCTGAAGGATGATTTGAGACATCAGATGTTGGCTCATAGGCCTTGTCCGCAAAGAGACCTGCAGGCTTGTTATTTTCATGATTAGTTTTATTGTCATTATTCATAGTAACGTCTTATATTTTTTGATAGCCAAAACACATAGTAGCCATTTATTGTAAAACAAATCTGATTGAGTATCGGTTATGAATGCGTATTGTCCATCTCATAGACTGTAATCTACACATTTATAATAATACTCTAGTCGGTTCAATATAATTTGGATACAAGGAAGACGAGTGAAAGCACTACAAATAGTAGGCTAAGCAAGACTGACACCGTATCCAATTTATAGAGAATTGACTGTATTAGACTGCACTAGGTGGCCGCAGCAGTACCTTTAGCTTTTTCTTTAACCCTTTAGCACGAAAAAACCGCTGCCACATCCGGTAAAAAACACCAAATATCAGCCCAACAATATTATCATGACTGGTTTCACCAACAGCACCATATTTGACAGGGTTGTTGACGGTATCTTCTTCTACATAAGTGCCAAACCAGCGATCGAAGATAATGAGAACGCCGCCGTAATTTTGATCAATATATTCGTCGTTGGTTCCATGATGGGCACGGTGATTGGATGGCGTGTCAAAGACATACTCAACCCATTTGGGAAATCTTCCTACGGTTTCAGTATGGATAAAGAATTGATAAATCAAATCTAGTGCATAAAAGAAGAATACCCAGACAGGATGTACGCCCAACATCATCAGCGGAACAAAAAATAACCACCAACCCGTCACTGAATACAACAGGCTTTGCCGCATCGCAGTGGATAGATTCATATGGTCATCTGAATGATGCACGACATGCGCAGACCAAAACCAATTCATACGGTGTGACGCGCGATGGAACCAATAGTAGCTGAACTCAACCGCGACAAATATAGGGATAGCGGTGAGCCATGTTACCTCAATGGTAAATAAGCGATATTGATATAACCATAAGCAGATAGGTATAACAACAAGTGCTTGGACAATCAACTCAAACCCTAAATAAGAGCCACCCAAGCTAAAATTGGTCATTGCACGGCGCCAGCTAAAGCGATTACCGTTGCCACGCTTGGACTGATAGAACCATTCTGCTAAAAATAATAAGAAAAATGGACCGCCAGCCAGCGGTAGTAGCCACTCTTGCCAATACGCGGGTAGAATACTCGCCAGCATTGGCTGCCACGACTCTGGCGCAGCCATTAATATACTTTGGTTTAACGCCTCTCGGTAACCATCCAATAATTGACCATACTGACCTAGGGTCATAAGGGAATTGTCTGCTGCCATCTTGGGCTCCTAGCCACTATAAAACATCCTTGTCATAATAAGCTTAGAGGTTGTTACTATATTAAGCATTAGAATTTATTGAGCGCTTGAGTCAACCAATCCAATTTTTCGTGCAGAGAGTGCTGTTTGCCACTGCTGATATCGAACTGCTTGTTTGTTCAGTGGCTCGTCATTGGTACGTACGTCAGATAATCCTGAAGCACTGTTGTCGCCAAGCAGTTGTATGATAAGACCATCTTTTGCATGAGTAGCGATTTGATCGAGTTTGCGTAGCGTACCGCGGTCGGGCAGTGCGTTGCTATGAATGCCGAGCAAGACTTGCACAGGATGCGCATCTAAGTAATTTTTAAGCCGTGCCATATCATCACGGTCGTCGATGATACCAAAATTCTCAACCTCACTTGAACTTTCAAAACCATGATTGCTGTTATCTAAACCTGACTGCCACCATTTGTCCTGATCTGCAGGGTATTCAAGTAGAGCAACTAACTTCTTACCAGCACTGACCGTAGCCTTTGGGGCGATAGGAGCTGGCGCCTCAGTAAAGTCATCAGCATCCACCACGTGCCGTTGCCAAAAGTTTAGGATTTTTTGATAATACGGTTGTTTAATGTCCAAACGCATTTTTTTGCGGCGGAACATCAATGCACAAAACGCCCACGCTATCGCTCGCAGTACAATACCGTACATCAGCAAGCTACCTACTAGCAATCCTGCCCATTGGCGTGCAACAGACAGTGGCATGGCATTTGTCACCAATCGACTTTGCGCGATAGCCTCACTGTCTGGCACTCCAAACCCCACCATACTCGGTAGCCATCCTAGTATCTGAGTCAAGCTCACTAGGGCCTGATCAGAGAGTAGGGTTGACTCCCAGCTAAAGCTATACTGACGTACTACCAGTAAAAATATAATCGCAAGCAGCATACCGGTCAATGTCGCAAGCCATAACTGATGGCTAAATCTACCCAAATACCAACGCATACCGCTGTGCTGCAACTGGCGCTCATACAGATCGACGGCAGCCTTGGTCACATCATCCTTACCGCGTATGAGATAACTCGGACTGACAAAGCTTGCAAACCAACTGGGGGATTGCTGATCTCGATTGACAAAGGTCATGACAAGCCAGCCACCAAGCATAATGGTATGAAAACCAAGTAAACAAACCAATACGTAAAAGAAGTTCACAACATTAGACTGCAATAGAGTAAACAATCCCAAAAATCCCGAGATACACCACACCACACTCATGACAATCATGATGCCCTTTATACGGCCATCAATTTTTCCCAGCACACGCGCAAGCGCCCCATTGCTGTCTATACGTGACGCCCGTCTATGCAGCTTTTGAATAGGTGTACCGTCCTCGCCCTGAAGTTTTTCCGTGATTAATAGCGGGTCAGTGGCAAAGACGTGCTGATCGGTCTCTAAGGATCGTACCAGCTCGGTCAGTTGATCTTGTGGTGGTAGCATAATGCGATAATATCCGTATAAAAGCGTCAATATAAGAAAAAACAGGTGTTTTAATTTTTATAGATTATTGTAGCGTATATAGAATAAAGATGACCTGTATTATTTTTATCATAGTAAACGCTCAAAAAATCAGCCAAAATGAATACATAAAACCAAATCATATTAAAAAGATGTATCAAAAAAAGGAAATGACATATGGGTAATAGAGTAAATAATAAAACTTATCTTATCATCGGCGGAACAGGTGGTATTGGTCAGGCCATGGTGCAGCAATTAATACAAGCAACGCTTGTGAATCAAACGGATAATCAATCTGATCAAAGCCATCGCACACAAATATTTGCTACTTATCATCGCAATGAGCCGAATATTGAAGCGGAAAACCTGCATTGGTTACCGATGGACGTTAGTGATGAGGAGAGCATCAAAAAAGCTGCCGAGAGCATCAAACAGGCGGTCGGTCATGTGGATTGGGTAATCAACTGCGTGGGGTTATTGCATACAGAGATGGCACAGCCAGAAAAGGCCTTGCGTCAGATGGAAACAGAGTTCTTTTTGCAAAATATGCAAATCAATGCGCTAGCCAGTTTGCTGATAGCTAAGCACATCAAACCGTTGCTTGCTAAAGCTAATCGCAGCACCAATCAACCTGCTATTTTTGCGACCGTTTCAGCTCGCGTCGGTAGCATCACTGACAACCAGCTAGGCGGCTGGTATAGCTACAGAATGAGCAAGGCAGCGCTCAATATGGGTATGAAAAACCTAAGTATCGAATGGGGTAGATCACTTAAAGATGTGTGCGTGGTCGTTATGCAACCAGGCACTGTTGACACTCAGCTGTCCGCACCGTTTCAAGGCAATGTCGCTGAAGGGCATCTGTTCTCGCCAGCGTATAGCGCAGAGTGCTTATTGGAAGTATTATCTGGTATGACTGCTTCCCAGTCCGGCAGTTTTGTCGATTGGGCAGGAGAGTCGATACCTTGGTAGTCGTTATTTTGACAGCATAGTGAGCCATAAGTCTAATACGCTGCAAACAGCGACATAAAATCATTAACCGGCGTCTGTTCTAGCCTTTCTTGATCGTCACATAGCGCAATGATTTGCTGACAACGACTGTCGATAAAGCGAGTTGCCAAACTGGCATGGAACTTTGCCTCTAAAACAGGAATGCCCTCAGCACGTCGGCGTTTGTGCCCGATGGGATATTCAACAGCCACTTTTTCCGTACTGCTGCCATCGTCAAAGAAAACTTGAATGGCATTGGCAATAGAGCGCTTACTGGGGTCATGGTAATCTCTTGAATACTGCGCGTTTTCTACCACTACCATTTTGCTGCGTAGCTCATCGATTGACAAATGCTGTTCGTGATAGTCGTCTTCATAATTCTCTGCCATCAGATCGCCTGTCAACAGTGGCACAGCTACCATATACTGCAAACAATGATCTCGATCCGCTGGATTGGCAAGCGCACCTTCTTTTGAGATGATGCGAATGGCTGAGTCGTGCGTAGTCAGGACAATTTTTTCGATATCATCAATTCTTCCTTTCACATGCGGATGTAAAATGACCGCGGCTTCACAGGCAGTCTGTGCATGAAACTCAGCGGGAAAGCTTATTTTAAATAGAATATTTTCCATCACGTAACTACCAAAATCACGCTGGAATGTAAAACGGCGCTCATCGTTAGGCTTAGTGGCCAAATCCTTATTGGTGTGGCTGAACAGCACATCATAGAATCCCCACTGCGGTGCAGTCAATGCGCCAGGGATACCCATTTCACCGCGCGCTGTTATATCTACTAGACGTACTGCACGACTGGTCGCATCGCCTGCCGCCCATGATTTACGGCTACCAGCATTGGGTGCATGACGATAAGTACGAAGCGCCTGACCATCGACAATGGCTTGTGAGATAGCTGCCATGATACGCTCACGTGGCATCTGATAAAGTTTGGCAACAACTGCTGTCGATGCTAATTTGACCAGAAATACATGATCAAGACCCACACGGTTGAATGAGTTCTCAAGTGCCAGTACGCCTTGAATCTCATGGGCCATTATCATGGCTTCAAGTACTGCTCGCATGGTCAATGGCGTTTGTCCTTGGCTGATATTTTTCTGACTGATATAGTCGGCAACCGCCAAGATACCACCCAGATTATCAGAAGGATGACCCCATTCGGCAGCAAGCCACGTATCGTTATAATCAAGCCAGCGCACCATACAACCAATATCAAAAGCGGCCTTGATAGGGTCTAGTCTATAGGAGGTGCCAAGGACGCGAGCACCGTGTGGCGTGATTTGATCGGGGCAATTAGGCCCTAAGTGCTTAGTACATTCAGGAAAGCGTAATGCCAGCAAACCACAGCCAAGCGTGTCCATTAGACAGTGGCGTGCGGTATTCCATGCATCAGCAGGGTTTGGTGATTGCTCGTCTATTGAGTAATTAAGAACGTAATCAGCGATTTTTTGAATTTCATCGTCATATTCTGGGCGGACGTTGCTTTCTACCGTCGCATCGTTTGTATTTGAACTGGCTGTATCTGAATCAGTATTTGACATGGTTGGTTCCTCATCCTGAGTGTGCTACTTCCTTGACTGATTATCTCAGCCATCCTTTTAAAGGAATCATCATTTAAAAGTAGCATACTCAATATGGAACAACCAATTTGAATTGTGTTAAGAATTAAGACGTTAATGACCGTTTAAATCATTAAGTACAGCAGACCTAAAATAAATAGCGCTGCCATAATAAACAACAGGAAACTTAAAACTTTGGTCGTGGTTGACGCGGTATCTGTGTTCTCTTTTTTGATTTTATTCTTCTTAGTAACGTACAGCACCATTTTTACATGCTCGATATTGTCCTCGAGATAATGCTCGCCTTCAGCTACAAAACCTAGCGACTCGTAAAAGTTGAGTAAGTAAGCCTGTGCCGAGATGATAATCGGGCGCTTTTTACCGTACTTTTTGCGGCACTGTGCAATAGCCTGATTCATCATTTGTCGTGCTAGGCCATCACCTCTGTGCTCTGATAGCACAAGAACTCTACCGATGGCAGGCATCTCAGTATGATTGGTCTTAATGGCAGGATCAGCTACTGACAAGTTGGATTTCAGCTTATTAAACTCAGGTGGAATGATACGGCAATAGCCTACCAATGCTGCGTTTTGATGAGCGATTAGGTGCAAACAATCAAAATCCACTTCATCCATATCTTGATAGGCACAGTTTTGTTCGACGACAAACACTTGCGAGCGCGCCTTTAAAATATGGTAAAGATCAACTGAGGTCAGCTCGTCAAAGGTTTTTAGAGAAAATTCACAAGTCATAGTGGGCTAGCTTCTGGCAATAGGCGGTAAAAGAGTGGCATTATAACGATTTAGGTCGGTATTCACCATGCCTAACCGTTTAGGGTCTGGCTGATTTTATCTAAGTTTAAGCTATCAGACATAGCGCTAAAGATCTCAAAGTATTTGCCGCGCTGAGCATAAAGCGCTTCGTGCGTACCTGTCTCAACCACTTCGCCATTTTCTATCACGACCAAGTCATCGGCATCAATGATTTGAGCGATATTGTGCGAGACCATAATGACGGTACGGTCTTTTTTGATCAAATCTAAGCTTTTTTTAACCTGTTGACTGGCGATAGCATCGAGGCTGGCCGTCGGCTCATCCAAAAATACAATAGGCGGATCTTTTAAAAACATCCTTGCCAATGCGATACGCTGCTGCTGTCCACCTGATAGGGACTTGGCCGTACTCTCGTAGCCATCAGCCAACCCTATAATCTGCTCGTGTATAGAGGCTTTTTTTGCAGCAACGATGATATCATTTTCGCTAGCATTCATATTCCCATAGCGGATATTTTCACTGATCGTCCCTGAAAAAATATGATTACTCTGCAGTACCAGACCGATGCGCTGACGCAACTCGTGAGTATCACAATCGGCCAAATCATGCCCATCTAGGCAGATCGTGCCAGCGTCTGGCGCGTAGAACTTGACCAATAAATTAATAATCGTGCTTTTGCCAGCGCCAGAGAGACCAACCAGCGCAGTGATACGATTGGGCTTAATGGTGAAACTAACGTCTTTGAGCGCTTGCGTGCCATTAGGGTAGGTGAAGTCGACATTTTTAAGCTCGATATGGCCTTTTAGATTCTCACTACTAATACCATCGATATTTTCAACCTGCTTATCATCTTCTAAAATATCAAAAAACCCTTCGGCATAGGTTAATGCATTATTGATCTGGTCGTAGATACGGTGTAATTGACGGATAGGGGCGGCGACGTTTTGAAACAGCATGACATGAAACAAAATCATGCCAATGGTCATCTCACCTTGCAGCACAAAATAAGCGGTAAGCAAGATAATAACCACGACACCAATCTGCTCGATAAAGGTTTTGATAGCGTCATAAACAAAACCAATACTGCGAATACGCAGCTGATTATCCGTCATTTCTTTTTGAATGGCTAAGTGCTTCTCAGCTTCGATAGACTCACGAACGAAAGATTTGACGACGCTGATCGAATTGATCAAGGAGATTACCAAACCACTTTTGGCTTCGCGAAACCCGCGCATCTGCCGACGAAAGCCTTGCAGACGGCGTGCTTGCTTTTGGCTGATAAAAAAGTAAATAGGTATGATGACAAGGCCGACCATGCCAACCCAAAAATTGGTCGAAAACATGATGATAAGTGCCACAATCGCATTGGCAAATAGCGGTAGCATATCGATAAAGAAGTTTTGCACGAGGCTGGTTAAACTATTAACACCGTAATCAATACGGGTTTGCAATTTACCACTGTCGTTCTCACTGCTGGTATAAAACGCCATCCGATAGGTCAGGATGCGTTCAATGATTTTTTGGGACAAATCACGAGACAAGTTGATGCGAATTTTTTCACCAAAAAAACGCTGACCAAAAGAGATGAATATCGACAGTATCTCTTTGGTCAGCAATACCGCACTAATAATGCCTAGCATACGCAGACCTGCCTGCCATGGCTCGGCAAGCGTGGCAATCTCGGTCAAGGTATCGACGGTATAACGCAGTACAAATGCATTGACCTGTGCGGTAAAGGAGCCTAATGCGGTCAGCGCCAAGGTAGCGATAATAAGCAAGCGATAAGGTTTAGCAAATACCGCCAGTTTTTTTAGAATATCCCACAGCAGCGCCCGTCGTTCTTTTTTCTCGACGGGAGGTTTTTTATCTAATTGCACACGGCGTGGCTGGGGAGATGTTGGCATAAAACTCTATCGTAAATTAAAATAAGCCATGGCTACGCTTAAAATGCATCCGCTGGTACAAAAACTTCACCAATCATAATACGCCTTGCTGAGCGACTCATCGACACTTTTTTGGCTTGCCAGCTTCCATCGACCAGTTCGGTCTTACCGCCGACGAGCAATGTCCCTGATGGATGACCAAAACGTACCTCTGACAAGTCACCACCACCAGATGCCTTATTAACAAGCGTGCCTTGTGTAGTCGCTGCTGCTGCAATCGCGACCGCGGCTGTGCCCATCATCGCATGATGCAGCTGTCCCATACTCATGGCACGTACGACTAAGTCAATCTCGTCTGCATCGACCGATTTACCACTAGAGGCCGTATAGCTCTGTGCTGCACCCACCCAAGCAATTTTAGGAATGTGTTGGCTAGTCTGTGCTTCACTTACGCTTTCAAATAATCCCATCGCCACGCCGCCTGTGGCACGAATTTTCTCAAGGGTGGCAAGTAGCTCGCCATTGCTATTGATGTCGCCTTGTAATTCAGTACCAGTAAAACCCAGATCTTCTGCGTTCATAAAGATGGTTGGTATACCTGCGCTGACAAAGGTGGCTTTGACGCTGTCAGAATTTAGACCACAGCCCGTCACATCGAAATCATCGACCAAGTTACCAGTAGGGAACATGTCGCTGGTGGCATCTACAGGATCGATAAACTCAATTTTAACTTCAGCCGCTGGAAAGGTCACACCATCTAATTCAAAGTCGCCCGTCTCTTGAACCTGTACTTTATCATTCATGTCTTTATAAACTGGGACATGGGCAATGATGGTTTTTCCGATATTCTCTTGCCAAATGCGTACTTCACAAATGCTGCTGTCTGCATGCTCATCGATGCTATTAGCAATCTTGTCGGCAGCGACTAGCCCCATGTTAATGGCGCAAGCACCAACGGCTGCGGTTAAGTTGCCGCAGTTACCCGCCCAATCAATCATAGGCTTGGCAATATTGACCTGCCCGAACAGATAATTCACATCGTGATCTGGTCTGTCAGAGGCCGATAAAATAACTGTTTTTGAGGTGCTAGAACTACCATTGCCCAAGCCATCGATTTGCTTACCATAAGGGTCGGGGCTACCAATGACGCGCAATAAGAAGTTATCACGTGACTCACCAGCAACTTGGCAGCGTTCAGGTAGATCAGACAATTTAAAAAACGTCCCTTTTGAGGTACCACCTCGCATATAGGTAGCCGGAACTGATAGTTGCGGGGCAAAAGAGGGCTTAGATTTAGGATTGATTTTAGAATTGGTTTGAGCCACTGTATTAAGTCCTTTTTATATTGTTATAAGATTGGGTGCGGTGTCATTAGCAAGTAAGTATGAACGACTAAGAGCACTCGTTAATAATGATAGCGACAAGAGATAATCGTCAGATAGTTGTCATCGACGGCGTATACCAACCGATTGGCATTATCGATGCGTCTTGACCAAAATCCGGATAGGTTCTCTTTTAGAGGTTCAGGTTTGCCAATACCTTCAAACGGATTACGCTTACATTCGGTTATGAGTTTGTTAATACGTTTAAGTGTTTTTTTGTCTTGGGTTTGCCAGTACAGATAGTCCTTCCACGCAGCATCTGTCCAAGCTAGTTGCTCACTCATTATTAGACCCTTTGAGTTGATTAAAGTCTTTGAGTTCAAGAATTTTCAATATCGCTATCCGTATGCTCATTGTCATCGCTGCTTTCTGCTGTATCAATTAGCTCACGTGTGACAGTCTTGCCAGCTTTATATTGGGCAATAGATTCCGCTAAGTGCGCCGCATTAGCAGGAGATTTGAGTAGATAGACGGTTTCCATCAGGCTATTGTAATAATCAAGCGACATCACAACCGCATCATTAGCGTCACGGCGGGTTACGATAGTAGCGTTGGCATCATCGTTTACCGTATCTAAGACGGACTTTAGATGCTTTCTGGCTTCTGAAAAACTAACGACTCTCATGGCTCACTCCTCTCATGATGTACTTTGTAACTTGTACAATATATAGTACATATTACGCCATTAATTAAGCAAACTCAATATTTAGCTACTACCTAATATTTAGATACAAATGAGGAAGCCAATGTATAGAACGTGAAAGCAAATAAAAGCCGATGTCATATAAACAAGTTATACAACATCGGCGACTTTTATATCTTGCTATTCATCATGCTAAAACCTACAGGATAATGCTAGACAATATCTAGCGTACCTTCGATAAACTCTTTAGCAAAACGTTGTAGCATACCACCAGCATTATACATTTTTACTTCATCAGCCGTATCTAAGCGGCAGATAATAGGTGTCTCAGTGGTACTACCATCGGCACGATGAATCACTAGAGTCATCAATCCACCAGCAGAGACTTCACCTGTGACATCAAAGGTTTCTGTACCATCGATATTTAACGTGTTGCGAGTCGTACCTTCTTCGAACTGTAGAGGTAGGGCGCCCATGCCAACTAAGTTTTGACGATGGATACGCTCAAAGTCTTCAGCAACGACGGCTTCTACGCCAGCGAGACGCACGCCTTTGGCAGCCCAGTCACGACTTGAGCCTTGACCATAACCATCACCTGCGATGATGATAAGCGGCTGCTCACGGTTCATGTAGGTTTCAATCGCTTCCCACATACGCATGACTTGGCCTTCTGGCTCGACGCGCGCCAATGATCCTTGGACAACTTCACCACTTTCATCACATACCATTTCGTTCAATAGTTTAGGATTGGCAAAGGTGGCACGTTGCGCAGTTAAATGGTCGCCGCGATGGGTGGCGTATGAGTTGTAATCTTCAGCAGGCAAGCCCATGGTATCTAGGTACTCGCCAGCTGCTGATGAGCCCAGAATGGCGTTTGATGGTGACATATGGTCGGTTGTGATGTTATCACCAAGTACAGCAAGCGGACGCAGGCCTGATAGTTTATTTTTCTTAGCCATTTTGCCTTCCCAATACGGTGGACGGCGGATGTAAGTGGTCATTTCACGCCAGTCATACAATGGGCTTAATGCATTACCTGTATCTTTTTTGGCTTCATCAAACATTGGGATATAGACCGCATCAAACTGCTCAGGCTTAACAGCCGCAGCGACGATGGCATCCACTTCATCATCATCAAACCAGATGTCTTTTAGATAGACGTCGTTACCATCTTGATCTTTGCCCAGTGAGTCTTTTTCGATATCAAAACGGATGTTTCCAGCGATAGCATATGCAATAACCAGTGGCGGTGATGCCAAAAATGCTTGTTTGGCATAAGGATGGATACGTCCATCAAAGTTACGGTTACCTGAGAGTACTGCCGTGGTAAATAAATCATTGTCGATGATTTCTTTTTCGATATCAGGATCTAGCGCACCGCTCATACCGTTACAGGTCGTACAGGCAAAGCCAACCACGTCAAAGCCAATCTCTTGTAGCTCAGGCATCAGACCAGCTTCTTCTAGGTACATTTTGACCGTTTTTGATCCGGGTGCTAAGGATGACTTCACCCAAGGCTTACGTAACAATCCTTTGGCATTAGCGTTACGAGCGACGAGACCTGCGGCAACCATATTGCGTGGATTTGAAGTGTTCGTACAGCTGGTGATAGCAGCGATAATCACGGCACCATCTGGCATCAAACCGTCTTTTGGTTCAGGCAATTTTTCATCAGGAGCATGAGCGATACCTTTGGCAACCAAATCATTGGTTGATACGCGGGCATGTGGACGTGACGGGCCTGCCATATTGCGGCCTACTGATGACAGATCAAACTCAAGCACGCGTGCGTACTCAGCTTTTTCCATACCATCAGCCCATAGGCCTGTTTGCTTGGCATACTGCTCAACCAGTTTAATCTGCTCTTCACTGCGACCAGTCAGACGTAGGTAGTCAGTGGTTTGCTCATCGATATAGAACATCGCGGCAGTTGCGCCATATTCAGGTGTCATATTGGAGATAGATGCGCGGTCACCAACAGTCAGCTGGCGTGCACCATCACCAAAGAACTCTATATAGGTAGAGACCACACCTGCATCACGCAAGAACTCAGTCATCGCCAGTACTAAATCCGTACCAGTAATACCTTTTTGCAATTTACCTGTTAGTTTTACACCTACGTAATCTGGCAGGCGCATATATGATGGATTGCCAAGCATCACGCTTTCGGCTTCTAGACCGCCAACACCGATTGAGATCACACCTAGCGCATCGACCATCGGCGTGTGGCTGTCAGTACCAACCAAGGTGTCGGCAAACGCGACTTCTTCACCTGATTTATTGTGGACGACCTGTACGACAGGCGACATTTTTTCTAGGTTAATCTGATGCATGATGCCGTTACCAGGTGGCACGACGTTTACATTGTCAAAAGCATACTGACACCAGTTGATAAAGTGAAAACGGTCATCGTTGCGGCGCTCTTCAATGGCACGGTTTTTCTCAAATGCGTCATCTTCGAAGCCTGCATGCTCAACAGCCAGTGAATGGTCAACAATAAGCTGAGTTGGCACAATAGGGTTTACTTTAGAGGGGTCACCACCTTGCTCAGCGATAGCATCACGCAAACCTGCCAAGTCAACAAAAGCCGTCTGACCTAAAATATCATGACAAACCACGCGGGCAGGGTACCAAGGAAAATCAAGGTCTTGCTTGCGGTCGATATGCTG
Source organism: Psychrobacter sp. AOP7-C1-14 (assembly GCF_052376135.1). Taxonomy (NCBI): domain Bacteria; kingdom Pseudomonadati; phylum Pseudomonadota; class Gammaproteobacteria; order Moraxellales; family Moraxellaceae; genus Psychrobacter; species Psychrobacter sp. AOP7-C1-14. The sequence continues at coordinate 19,850 of NZ_JBQSVH010000019.1, read as the reverse complement.
TTTGAGTGCATTGGTTAGCTCTTCTGGTGGGCAACGGCGTACTAGGTTTTCACACAATACTTTTGAGCAGAACGGTAGTTTGTCATACGCGCCAGCTTCGATACTCTCGACAGCTTCGCGGGTATCAAAGTAATAAAGGTCAGTATCGGGAAGTTGTTTTTTGAACTTTTCGTTCATGGGTTGTACTAGGGCGTTGTCCATAAGTCACCTTTGGCTGTTGGCTAATTTTAATAAATTGTTAGTCGTCGATATCAGGTAAAAATTTATTCCTTTAGCAAAATCATCGGCTGTTGTAGACTTTGCTAAAGAAACGCAATAAAAGAGAAGCGCAGATTTATATGATGGGTATAAAAAAGAGCGTATGATTATTAAGCCCAAACCTAAACACGATCAAGGCTTAATTATCGTAACACTAGCATCTAGCAACATCGTTAGATGCTAATCAAAAGCTTAACGAGCACTCATATCTGGTACTGGACGTAGCTCTTCACCCGTATATTCGGCACTTGGACGAATGATACGATTGTTAGCACGTTGTTCAAACACATGGGCTGCCCAGCCAGTCAGGCGCGAACAGACAAAAATTGGTGTGAACAGTTTGGTTGGAATACCCATAAAGTGATAGGCAGATGCGTGGAAGAAGTCAGCATTACAGAACAGCTTTTTCTCACGCCACATGACTTCTTCACAGCGTACCGATACGGGATATAGTACTTCGTCACCAACGTCAGCAGCTAGCTTTTCAGCCCAACCTTTAATCACGACATTACGTGGATCTGACTCACTATAGATCGCATGACCAAAGCCCATAATTTTATCTTTACGAGCCAGCATACCCATCATCTCTTCTTCAGCTTCATCAGGTGAGCTAAAGCCTTCAATCATATCCATCGCCGCTTCATTCGCGCCACCATGCAATGGACCGCGTAGTGAACCAATTGCACCCGTGATACAAGAGTGAATATCAGATAGCGTAGAGGCACACACACGAGCGGTAAAAGTCGAGGCGTTGAACTCATGCTCTGCATAAAGGATAAGCGAGACATTCATGACTTTTTCATGCAGCTCGTTTGGCTTTTCGCCTTTGAGCAGATGTAAGAAATGACCACCAATGGTAGCGTCATCCGTATCGGTTTCAATACGCACGTTGTCATGACTGAAACGATACCAGTAGTTAATGATTGATGGGAATGTTGCCAACATACGGTCAGTTTGATCGTTCTGCTCAACAAAGTCAGTCTCAGTCTCAAGATTTCCAAGCATAGAGCAGCCCGTACGTAGCACATCCATTGGATGCGCATCGGCTGGGATACGTTCAAGCACATCTTTTAATGCTTGTGGTAGGCCACGTAGTTTTTTGAGCTTGGCCTGATAGGCATCAAGCTCACTTTGAGTAGGCAAGTTACCGTACAGCAGTAAATACGCCACTTCTTCAAAAATACACTTGTCCGCTAGCTCTGATACATCATAACCACGATAAGTCAAACCAGAGCCTGATTTTCCGACGGTAGATAGAGAGGTCTTGCCAGCGACTTGTCCGCGTAGGCCTGCGCCTGAGAGTTCTTTCTGTGCTGCCATGTTTACATTCCTTTTGTTGGTAGCTTTTTGAGTTGAGAAAATAATTACTTATAAAGAGAGTTCTTATAATTTATTTATTCAGTAATCCATGCATTGATGAATTACTGATATAGCACTGATTAATCATTGCTGAGTAGTATTTGGACCACCTAAATCAACGTTACAACGCTCAAATTCAGCTTCAATAGGGCCATTTAAAACTTCCATTGCGCTGCCTTCACCTTCTTCATTGTTGATCTCCATATATTTGACACCAAGCGGAGATTCCATAAACGTCTGAATTTCTGCCATTTCTTCTGGGGTAGGCTCCGCCATTGGCGTTGCCATTTCTTCACCATTCATGACACGCAGTTGCTCATTGCCAAAAGCAAGCATCTTCTTGCCCACGTCTGATGTATAAAAGTCATTCAACTCTTCCAATTCTGCATCGGTAAACTGACTCTTATAGAAGCGATCCACCTCAGCTTTACCCAGATTTTTGTCACGCGACCTGAGGCAGCTGACTTGCTCTTCACTAAACGCACCACTATTGATGATGGGTGCAAACAATAAGCTGTCTACAGTATCCAGCGTAATCGTGGTCATGATCAATTCATCTTGAGCATCAGTCTCTGATGGTGCAGCTTCGCTAACAACCGTTTCGCTTGTATCACTGGTGGTATCATCAACGGTTTCGGGTGTTTTATCACAGCCTGTCATCAATAACAGCGCCGCAAGCGTGCTACTAAGTAGTGAAGACTTAAAAACTGTATTGGCAGTAAAAAATGACATAAATAGCCTAAAAGTAAATGAAGACGGGTTTTGAAACGATAAAGTACTTACAGGTATTTATCGCTTCTCGTTGCTAATTAGCAATTATTAGTTATTAACTACTTATTATCAGCAAACAGCTTGTCTAGTGTCTGCTCAAACTCATGATAGTTCAAGAAATCATAGAGCTCCATGCGAGTCTGCATGGTATCGACGACTTTGTCTTGCGTGCCATCATCTAATAAATGTTGATAGACGTTTAATGCGGCTTTATTCATAGCGCGGAAGGCTGATAGTGGATAAAGCACCATCTCGACACCCACACTATACAACTGGTCAGTGGTATATAGATCTGTCTGACCAAATTCTGTCATGTTTGCCAATACTGGAATATCCAATACATCAGTGAACTTGCGATACATCTCGATATCAGTTAGCGCTTCTGCAAAGATCATGTCTGCGCCAGCTTCTTGAAATGCAACGGCACGTTCAACAGCAGCATCCAGCCCTTCTACTGATAGGGCATCTGTACGAGCCATTACCACAAAGTCAGGATCAGTTTTTGCGTCCAATGCCGCTTTTAGACGATCTACCATCTCTGAGATACTAACGATTTCTTTGTTAGGGCGATGACCACAGCGCTTTTGCGCGACTTGGTCTTCGATATGTACTGCAGCGACGCCTGCTTTTTCCATTTTTCTGATGGTTTGAGCGATGTTAAACGCGCCACCGAAACCAGTGTCGATATCAACAAGCAGTGGTGTATCAACTGCATCAGTGATACGGCGCGCATCTTCTAATACGTTATCAAGGCTAGTCATGCCTAGATCAGGCAAACCAAACGAGGCGTTGGCCACGCCAGCACCAGAAAGGTAAATAGCTTGGTGACCAACTTGAGTCGCCATCATCGCTGTGTAGGCATTGATAGCGCCTGCAATCTGTAGCGGTTGGTTGTTATCGTTTTTTTGAGTGAGGGCATTGCGAAAGCGTGCACCTGCTGAAGATAAAGTCATATGATTGTCCTTACGTAGAGGGAGAATATTCTAATTGTTGTCATTGATTATACTCAATTATTTGTCCCTGAAAAGCTTGGATAATTAGCTATTGATTAAATAAGCTAATAAATAAATACACTATTTTTAATAGTATTCGTAATTTAAATAGCATTATGCATTTATCAATACTTTCATATAATAACTATTCATATTGCTTAAAATTCTAACCTTGAAAACCTTGTGCCTTTTACATTTAGTTACAATTACCAAGACTATTACATCAGGGCTTTGCGATGATTCCCACTAAAAAGCCCTAATAGCTGAGCTATTAGGGCTTTTTTCTGTTTGAATAGTGAGTAGGGTGATTAAGCCTTGAATCTTATATTAAGTAAAAGCTAAGCAAATAGACCAGCAAGATTGGCTAAAAATAATAACGCAACACCGCCTAAGAATAATAAGCTTACAATCGAATATATATTCATACCTACTGATAGTTTTTGATGGTTCTTGACCAATGAATAATTCAACCAACCAAAAATAGGGGCTGAAACAAACGCTGATATCATAGCGAACTTAAGCATAGCGCCTAACTGTCCCGTGAAGAAAGTAATAATCACTAGACCACCACCGATGGCGTAAGTTGTCCAAAAAGCGATTTGTTTTTTATTAATCTCGCTTCCACCTTTGAGCAAACGCCAACATTCAGCATTGGTACGGCCATAACCATCAGCACAGGTAATGGTAGTACCAAACATGCACATAAAGGCGACGAAAGCGACCAGTAGTCTGGACCATTCACCGATAGTGGCAGTATACATATTGATAAGCTGATCAATATAAGCAACACCAGCAGTTTGGATTTCTTGTCCAGAGCCATACTGAACGAAAACACCTAAAGATAAAAAGAATAACGCTAAAATAGCAGACACCAAAAAACCCACATTGAAATCAAGTAAGCCTTGCTTATGAGTAGTATGATCGGTTTTTCGCTTCGCAGACGTCCACATCGAAGTAATAGCTGCAAATTCAAGCGGCGCAGGCATCCAGCCCATCAGTGCCACAATAAATCCTAACGTCGCTAAATTCCAAGGAGAAGTAGGAATAAAGTCAGGAGTCATCACCGTTGGCTTGCCAGCAGCAATCAGTACCGCTAATACGGTGGCAGAGACAAGGGCAATCATAATCCACTTAGTTACACCGTCTAGCAACTTATAGTGACCAGCGATCAAAAAGAACCATGAGACCGCTACGATGATTAAGGACAGTGCCATCGTCGACACCCCCATAGAGTCTGGGAGCATAAAGCCTAGTATCACTGCGGCAAGTAATGTCACTGCCCCTGTGCTAATCACCGCAGATAGGATAGACAAAACAAAGTAAACCCACAGGTACGCTTTTGAGCGTTTAGCATAACCTGCAATTAAACTTTCGCCAGTATCATAGACATAATCAGTGCCAAAGCGAAAGAAAGGGTACTTAAAGACATTGGCTAAGATGATCATAATGGCTAATTGCCAGCCATAGATAGCACCCGCCTGTGTTGATGAAATCAGATGCGAACCACCGATGGCAGCAGTTGCCATTAAAATACCTGGGCCAAAGATTCGCCAGCTAAAACCCTCTTGTTGCGAGCCAACGGTATCGTCAGGCGCAGCTGGGTTGTTGAGTTGTTGTGTGGTCATGAATACCTCGAAATGGTTAAAACGGCAAATTATCACTTACCTGTGTCAGCTTGCCAATGATCAGTAGAGAACCGCTTTAGACAGCGATAAAAATAAAACGATTCATCTTGAATCGACTTTAGCATATCAGCACTAATAAGGAGAATGATTATTCTAGTTATTATTACTATTTGTTTGCATTACCATTCTTATTGGTTAGCATACTTATAAAATAATATCAATATTTAAAATCAATTATTTTTGGCGGTTCTTTATAACACAATATTCATCAGATATCTGCTCATTTAAGCTTGTGACACAAAATTTTGCTGCCGATAAGTGATACCTCGCTGCTCGTAGACATGATAAATTGCCGTTAGCAAGTCCGGTATTTTTGGATGGACAAAGTCTTTGAGGGTATGTAAGTAGATAGGGGAGGTAACGTTTTCATGAATCAAACGTTGGTAGCTGATCTGTTCTGTACGTACGGTTTGCAAGCTGGCAGGCACCAATGTAATACCCTCGCCTGCAGCGACCAGTCCTAATGCTACTTGCAAATCACTAACTGTCGTAGTCATAAAAGGTGAGATGCCATACTGCGCAAACAGATGTAATAATGGTTCGGTAATCGGCTCGCTAGATGATGCTTCACGGGTGGCATTAGGGTTTTCTGTACTCGAGGACAGCTTATTATTTGCTGCCGCCATCGTTGACGATACTGGTAGATGCGTCTGATGGTATAAAATTAAGCGATTGTTTGCTAGGTCTATCAGGCGTTGCTTACGTATATGAGCTAGAGGATGTGACTTTGGCAATGCCACCACATAACGCTCATGACGTAGTAGGATTTGCTGAATCCATGGATCTCGATGGGCAAAACGTCCAAAGCCAATATCAATTTCACCAGACTTGAGTGCGTCCATTTGTTGATATGAGCTGATGTCTTTTAAATTAACGTCAATATCAGGGCTGAACTGCTTAAGCGTGGCAATGATTTCAGGTAGTAGTCCGTATAGTACTGATGGCACAAAACCTATATTTAAAACATTACTTGGTGCTGATAGACGCTGGGTCATACTAGTTACAGTGTCAATCTCGGTCAGTATGGTGCTTATTTTATCGTAAAAAAAACTACCTGCTTCAGTTAGGTTCAGCGGTCTGTTATAACGATCAATCAGCACCACGCCCATGTCAGTCTCAAGTTGTTTCAACAAGCGACTCAAGCTTGGCTGTGATAATCCTGTCTTGGTGGCGGCAGTGCTAAAGCTGCGTAATTCTGCGACCGCAATAAATGCATTAAGCTGTTTTAAATCCATACTATTGAGCCTGTCATAGTCTATGCTATACATAGATTAGTTCTTAAAATAGTTCAGTTCTTAAAGTTGATTTATCGTATTATTTAGAATAGTTCTTATTCATATTAGCGCTATCCCATAAATTGTGCTTGAAGATAAAGGATTGAGCAATTATATTGATGGCCAATAATACGGTTACACCATAGTAATAATTTTCATTTTAGCAGTCATTTAACACCAGCAGAAAAAACTGGTTTGGTATTGTTCTATGAGCGACGAAAAAGAAGGCGATGGCATTGATTTTGAGGGTCAGCTGGCCAAGATCATTAACCAAAAGTCGCGTAAGCGTAACAACAATGATATCTATGAACGTTTTATCAATCGAGTCCATGGCTCTGAAGAAAACGATCAACCTGACTTTGAAGCATTAGAAAGTTCAAAAAATCTTGCTGCTTTCGAACCGTTAAGTACAGAAGAGTTGCAATTGTTTGAAGATCAAAGCAGTGAGCAAGAATTGCTGCTAGAAACAGAAGAAACCACAATAACAGATATTCCCTCTGACGCCTCAGGTATAGATGTATTATCTGAAAATGATGTGCTGAGCATAGATGATGATAGCGACAATAGTAGTGTAGATGCTGTCAGTGCAAATACCAAATACTCAGAACATATAACTGGCAACAACGACGCAGAGTTAGCTTCTGCGGTTGATTATGGTAAATCTACAAATATTGGGTCAGATGATGACTCCTCAGATATTGAAGGTACGTCTGAATCAATTGTCGAAGCGCCAAACATCAAAAATAAAGCGATAAAAAAGAAACTAATTATTAAACCAGCCATTATTATTATGGCGGTTGGTTTAATAATATTGGTGGCTATTGTATTAGTGCTAGTATTCTCGGGCATACTATCGACCTCTACTGTTGCTCACACAGATAACAATACTAATGACAACGTAGCAATAGAGAGTGCACCAGCCGTTAAAGCTGAGCCAATACTATCTACCGACAGTCAAACCACTATGAATGATGCTGGATCTGCAAGTGAGCAATCAGCCACTACGACCCAACAAAATGTTTCAGATGATAATAAGCAAGACATGCCAACCGCTAATGAGTCAGAGTTAAACCCTCAGAGCTCTACACCAGAAGATGACGACACTACCATAGCTACCGAGGAGGCGACTATCACTTATGAAGATTTCAGACAAGAATCACAGACGACCTTATATCGCGAAATCAAAGATTAAAGGTTTGACGTTTTGAGTCGTTTTAGACAGTAAGACAACCGTTTATCAAACTATTAGAGACGTTCATACTGAAAAATGTTGTAATACAACAGATAGTACGTATCATTATGTAAAGGATACGGTCGTGTACCGTTGATGATCTGAATTAGATGGTACGTAACTATGAATGAATCAGAAAAAGTGAATAACGACACTGAGCCAAAAAGCATCAGACCACGCAGTCTTGTTTTTACTATTATCAGTGTGATCTGTATTGTTCTGATATCTGCTTTTTATATGTCTAACCGTATCTCTTCCACGCTATCTCAAGCGTCGACTACCCATAATGGTTTAACAGTGAGCAACATCACCAAAGAGGCTAGTCCTCATCAGGTTGTACAGCCGCATTCGGATAGCCAAAATCAACCTAGAAAAACTATAGTTACTGACAATCATGAGAATGATGCTGCCATTAGCTATCATGACTTTAAGCAAGAAGCGCAAAATGTATTATTCCGTGAGGAAGAAAAGATCATACAAGCCAAATACAACAAACATTATATGACAACGACTATCAGTACTGAAGATTTTAGAGTAGAAGCACATAAAACCTTATATCGTGAATCTAGTTATTAGTGTTGCCATCAAAACTATATTGATAGGTATGAGTTAGTAAATGAATCGAATTAAGCCCCATTCCTCTCACTTTAGAGGAGTGGGTTTTTTTATGCTCTCAACATGCCATGCTTTGCTGTATATCATCTGTCGCACTCAATGCTACTGCCACAAAAGCAGCGACCGTCGCGCTGTTGTTATTTTGCTTATATTGAATATGCACAGGAATCTGTGTGCTGACATGGTTTAACGCCATAAAATGACAGCCATCACTATATAGTTTACGTACGCAATAGGGTGCAATCGCCACGCCCAGTCCTGCTGCCACTTCGGTCACCAACGTCTGCATGTGCTTAGGTTGGCTGATAATATTGGGTGAAAACCCAGCTTGCTTACATAGCGTGATGGTTTCATCAAATAAACCAAGCGCTTCATCGCGGTTAAAAATAACAAACTTTTCGTCTTTTAATTGCACCAAATCAATGGTTTGCCGATCGGCTAAAGCATGGCTTTGGTTCACAATCGCCACTAATTTGTCGATATAAATATTGTGGCTGATAAAGTCATCAGCAATGGCGCTCGGTAATGGCCGTGAAAACCCAATGTCGATACGGTCATTATTAAACGCTTCTATCTGTTCGGTCACCGTCATCTCAAACAACGAGACGTGTACGTGCGGAAATTTTTCTTTATAACTGCGTACCAGTGTGGTCATAAAGGTCAAACAAGCTGAGCTCAAATGCGCGATATTGAGTGTGCCTATTTGTCCATCATGTGCTCGCTTCACTTGTATCTTTGCTTGTTCTGCTAAGGCTAAAATAACAGCACCGTCTTTCAGTAATTGCTCGCCAGCAGGCGTGATAGTCACTTCACGAGAAGTACGGTTGAATAGCACAACACCCAACTCTGTCTCTAAGGATGAAATCTGACGACTGATGGCAGGTTGTACCGTATATAGCTCACGCGCTGCTTCTGAAAAGCTTTGGTGCTTGGCTACGGCCATAAAGCTTTTGAGTGTTTTTATATCCATATTAGCCATACCTTTTGTCAATTTGTCTTATCAGCTCATCGCTCAGTCTTAACTTTTATATCTATACATTATTTGTATGGATTCAATCATATACTATCATTTTTGTTATTGATTGCTAAGCTCTATACTGGTGGCATGATTTATTAAGCTGAGAAAATAATGGATAAGCCTGTACTAAACCAACCATCAAGCCAGTCGTCGAGCCAATCATTAAGCCGATTTATCCTGCTGTTAATGACCGCTGCCATCGCGGCAACGGCGGCGAACTTATATTACAACCAGCCTATTTTACCGCTCATTGGTGCTGAGTTTGATTTGACCGACGCGCAACTGGGTAGTATTCCAGCATTGACGCAGTTTGGCTATGCGTTTGCTTTGCTATTTATCTCACCATTGGGCGATTCTATTGCGCGTAGGCGTTTGATTGGTATCTTATCCTGTTTATTGGTGGCCGCATGCGGTTTTGCTGCCGTGTCACCAAGTTTGCCTGTACTGTTACTATCCGTATTTTTAATCGGTGTTAGTGCCAATATTACCCAGCAGCTCATTCCATTTGCTGCGTCCATGGTATCGCCTGAAAACAAGGGTACAACGCTTGGCACGCTGATGATGGGACTAACCATTGGGATATTGTTATCTAGAACCTTAAGTGGGTTTGTAGGAGAGCAGTTCGGTTGGCGCAGTGTGTTTGTGATGTCTGCGGCGTTTGCTGCTATCTTTGGGGTACTGCTGCGGGTGTTTTTGCCAACCAATACACCGCATACCACGCTGCGTTACTTTCCACTTATCAAAAGTAGCTTATCACTATTTGTAAAACATAAATCCCTGCAAAAATTTACTTTGGCAGGTGCATTTTGGTTTGCCTCATTCAATGTGCTGTGGGCGACGCTAGCGATTTATGTCAGCGAAGCACCTTTTAATTATAATGCGCAGCAGGCGGGACTATTTGGTGTGATTGCGCTGGCAGGAGTGATAGGGGCTAAGTCTTCTGGTAAATGGGTCAATAAATTGGGCTCTAAAACGCTAGTGATGATGGCATTGACACTAGCAGCGACAGGCTTTGCTATTACAGGGTTGTTTGCAGGTAATTTGGTGTCACTAATTGTCGGGATTATTTTAATCGACTTTGCTGTATTCAGTGCGCAAGTGGCCAATCAGGTTCGGGTCTTTAGTATCGATCCCGCCGCTCAGAGCCGCATCAACGGTATCTATATGCTGGGTTACTACACAGGTGGGGCATTAGGGTCTATGGCAGGTGTCAAAGCATTTGCCTTGTACCAATGGCCAGGGGTAGTGGTGGTCAGTATCGTCTTTATCATCATCAGCGCCATATTCAATGCATTCGCCAAAAAATAAGTGATATCAGTACAGTTATATCAGTACATAGATATCGATTAGTACGAGATTATTGATAAATCGATATTATTTCTTATCGACTAAGGACATATATGAACCAGTTAAAAATCGCAGGCAGTTTTACCTTATTGTGTATTGCCAGTTTGACCATTATGGTCGGCACGTTACTAGCACCTGGCTTGGTTAGCATTTCGGCAGGTTTGGGTATTACTGATAACAGTGTGCTGCTAATCACTTTACCGTCATTAGGTGCGGTGGTGTTTGCGCCACTAGCAGGAAAGCTCATCGATAAATATGGCGCGTACAAACTCTTGATCATCGGGTTGTCTTTGTACGGGCTTGTAGGTGCCAGTGCTTATCTTTTACATGGACCGGCGCAGGTGTTTAGCAATCGGTTTTTATTAGGTGGTATCACGGCGGTCGTCATGGCGAGCTGCACGGTACTCATCTCCACGTGGTATCAGGGAGAGGCACGCCTAAAAATGATTGCTAAACAAGGCATGTCCATTGAGCTTGGCGGGGTCATTTTCTTGTTTTTGGGTGGCTTGCTTGCATCACAGTTTTGGGCATTACCGCTATCAATTTATTTGGTGGCGTGGGTGTTCTTAGCCATGCTATTACTGTTCGTACCGCGTAATCATGCAGCTACAGCAGAGAACGCACAGATAGTAAAAGACGATAGCAAAACCATTATTAGCGGTCTGACTCTAAAAAATGTGTATCTTATCTCAACCTTAGCAATGACTATATTTTTTACGTCAACCGTATTATTGCCCATCACTATGACTGAGCTTAGCTATAACGAATCGCAAATCGGTCAGCTGCTGGCCTTTATCTCTTTGGTGGCGGTGGTTACCGCAGGTTTTATGCCCAAAATAATCAAATGGTTGAATGAGCCCAAAGTACTGGCGCTGGCATTCTTAGCATTTGCATTGTCGTATGTTTGCTTTACGCAAGCCAGTACCTTGATATTAATAATAGGTGCGCTGTTAATCGGCATTGGCTTTGGCTTTAGTATTCCGCTGTTGAACCACATGACGGTAGAGTTAAGCGCTGCCAAAGTACGTGGCCGTAATCTATCGTATTTTACGATGGCAGTGTTTTCGGGTCAGTTCTTCACATCATTTATGGAGTATATGCCGGGCGGCGCGCACAATGTGTTTATTCTATGCAGTGTATGCAGCGTCATTATTAGTGGGGTGTTGTTTATGAGAGGGGGCAGAACTGCCTGAGTTAGTACTTGTAATTGTAAAAGAGAAATATCTTAGCATCGTTGATAGACACTGAGCCAAGCACTGATGCTACTGTTCTTTGTATCATAGCATCGGTTGGCTTGCGGATTATTTTAAGCCAGTTGCTTTTTGAGCGTGCGTAAGCGGCTTTTAAATTCTGATCTATCAACATAACAGCCTTTTAGACGACGTTCTCCAACATTTTCATCAAATGCGTTACGCCCATGTAAGACTCGGCGATTATCAAAAACTACCATTTGACCTGCTGTCAGTTTTAACTCAATCTTATAGCGGCTGTCTTTTAAACGAGCCATCAACTCTCGATAGGCAAGATAGTAGTCGTACATAATCTCGCTTGGCAAATCAAAAATATCTGCAAGATGTGCGTTGTATTTGATTTCGACAATATTGCCAAAGTTGTCTAGATTGATGACGGAGTGGTGCTCACGAATATCATGGGCAGTGTCATGAAAGCGAAAGGGAATGGCATATTCGGCAAGTAAGCGAAAATACTCAGGCTGATCTTGTCGTAACTCTTCTAGTACCTTTAGCCCATCTACGAAAGTAGACTCACCGCCTATGCTTTCATTGCTTAAAAAATGCAAGAATTGATAGCCTGGCGGTAGCTCTTGATTTGGCAAGTCAGTATGTAGAGGCAATGAGAGCGAAGTATAAGCCAAATTGATCGGCGATTTTTCTGATATCACATCGAATGTCATACCAAAGTTAGTCTGACGCAGATAATCAACTCGCATGGCTGTCCGTACGCCAGCATCAGAGTCATCTGGCATATTATCAATGATAGTAAGCCCATATTTATCCAACGCATTCATCCAGTCGTATAAAGCGCTGTCGCTGGTCATGATGTCTGGTTGATCGTACCTCGGAATATGATCAACAAACGTGCCATCCCAGCTTTCATAAGAACTGCTATGATCCTTGGCCAATGTACTAGAATACCCAAACTCACGTAACCAGCTTTGCTCAAAGTGGCTGGTATGCTTTTGTTCTGACCACTCAATTGTCAGCGTGGTCTTATCAAACAAGACGGATAGTGGATGGATGTCTTTTGAGACGCTCAGTAAATCAAAACTACGCTCGCCAGTTTGAGGATGAAAAGCCGAAGGACAGTTGTCGCGCAGCCAGATATAGTGGTAAGTGCTGTCGATACCATCACTCCAGCGTATTTGAATAGCACGCTCAATGAGCGTCACCGATTCTATTTGATAGTCATCTGCTACTAATACGTCTAGAGAGGGTTTTAATTGGGACATTTCCATTGAAGTAGGCCATAAACATACATGAAGTAAACCTATATTTTACGGCATCCTGCTCAAATTACTTATTCAAACAATGAATTATCAATCACCCAATAAGAAACATTAGGTAAGAAGTACTAAGTGAAATGCGGCTTATCTCATTATAAAGCGTCCAACTAACAACCGTATTTTGGCAATATAGTGTTCATACGCCTTCGCCTTGATCTATTAATAGCTCAATACTGACCTGAAAGTAGTAGTCCTCTTTGATTGTAATACTGATGCTACCTTTATGAGCATGTGCAATAGTTTGCGCAATCGACAACCCCAAACCTGATCCTGACTGCATACTATCTACCTTATGATGTCGATAAAAACGCTCAAACAGTTTGTCTGCTTCTGCTTGAGTCATTGGTTCATCTAAGAGGTTAGTTATCATGAGTGTAAAGACAGGATGGTTCAATACAGAAAGCGATGAATTCTGTAGGTTAGTACGCCTAGTAATATGAGTCGATATGGCCGCTTCAGGGACTAAAGCCTCAATTGATATGGTGCTGTCACTCGCTGCATAATAAATAGCATTTGATATCAGGTTAGAAAACAGCCTTTGCAACAAACTGCCATCTCCCAGTACGGCAGGAAAATGTCCTACTTTTTCCAAAAAAACACCACGGTCTTCAGCTATTAGCTCATAGTATGAGAGCAGTTTGTTTAGCATAGACTCAGTATCAATATGGTGGAGTTGTGAGTTGGATAGACCTTTTTTGGTTTTTGCCAGTAGTAGCATATTATTGATGAGCGTAGACATCTGTTTGAGGGTGTCATGCTGACAGTGTAGCTGTTCTATGTACTCACGACGCTCTCTGTCTTTGCTTAACATGACTTGAGTATGAGTGCTAAGCGTGGCGATCGGGGTGCGTAATTCATGGGCGATGTTATCTGAAAAACGGGACAATGAGTCAAAATTGCTCTCAAGTGTCTCCATCATTAGATTATAAGATTTCGCCAATGGTCGCAGCTCGCTTGGCATATTTTTAACAACCACTCTCTCATCCAAGTGTTCAGGATTAATATCTTTCATTTTTCGCATAATGGTAGATAAAGGCGCAAAACCCCAATATACGCTCATGGCGGCAACTGATACGAGTAGTAGTGTGATGATCGCTAAAATAACACTTAATTGACGATTGAAATGTAGCAGGTATTGCCGATGAACATCGGTAGGCAAAGCGATAAGTGCCAAAGTTTGATTGTTCTCAATAATTAAGACACGGTAGTTCCTAGCTTTCAACGTCAGTGAGAACTGCTGCTCACCGTGCGTTGTCCATAATGGCAATATATTGAAGTCTTTTGGTAAAAAACTTACAAAGCTACTAGGAGCACTCGAGAGTAGTACGCCATTTTTATCAAATACAAGAGTTTTTAGATCGTAATCGAGCCAAGAAGCGTTGAGGTAATCTGTATCTGCTGGTGAAGATAACGTCAACACATTGGATAACGTTGCTTGTTTATCAAAGGTGTTCACACGCTTGCGCAGGTTAAATGCTGCATGAGTCAACATCTCTGTGTCCATTTGATCAAAATGATCACTAACAGAACGCTGAACCCATATGTAGATGACCACTTGAGAGATAACGACAAATATCGTGAGTAAAAAAATAGTACGCCAAAGCAAGGGTAGGCGTTTGCTTTTAAGTATGTTTTTCATGCTACGAGTGCTCAGCAATTGTGTCTAGCATCTCTAATTTATACCCCATGCCTCGTATGGTATGAATCAATTTGGTGTCAAATTCATCATCAATTTTTAAGCGCAAACGACGAACGGCAACATCAATGACATTGGTATCGCTGTCAAAATTCATATCCCATACGCGAGAAGCAATAACAGATCGAGGCAGTACCTCGCCACGGTGCTCTAAAAAAAGCTGTAGCAAAGCAAATTCTTTAGCAGTAAGCTTAATCATGGTCTGGCCTCGATGAACCGTTCGCTTTGAGAGATCCATTTTTAGATCTGCTATTTGTATCAGGGTGTTTTTATAATCTGATTGAGCAGCGCGGCGCAGCAAGCTTTTCATTCTTACAATCAACTCAGCGAAAGCAAAAGGTTTGGTCAAATAATCGTCGCCACCAATTTCAATTCCTTTAATTTTGTCGCTCAAGCCATCTTTTGCGGTCAAAAATAGTACAGGCGTGTGTCTTCCAGCTGCTCTATAATTGCGGATCAATTCAAAACCACTAACGTCCGGTAACATTACATCCATCAAGATGACGCTAAAATCGCCGGTCATTAATGCATGATGACCGTCTAAACCAGTCATATAGTGATCCACAATAAAACCCGCTTCGGTCAATCCTTTTTTGATGTATTCCCCAAGCTTCGCTTCATCTTCAACCAATAGTACTTTCATATGTTCTCTATTTCGAATGGGTTGTGTTTTTAACACATTACGTTTGTATGACACTATGCTTCTCTATGAGGTCGAGGTCAGTGTAACGCATTAAGACCAGATGACACCAACATGACAAAATTGTCATGTTGGTGTCATCTACTAGTCAGAATCAACAACGTATGATTCATGCTGATTTAATAAGCTTAAGCATCAGTCAAATCACTAGTCAAATCACTTATCTTTGACTATCAAAAAATAGGAATGAATTATGTTGTCACTAAAATCAATCATCGCTACCGGCATTGCTTTGACCATATCAACTGTAGCACTGGCAAACGAGCCAAATATGCATACCGAAAAAGACAAAACATGCTGTGCAAAAATGGATAAAGACATGAATATGAAAGATCCTGCTATGATAAAAATGATGGATAAGATGAAAGCCATGGATGATAAGTGTTGTGAGAAGAATGATAGCGAACAATAAAACGTATTAGCTATCGAGTGTTACTTGATTGCCCCAATAGCAATAGAACTTAGCACCAAGCAAGTGCTACTTAGTGAATATCAGTATGACAATGACAATATCTATAGGTGAATTTATGACGCGAAGCAGTACTATGTATAGGCACAAAGGCCGTAAAATGTTTAACCATGTTTGTTTGCTATCGCTGACCTCACTGCTTTTTGCCTGTAGCCAGCCAGAATCAGATGTTGATCAAAAAGTACAGACTGAAAAATCAGCAACTATTGATTCGAAAGCTACACAAATAAGTGAAACAAAGCCAGTGATGCTTTCTCAAACAGAGTCGTCCACACTACTCAAAAATGTCTCAGCAACTGTGTACACAACAGAAAATTGTGGATGCTGCGAACAATGGGTAGCAAACACAAAAGAGCATGGTCTGCGGGCAACCGTGCAGCATCCTGATGACTTGTCTTTGTTTAAAGACCGCTATGATGTTCCACAGCAGATGCGTACTTGTCATACTGCAGTCACTACAGATGGTTATGTGTTTGAAGGCCACGTACCAGCAAAACATATGGCACAGTTTTTAGCGAATCCGCCTAAACAGGCAATGGGTCTTGCTGTACCTGGAATGCCAGTAGGTAGTCCTGGTATGGAGCAGGGCAATCAGTTTGAGCCGTATCAAGTAATGCAAATGAACAAAGATGGTACGACAGAAGTGTATGCCAACATCGAGTCACCTCAGCAGCAACTGTAGCCTGAATATATGCGTTTGAAGTGAGCTGAGAGCCGATAGCAATAAAAAAATATACTTAAGATGATGCCTTCGGATATCGAATAAAATACCCATAGCACTCATTTTGACTTACGGAGACTTATTATGATGAACAGTAGTATTATGGATGGAACAATGATGCAAGGTATGGGCGGAATGATGGTGTGTATGCTATTTGCATTATTGTTTTTTATCGTACTTTTATTAACGGTATTTGCTCTTATAAAATACTTACGCCAACCTACGAAAACTTTTCAATAAACAACTGCTGGTTGCCGTGTGATTCACTATCGTATATGTGAAAACAATGATTAGGCAACGACTGTATTTTTTTAGGTTTACCTAAAGCACCGCCCTAAAATATTATGAATAACTACATTGAGTACAATTAAAAATCAAATAAGGCGGCCAATACCATTTTGCCCGCCTCATTTGTAGAATAATTATATTTAGTAGTAAGTCATTAACCTGTATTACGCAGACCCGCTGCCAGCGCATTAATACTACGGATTAATGGATCTTCGACTTGTAGGTTTTCACTGTCATCTGAGCCCTCTGCTTGTCTAGCACGCTTTAACAGCTCAATCTGTATATAGTTAATCGGGTCTAGATAAGCGTCACGCCACTGAAGAGATGCCGCCAAATTCTCTTGACTAGACAATAATGAGTCTTGCTCCAGCAGCGAGTTTAGACCTGAATTGGTCAGTGCGTATTCATCCGTGACCGCTTTCATAATCTGTTTACGTAGCGGCTCATCATCACACAACTTGCTGTAGGCCTCAGCAATATTCATATTGGCTTTGGTAAAAGCCATCTCGATATTGCTCATAAACACACTAAAGAACGGCCACTTAGCATTCATCTCTTTCATCAACGCTTCATCTTTTTTGACACTATGCAATGCACTACCTACACCATACCAAGCAGGTAGGGTAAAGCGCGCCAATGACCAACCAAACACCCAAGGGATCGCGCGTAATGTGGTTTTACTTGGCAGGCCTTTTTTACGGTGGGCAGGGCGTGAGCCAATATTCAATAAAGAAATCTCTTGTACTGGCGTCACTTGTGAGTAAAATTTATAAAACCCTTCAGTATGATCAGTCAGCTCGCGATAACGCTGCTCACCATCATCTGCTAAGCGTGCAAATAGTGCTTCATAATCTGGTAACTCAGTAGGTTGTACCACAAACCTTGACGAGCAGGCTTTGAGTGTCCCTGTAATACCCATGGTGAGCTCAAATACAGCGGTGTCGGTATTGGCGTATTTGGCATATAGCACTTCACCTTGTTCGGTCACTTTAACCTGACCATGCAGCGTGCCGGCAGGTTGGGCGGCAATCGCCTTGTGTGTTGAGCCGCCACCACGGCTCACAGAACCACCGCGACCATGGAACAGTCGTGTTTTGATGCCATATTGCTCAGCAATATTGTTAATGGTTTGCTGCGCGCTATAAAGCTGCCATGCTGATGTGATGATACCTCCATCTTTAGATGAGTCTGAATAGCCCAGCATGATCTCTTGCGTGTTATCGGTGTTCTGTAGTAATCCACGATATAGAGGATTGTCTAACACGGCAGGTAATATTTGGTCGATGTTTTTAAGATCTTCGATGGTTTCAAACAAGGGTGCGACGGGTAGGTCAGCAGACAGTTGACCATCAGCATCAACAGTGCACAAGCCTGCAAAGCGCATTAATAGCAAGACTTCTAGCAATTGACTGGCATTATTGGTCATCGAGATGACATAACTACCAAAGGTATCTGGCCCGACCAGTTTACGTAAGGTCGCCACAGAGTTCATCAGCGCCAATTGTTCGCGTGTTTTGTCACCTAAGTTATCGGTATAGATAAGCGGTGTGCCTGGCTTTTCGAGCAAGCGTGTGAGCCACTCTTGGCGTTCTGTTTCACTGAGCTTTTGATAATCAGGCAAGTTGGAGGCACTGGCAAAGATATCGGCAATCACTTCGCTATGATAAGACGACTCTTGACGGATATCGAGCGCTGCCAAATGAAAACCGCAGGTCTTAACCAGTCGAATCACATCTAACAATAATCCTTCTGCATGTGCGGTATCGTGCGTATTTGTACTTTGACGAATAATACGCAGGTCTTCTAATAGCTCTTGTGGGTTGCGGTAAGCGTCCTTTTCTGCCTCGACATCTGTACCTTGGCTTTGGATACGGCGATTGGTGGCTTTAACTTTGGTCAGGATGATAGAGATCAATCGACGATAAGGCTCATTGCTATAATCGTCGGGGTTGTAATCAAATACTCGCTTATCAAGTTCGCCATAGCTCTCAATTTTGGCATAGACCTCAGGTTGGATGGTCACAATCGTATCGCTATGGATAAGCTGACGGCGCAATTTTTTGAGCAATACTTGATAATGACGCAGTACCGTATCCGCATGCATCAATACGGCACGTTCTGTGGTTTCAAAAGTCACAAATGGGTTGCCATCTCTATCACCACCGATCCAAGAGCCAAAGCTGATAAATGCAGGCAGTGGATAGTCGGTCAATTCTGGATAGATATCGATAATGGCTTTTTTGATATTACGATAAACCTTAGGAATGGCACTAAATAAACTGGCATTAAAATAATGCAGGCCGTTATTGATTTCATCATAAACCAGTGGCTTACGTGTACGCACTTCATCAGATGACCACAGCAAATCAATGGTTTGAGCGGTTTGCTCTTTGGCTTGCTCGTAGGCAAAACTGTTTTCAGTTAGATCATTTAACGCATCACTGTGTGTGAATAGGCTTTGTAATATATTCATCGTTGTACGGCGACGCGCTTCGGTAGGGTGCGCGGTGAACACAGGCATGAATTTCAGCTGATCGATCAGTTCTTGCATTTGTGCAGGTTCAATATTACGCTCACGACACTCGAGTAGCGTACGGCGAAACGAGCCTTCCCAGCTTTGTTCTGATTGGAGACGTTGCGCCTGGCGTTGTTCACGCAAATAGTTCTCTTCGCTTAAATTAGCAAGGAAAAAATAGATAGAGAAGCCACGTATAACGTTCTTTAAGGTTTGATTATCCAAAGAAGCAATAAAATCGATCAGCTGCTGTTTATGTGCCTCAGTTGGCTCACGGCGCTGCTGAATAAAGCCTTTGCGCAGTGTCTCAATCGTATCTAGCGTCTGCTCCCCAGATTGGCGAGAAATGGCATCGCCTAGCAATGAACCTAACAAGCTGGTGCGTTTACG